>CALXEM010000128.1 GCA_944387335.1 uncultured Clostridia bacterium | reverse complement strand
GTTATTATCTTGCCCTTTTTATTTTTTTTATTGAATGTAAAGCCTATACCGATTCTTTTTTCTACTAAAAGTCTGCTGTCATTAGGGTTTGAGTAGCTTCCGCTTATCCAGTACATATCATCGTTGTCACAGTGTAAAATTTCATCTTCATCATTTAATATTTTACTCTGTGTTCTTCTTATATAAAAAGCGGATATAAGTATGCCTGAGATTAAAAACAAGCAAGCCAAAAATACTATAACCGGTATATATTCTATAAAAAAGCCGCCTAAAAACAAAAGAACAGACTGTATATTGGCTGTCAACACCCACAACAGACTCCACGAATGTGTAGTTATTTTGTTGAGCAATGCGTTTTTTTCACTGTTTTCGCAGTAAATTTTTGTTGTCACTCGCAGAGTATATATATAGCAGATATAGACTGTAATAAGCTCAAAAAGTGATGCGATGGCTGTAACGGGCATAAAACTTTCAGAATAAAAACACAGTCCTATATTGACAGACGTAATTACAGCGGCGGGAATAAACCATAATTTTGATACAGCAGATTTATTTTTGCTATACACGGCATTCAGGTCAACTCTGCGTATCTCACTTTCACATTCAGGCTGACACCAACCTTTTTGCGATTTAATTTTTAGTAGATGAAGGTTTGCTTTTTTAATAAATGTGTTAAACGCTATGAAAAAACATACGGACCAAACAAATAAGTAAATTATCGATATAGACACATATTTTACTGTAAACACTATCGGCAAAAACAGAATAAAAGAGATTATACAGAGCTTTCTGAGAGAGGTTTTTATATTCTTTATTACAGATTTAATATCCGTATCATCAGCAGCGCATGACGGAAAGGACATAGTTAAAATAATTCCACTGCGCATTTTAAGGGAATCGACTGTTTGCAAATATATTACTGCAATCATAATGATAGCTACTGAGCCAAAAATTACGGTGGTCATATCTAAACCTCCTTTAAATGTTATATGAATTTTCAGCGCCTAGTTGAGTTTTACTTTCAAAGCTTTCAAATATATCAGCACATTTTTTTAAAAATGTTTCTTTTTCCATTCCTCTTACACGTGACTGAGCAATAAGCATTTCAAGCTCATTATTCAGCTGAAGGGAAAAAGAAGGGGAGAAGTTTATTTTTGAACAGACCTTTGCACCGTGTCTGCGGTCTGTTTCTATATATCCCTCGCTCTTTAAAAGCGTATAAGCCTTATTTACAGTCATCATGTTTACACCTAGCTCATCCGCTAACTGTCTTACAGACGGAAGCGGCTGAGAAAGCGCTATTTTCCCGTCAGCTATACCCATAACAATCTGATTTCGTATCTGGATATATATCGGCGTGGAATCGGTCATATTTATTTGTAAAATCATATTATAATCTCCTTTCGCATTATATTATTTGTATTATCAATAGTAATACAAATAATATAAAAAGTCAAGTATATTTACAAAACCCACTTATCACAAATACAGTCACGTGGTATAATAAACTCAAAGCAAAAGATTTAAGTTTATTGAAACACTGATATCGAAAACATCGTTTTTCTTTTAGGAATACAAAAAGGAGCATAATTATGCCGAAAATATTACTGGTTGCGGTAAATGCAAAATATATACATACCAATATTGCTGTAAGATATTTAAAAAAATATGCCGAACATCACTATAATATTGACAGAGATGTAATCGAAACATGTGAATACACAATAAATAATACAACTGATTATATACTCGAAAATATTGCAAAGAAAAAGCCGGACATGCTGTGTTTTTCCGCTTATATTTGGAATATTGAAATGCTAAAATGTATAGCAGATGATTTCAAACGAATTTTCCCTGATGTTCCGATATTTTTCGGAGGACCTGAGGTAAGTTATGACGCAAAAAAATTTCTGGAAGAAAACAGCTTTGCTGACGGTGTAATGGCAGGCGAGGGAGAGAACTCTTTCGGCATGCTGTGCAGGGCATTTCTTTTAAAAGAACCGCTTTTTAATGTAAAGTCGCTTATTTTCAGAGATAATATAACTAAAAAAATAATATCAAATCCAATGGCGGAACCAACTGATATGGCACTTTTGGATTTTCCGTACAGCGATGACTTTTCCGACGCCGGAAATAAAATTTTATATTATGAATCGTCCAGAGGTTGTCCGTTTAACTGTCAGTACTGTCTGTCATCAGTGGAAAAAGGTGTACGTTTCAGGCCTCTTGATTTAGTATTTAAAGATTTAAAACGTTTTCTGGATTATAAGCCAAGACAGGTAAAGTTTGTAGACAGAACATTTAACTGCAACAAAAAGCACGCCATGGCAATATGGAAATTCTTAAAGGAAAACGACAACGGATATACCAATTTTCACTTTGAGATGTCTGCCGACTTATTGGATAGAGAATGTACAGACTTTTTAGCAGATGTGAGAGCGGGACTTTTTCAGTTTGAGATAGGTGTACAGACAACAAACGAAAAAACTGCCGACACAATATGCCGTACAGCTTCGTTTGAGCGCATTTCAGATGTTGTAAAGATCCTCTCAAAGCCTAAAAATATTCATCTCCACCTTGATTTAATTGCAGGACTTCCGTTTGAGAACTATAATTCCTTTAGAAAATCCTTTAACGATGTATATGCTCTAAAACCTCATCAGTTCCAGCTTGGATTTTTAAAGCTGTTAAAGGGCTCAGGGCTTAACAGGGACGCTGACAGATACGGAATTGTCTCATCTGCAAAGGCGCCGTATGAGGTTTTAAAGACAAATGAGCTCAATTATTTTGAAATAATGAAGCTTAAAGACATAGAGGATACTGTTGAAATATACTACAACAGTACTAAATTTACTTATTCGGTTGCAATGCTCTCATCAAGAGAAAAAACGCCGTTTGATTTCTATGAAAAGTTTGCAGAATATAGGCGCGAAAACGGCTTTTTTGACATAAATACAACACGTTATGCACTGTTTGATATCTTGTATGACTTTGCCTGTACGCGTTCTATTTCCGATGAAGAGGATATATTGCTGAAAGAACTCATGCTGTTTGACTTGTGCAGACATGAAAAGCCGAAAAAGCTCCCTGATTGCCTTACTGATACTATGCGTTCACCTTATAAGCGAGATGAAATTCTTGAAAATTATAAAGATGAAAGCTTTGTTAAAGAGCACTTGCCGTCATTGCAGGGAAAAGACGCAAAATATATTCACAGGGTAGCGCATACGGAATATTTTTGTGCCGCCGCAAAAGACATATGCGGACAAAGCGGTGAAATCGGTGTCGTTTTTGATTACGACAGACGTGATATCACTTCAAATGCACATTATGACATTCTTTATTGATGTGTAAAACTAAAAATAACTCTATTTAAGTATAATGCTTAAAAAATATATCAAAATTAAAAAAGAAAGGAATGATTAAATTATGTTCAACAATTTATTCGACCAAAAACCTTCTTTCATAACATCAGGAGTAACTGTATTATTGGGACTTGCTTTAGTATTGTTCCCGGAACTCAGCGGTAAAATATTCTGCAGTCTTTTAGGGGCTTGCCTTCTTCTGTTCGCTATACTTAATCTATGGACATATGTGCAGAATAAAAACAAACAGGGTATCGGTGTAAAATCCGCCCTTGTAACGACAGTTATCTCAGCCTTTCTCGCCATTATTTGCTTTACTAAGGCTTATATAGTTCTGTCTTTTCTGCCGTTTGTACTCGGTATTTTGCTTGTAGCTGTGAGCGCTGTTAAAATTCCTTTTATAATAAGCTGTATAAAAAATTCAGTACCCGGCTCAGGTCTTTTTATAGCTTCTGCGTTAGTTCCGCTAATTTTAGGAATAATCATGCTGTTTAATCCTTTTGGCGTTACAAGAACTGTGATTATGTTCTTTGGTGTCAGCCTTATAATAAACGGCATCATTGATTTCTCCGGAGCCTATTATTACAAATCTTCAAAATAATTTATTTCCGCCAAGAATATTCTTGGCGGAAATTCATTTATGGCAATATTTTTTATTTTATAATCTGACTTGTACGATTATAAATAATATGATACAGTAAAACTATATAGATAATATATAAAAATATGTTTTGATTTATACACAAATATTTACACTATGCTGTATGAATTTAGAAAGGAGTGAAGTTTTTGGAAACACCGGAATACATCCTTAAGGTAAATAGCTTTAACGAGCATTTGTCAGGGCTTAAAATAGAAAAGTTTATTGCATATAAAGAAGATTATCTCAATATACCGATAAGCGAATTTAAAAACAAAGTACAAAATGCCGATGTCATGTATGTAAAATCATGCGGTAAATGGGTGTCGCTGGCGCTTTCAACAGGACAAAATATAATGATAAATCCAGGTGTAAACGGTGATATTCTGTTTGAAGATGAATATAAAAAAGATAAGCATACAAATGTAATAACACTTGTATTTTCTGACGGATGTGCTCTTAAAAGTGAGATGAAACTATTTGGAAAATACTATCTTGCAAGTGAAAAAGAGCTTTTAAAAGATAAGTTTTCATTTAATTTAGGAAAAATAATTCCCAAAACCTCACTTTCATATTTCTTTAAAACAGAGCGAAAAAAGAAAGATAATATATAAATTTAATGAAGGGAAGCTTTAATCTATGAAGTACGATTTTACAACTATAATGGACAGAAAAGGTAAGGACGCAATAGCAATAGACGCACTGGGCTCAGACGGAGTACCTGCGGCTCCTAAAGACGGATTTGACGCAATACCTATGTGGATTGCCGATATGAATTTTCCGACTGTACCTACCGTTCAAGAGGCAATAACTCAAAGAGTGACGCATCCTGCTTTCGGTTACTTTTCGGCAAGCGATGAATACTATAACTCCATAATTAAATGGCACAATATAAGAAACGGTGTAACAGGTCTTGAAAAGGAGCATATCGGATATGAAAACGGTGTTCTCGGCGGTGTTGTAAGCGCACTAAATGTATTCTGCTCAAAAGGTGATAACGTACTTCTGCATACACCTACATATGTAGGCTTTTCTGCATCATTAAAAAATAACGGATATAACATGGTATTAAGTCCCCTTAAAAAAGACGAAGAAAATGTTTGGCGCATGGACTTCGAGGACATGGAGGAAAAAATTAAGAAAAACAATATACATGCCGCTGTATTCTGCTCTCCGCATAACCCATGCGGACGTGTGTGGGAAGAGCGGGAGATAAAAAAAGCCATGGAGCTTTTCAAAAAATATGATGTATTTGTCGTTTCCGATGAAATCTGGTCGGATATCATTTTAGCCGACAATAAGCATATTCCTACTCAGAGTGTATCTGAGGACGCTAAAATGAGAACAGTTGCAATGTATGCTCCGAGCAAAACTTTTAACTTAGCAGGACTTGTCGGAAGCTATCACATCATATATAACAAGTGGATTCGAGACAGAGTAAATAAGGAGTCATCACTGTGTCACTACAATGAAATGAATGTCTTGTCTATGCACGCCCTTATCGGTGCGTATAAACCTGAGGGATATGAATGGGTAGACGAATTAAAACAGGTGCTCACAGAGAACATCGATTATGTCTGCGATTATATATGGAAAAACTTTAAAGGCGTAGACGTATCAAAACCACAGGGTACATATATGCTGTTTATAGACTGTACAGAGTGGTGCAGTGAGCACAACAAGTCTATCGACGAGCTTTTGAAAATGGGACATGACGTCGGTGTTGCATGGCAGGACGGAAGAATGTTTAACGGTAAATGCCATATAAGAATGAACCTTGCTTCTCCGCTTTCACGTATAAAAGAGGCAATGGACAGACTTGATAGATATGTTTTTAACGCATAATCCAATGTGAAAACGTGATTTTATACAGTGAAATTCTTTTAAAGTTGTAACTTTAGTATATTGACTGTATATACATTAAAAGAATAAAATCTAAGTATATTTTAAATATCAATTCGCAAGGGGTGTTAACAATGTACATAGCAAATGAAAAAAGATATGAAACCATGAAGTACAAACGCTGTGGTAAAAGCGGAATACTGCTCCCTAGAATATCTTTAGGACTTTGGCAGAATTTCGGCGGAAGCAATGTGTTTGAAAACAGCCGTGAAATGGTTTTGGGCGCTTTCGACAGAGGAATAACTCATTTTGATCTTGCAAACAACTACGGTCCTCCAGCGGGCTCTGCTGAGGAAACTTTCGGACAAATTCTTGCAAAGGATTTAAAGCCATACAGAGACGAGCTTATCATCTCCTCAAAGGCAGGATATTACATGTGGCCAGGACCTTACGGAGAGTGGGGCTCAAAGAAAAATCTTGTTGCAAGTCTTGACCAAAGCTTAAAGCGTATGGGGCTTGAGTACGTTGATATTTTCTATCATCACAGACCTGACCCAGACACTCCGCTTGAGGAAACAATGGACGCACTGGCTCACATAGTAAGACAGGGTAAGGCATTATATGTAGGTATATCCAACTATAAAGCTGAAGATGCTAAAAAAGCTATACATATTTTAAAGGATATGGGTGTTCATTGCCTTATTCATCAGCCGAGATACTCAATGTTCGACCGTTGGGTAGAGGACGGACTGTTAGATGTGCTTGATGAAGAGGGTGTAGGCGCAATAGCATTTTCACCTTTGGCACAGGGACTTTTAACTAATAAATACTTTAACGGTATCCCGTCTGATTCACGTGCAGGAGGTCCAAGCGTATTTTTGCGTCCTGAGTCTGTTACTGATGAGAAAATTGAAAAAGCCAAGAAATTAAATGAAATTGCTAAAAACAGAGGACAATCGTTGGCACAGTTGGCTTTATCATGGGTTCTGCGCCGTAAAGAGATTACTTCTGTTATAATCGGAGCAAGCAGACTCTCACAGATTGACGATAACATCGGTGCTCTCAACAACCTTGAGTTTACATCTGATGAGCTGAATGCAATCGAAGAAATTTTAAAGTAAAATTTATATAAATACTTTTATTTTCGACACATTAAAGAGGGTATACAGCTATGGACAAGAAAACGAGACTTATTTCTGCTTTTGACCAAAAACCGGTTGACAGAGTACCTGTCGGATTTTGGTTTCACTTTACCGGCGAAAATATGTACGGTGAAAAATGTATACAATCACATCTTGACTATTACTTAAACAGCAAGGTCGACTACGCAAAAATAATGTGTGACGGATATTTCAGACCGCCTATGGATTATGGTGTAAAAAACGCCTCCGACTGGACAAAAATCAAACCTGTCGGCAAAAACTCACCATATATAGCTGAACAGCTTGAAAGAGCTATGCGTGTAAATGAAGTTTTAGCTCCTGATAGATGTACATTTTATAACATATTCGCTCCGTTTTCCGTCATTCGCTGGTGCGGCGAAGATATGGTAATGGCACATTTAAAGGAAAATCCGAAAGCCGTTATGGAGGGCATGAAGATTATCGCAGAAGATGTAGCTGAGCTTGCACGACTTGTAATTGAAAAGGCAGGCTGTACAGGAATATATTTCTGTGTACAGGGCGGTGAAAAGGACAGATTTACCTTTGACGAATACAGAGAGCTTATAACGCCGAGTGAAATGCATGTTCTGAACATTGCTAACAGCGTTTCAGATTACAATATGCTTCACTGCTGCGGATGGGCAGGAGACCCTAACAGACTTGAAGTATGGCAGAACTATCCTGTAAAAGCTGTAAACTGGGCTGTATTCATAGAAAATATGAGTTTAAGTGAGGGTAAACAGTTTTTCGGCGGCAAAACTGTTGTAGGCGGATTTGACAACAGGCCACACGGTGTACTGTACAGCGGCACACATGACGAAGTAACAACGTTTACTAAAAATGTTGTTGCAGATTATGTGAATGCGGTCGGTGACAATAAAGGTCTTGTTATCGGCGCTGACTGCACTATCCCGGCGGATGTTGATTTTAAGAGATTAGTCTGGGTAGTGGATGCTCTTTAAAAAGTGTATAACTTTTATATTTAAGGTTAAAATTAAAGCAACAGGGCTTAAAAAACAGCGCTTTTTTAAGCCCTGTTGTTGTGAAATTTAAATATTGTATTTATATATAAATATTGTTATAATATTAACAATATCTATTAAAACTTATTGGGCAGAAAATATGAATAAATATTTTAAATTAGTTGAAATTGATAATATGGTAGGATATAATAGATACTAAATTATAAGTAGCATCTGCCGTTCTGTTCGGAGGATCACAAAATGGCTGAAAAAAATCTCAACAGCGACGAAACACATAAAAATACATATGCAGCAAAAACATTTTCAGTAATGAGAAATTTGGTTATGATAGCTCAATTAGGACTTAATATAGCCGTACCGTTGTTAATTTGTATTTTAGGCGCAAACTTTTTACATGTTAAATTCGGTGTTGGATCTTGGATAGTTGTTATTGGGATCATTTTAGGAATTGTATTGGCATTTATGCAATTTGCGTATTTTATTAAAGACGCACTTAAACAAACAAAAGACAAGGACGGTGGTAATCAGAGTGCCGAGTGAGCAGAAATATGAAACAAACATCTCAACACAGAACACTGACGAAGAAAAAACCGCTGACACTGTTATAAAAGAGGAGATAAAGCGAATTTCTATCGGAACAACAGTGCTGTCCTTGGTAACACTTGTCGTTTTACTGGCTTTTAAAAGGGATTTCTTTCCTGCGATAAGAGGCGTCTTTTTTGGAGCAGCATTTGCGATACTTAATTTTATTTTAATGTCAAACGCTGTTAAACGTGCTCTCAGTTTTCCTGATGTTTCAAGGGCAAAGAGAATAGTTTTTATATCATATATAGCGAGAATGACACTTTTAGCATTGATAATCTATATCGGTCTTACAGCCGAAAACATAGATGAATGGGGCGTAATAGTACCTCTGTTTTTCCCCAAAATTACAATAATGGCCCAACCTTTTTTGGAACGGCTGTTTTTGAGAAAGGAGGGTAAAATTTGGAAGGCCCGAAAATAATATTTGAAATACCTATATTTGGAGGTATTCCGGTAACAGAAACGATAGTTAATTCGTGGATTGTTATTGTATTTATCGCCTTTTTGTGTAAATTCCTTACGTGGAAAATGCAGAAGGTTCCAAAAGGTAAGCAGGTACTGGCCGAAAAGCTTGTTTTAATGATAAACGGACTTGTAGAACAGACAATGGGCAAAGATAAAATGCGCTTTGCGCCGTATATCGGAGCATTGTTCGTCTATTCAGCAACGTGCAGTTTAAGCAGCCTTGTAGGTTTAAGACCACCTACCGCTGACCTGAACACTACATTGGGATGGGCTTTGGTAACTTTTGCGATGGTACAATACAATTCCATACGCAGTCATGGAATTTTAGGATACCTTAAAGGTTTTTTAAGCCCGACACCTGTTATGCTGCCTATGAATATTGTTTCCGAAGCAGTAAATCCTATTTCGATGAGTTTCAGGCATTTTGGAAATATTGCCGCAGGTACTGTAATAACAAGTTTGCTTTACGGTGCACTTGCCGCTGCAAGTACGGTGATTTTGGGCTGGATACCTAACACATTTATCAGCACAATCCCTATTTTGCAGCTTGGTTTGCCTGCTTTACTGTCAATTTATTTTGACTTATTTTCAAGTTGTTTGCAGGCATTTATATTCTGTATGCTGACAATGGTATTTGTCGCAAATGCGATAGATTGATAAGAACATCGTAATTTGCAAAAACAATATTAAAATTATGGAGGAATTTAGTTATGGAAAGAGCAATTATTCTTGCAGCTTCAGCAATCGGAGCAGGTATCGCTATGATAGCAGGTCTCGGACCTGGTATCGGACAGGGTTTTGCAGCTGGAAAAGCTTGTGAAGCCGTAGGACGTCAGCCGGAGGCATCTTCTGACATCACCAGAACAATGCTTTTCGGATGTGCTGTAGCTGAGTCAACAGGTATTTACTCACTTGTTGTTGCACTTATACTCCTGTTTGTAAATCCACTCGTCAATATGCTGTAAAATCTTATAACAAAGGATTTTTGGCTTTGACCGGAGAGGAGGAACAGCATGCCGGGAGAGACAATGCCTTTCGTATCTGTTGACGTATGGTCGCTGATAATGACATGGGGCAATTTGATCATTCTTTATTTTATAGTCAAAAAGCTGCTGTTTAAGCCTGTCAACAAGATGTTACAGGACAGAGAAAACGAGATACAGAAGACGATAGACGACGCAAACACTTCAAGAGATGAGGCACATAAGCTTGAGGAAGAATATAAAAAACACCTTGAGAATGCCAAAGAAGAAGCTGGCGAAATCGTCAAAACTGCACAGCAAAAAGCTCAAGTGCGCAGCGAAGAGATAATACGCAACGCACAGCAGCAGGCTTCAATGATCATGAAAAAGGCTGATGAGCAGATAGAAAAAGAACGCATCAGCGCTCTTGAACAGACAAAGGGAGAGATTTCCGAAATCGCTGTAATGATAGCCGAAAAGGTTGTAAAAAAAGACCTTACAAACGACGATCATGAAAGAATGATAGAGGAAATTATAGACAATTTGGACAAATAGGAAATTAGCAGAAAGGTTGGTGTGATATGTCTTCATTAGTTGCAGCAACATATGCCGAATCGCTTTTTGAAGCAGCATGCGACGACGGCTGTGAAAAAGAGCTGTTAGATGAAATAAACGCACTGGAACAGATTATATTGCTGAATCCTGATTTTGTCCGATTGCTCTGTGTTCCGAATATAGAAAAATCGGAAAAACATACTTTGATAGACAATATCTTTAAAGGCAAGACACATATTTATCTAGTCAACTTTTTAAAGCTGCTTGTCGATAAAGGAAGAGTATCAAGTTTATCAGAGATAATAAGAGAATACCGCAAATATTACCGCAAAAAATACCGCATAACAAAAGCTGAAGTTATAACAGTTACTCCTCTCAGCGACAGATTAAAACAGAAATTAACTGAGAAGCTTGAGAAGATAACCGGAATGAAAGTAGAACTTGATTTGAAGGTAAATCCTGAAATTATCGGTGGTATGGTAATAAATATGGATTACAGACAATTCGATGCCAGTGTAAAAACACAGCTGCATCAGCTGCGTGATTTTATAGGCGCGGCAAAACCTCAGTAAGAAAGTTGGTGATACCATGCAGCTACGTCCGGAAGAGATAAGCGGACTTATCAAACAGCAAATTAAAAATTATGAAAATAAAATAAAGCTTACTGATACCGGTACAGTTATTCAGGTTGGTGACGGTATAGCCAGAATACACGGACTTGAAAAATGTATGGCAGGTGAGCTTTTAAAATTTGAAAACGGCGTATATGCCATGGCTCAGAACCTTGAACAGGACTCTGTCGGTGCAGTAATGCTCGGCAGTGACGAAGGTATAAAGGAAGGCGATGTCGTAACACGTACAGGTGAGATTGTATCTGTTCCTGTTGGTTACGAGTTACTCGGAAGAGTAGTAAACGCTTTAGGTGAGCCTATTGACGGTGCAGGTGAAATAAGGACGAGCGAAAGACGCCCTATTGAATCTCCGGCACCTGGTATTATTGAAAGAGAACCTGTAAAAGTTCCTCTTCAGACTGGAATTAAAGCTATTGACTCAATGATTCCTATCGGTAGAGGTCAGCGTGAGCTTATAATCGGTGATAGACAGACCGGTAAAACGGTTATCGCTACCGATACTATAATCAACCAGAAGGGTAAGGACGTTATATGTATCTATGTTGCAATAGGACAAAAACGTTCAACAGTAGCTCAGCTTGTTGAAACATTGCGCCGCAGCGGAGCAATGGATTACACAATAGTTGTATCTGCTACTGCATCGGAGTTGGCTCCGCTTCAGTTTATTGCACCTTATGCAGGCTGTGCTATGGGTGAGTTCTTCATGCACAAGGGAAAAGACGTCCTGATTATTTATGACGATCTCTCAAAGCACGCTGTATCATATAGAGCACTTTCACTTTTGCTTAAACGTCCTCCGGGACGTGAGGCTTATCCTGGAGATGTATTCTATTTGCACTCCAGATTGCTTGAACGTGCAGCTAACCTCAGTGAAGAATACGGCGGAGGATCACTTACAGCACTTCCAATCATTGAAACTCAGGCCGGTGACGTTTCAGCATATATTCCGACAAACGTAATTTCCATTACAGACGGTCAGATTTTCCTTGAAACTGAGCTGTTCCATTCAGGTGTACGTCCTGCTGTAAACCCAGGTATATCCGTTTCACGTGTAGGCGGCGACGCACAGATAAAGGCTATGAAAAAGGTTGCAGGTTCACTCAAGCTTGCATATTCTCAGTACCGTGAGCTCCAGAGCTTTGCTCAGTTCGGTTCTGACCTTGATGCCGATACAAAGGCTCGTCTTGCAAACGGTGAGCGAATTGTTGAGGTGTTAAAACAGGGCAGAACTTCACCTATTAGCGTTGAGCATCAGGTTATGATAATCTATGCTGTTACAAACAATTTGTTGGAGAAAATCCCAGTTGAAAAAGTTGCGGATTTCCAGAATGAAATGTTTGAATTTATGGATACAAGATATTCTCAGATAGGTGAAGAGATTATAAACACAAAAGATTTATCTAAAGAAAATACAAAAGCACTTCATGAAGCATTGCAGGAGTTTGTAAAGTATTTTTTGAAAAACAACTAACGAGGAGGTAATCCAATGGCCGGCTCAAGCATGAAGGATATAAAACGCCGAGTAAAAAGCGTTGAAAGTACCATGCAGATAACAAAGGCAATGGAACTGGTGGCTTCCTCTAAATTAAGAAGGGCTAAAGAGCGTGTTGAACGCTCCCGTCCTTTTTATACAATACTCTATCAAACTTTGGCTGAAATTGCCGAGAGCAATGTCGACTTTTCCTCCGTTTACACAAAGAAAAGGCCTGTCAAAAATGTATGCTTTATAGTCATTGCAGGTGACAGAGGCCTTGCCGGAGGATATAACAGCAATGTGTTAAAATTAGGCGAAAAGGAAATGGCAAAAACAAATGCACACTGTAAAGTAATACCTGTCGGCAAAAAAGCGTTGGAACACTTTTCAAAGCAAAATGCCGATATTGTATATGATAAGCTTGATGAAGTCGATGAAATAGGCTTAGGAGCTTCATCAGAAGTGGCAAAATTGGTTTGCAGCATGTTAACAAAAGGTCAAATAGATGAACTGCACATTGTATATACAAATTTTGTATCTACATTAAGTCAAGTTCCTGCTTCATTGAGACTTCTTCCGCTGGTTTCAATAGGTAATTCTCCTAAAAAAGATAGAAGTTTAACCCTATTTGAACCTGGAGCAGAAGAGGCATTTGCTCAAATTGTACCGCAATATATAGCAGGTGTTTTTTACGGTGCTATATGTGAATCTATGGCATCTGAGCAGGGTGCAAGACGCACTGCAATGGAAGCTGCAAATGACAACGCCAAAGAAATGATAGATAATCTCAGTTTAAGCTATAACAGAGCAAGACAAGCAGCAATCACTCAGGAAATAACAGAAATTGCTGCCGGTGCACAGGCTCTTGAGTGATAATTGACAAAGGAGAGGCACGCCAATGAGCGAAAAAAACATTGGAACCGTTGTACAGATCATAGGTCC
>CALXEM010000127.1 GCA_944387335.1 uncultured Clostridia bacterium | reverse complement strand
GGATGCTGCGCGGGAATGATAGCGTATGCCGTGAGTGCGCTAAACCCTGTTTTTCATGCAGATAAAATTATAATCGGAGTAATAATGATATTGGTGCCGGGACTTGCAATATCAAACAGTATGAGAGATTTTATAATGAGCGACACTATGGCGGGACTTTCCAGAATAACCAATGCGCTTTTAACTGCCGTAGGTATTGCCATAGGCGTGGCTGTGGCGATGGCGATAGTGTTTTAAAAAAGGGGATTGGCTTTTATGGTAGAAAATATATTGCAGTGTTTATGGGCATTTTTAGGCTCGCTGGGCTTTGGCGTGTTTTTTAACGTCCACGGAAAAAATCTTTTTTATGCGGCCTTGGGCGGATTGGTAGGCTGGATAGCATATCTTGTGTCACCGTGTTTTACAAATATGCAGTTAATGCAGTTCTTTTGGGCGTCAGTCGCAATATCTCTCTATTCTGAGCTTTTGGCCATGTGGAGAAAATGCCCCGTTACGGTTTTTTTGGTAGCTTCCATGATACCTCTTGTGCCGGGAGGAACGATATACTACACTATGGAAAGTCTACTTTTAGGCGATACTCAAAAGTTTATTGAATTAGGTGTAAGCACATTTGAGATTGCAGGTTCTATTGCTATGGGAATATTGGCGTCTTCCTTTGCAGTAAAGCTTGTAAAAACTTTAAAGAGAAAATCTCACATTTAATATATAATGATTTTTATTAAAAAGCATAAAAAACAAAGCGGACATCTTAAAAAGATGTCCGCTTTGAAATTGTACGATCTATGTTACTTAGATAGCACGTGTCACTTTACCGGAACGTAAGCAACGTGTGCAGGCGTAGACGTGGCAAGGTGTGCCGTTAACGATAGCTTTAACGCGTCTTACATTTGGCTTCCAAGTTCTGTTGGATCTTCTGTGTGAGTGGGAAACCTTTATACCGAAAGTAACACCTTTTTCGCAGATTTCGCATTTGGCCATGAATCTGCACCTCCTTCTATATCAAAACTCAAGCTAACATTGCTATTTTATCAGAAAGGAAGAATAAAAGCAAGCGTTTTTGCCGATTTGTTTTAAAAAAAGACAATTATTTTTTTACATGGCATATTCAAAGCCCCCGGTGACAAAAATTTTTATAATATTTTACTCGCTGTACATTATCTAACGTTTAAAAAACTATGATTGTTTATCTTTTTATGATATAATAACCTCACGGCGTTAACAAAAATCAAAGATTTTTGACGCCTGAGAGAACATTGAAACACGCGAACCGAAAAACGTTGTTTTTCTCTTTTTATGTTTGAATAACAAGCAAAAGCTACAACAAATGCAAAAAGCATTTGTTGCTCAAGTTTTGATTACCGGTCAAAAAACCGGTATTCGGCAGAGCCGAACTGCAAAACTTATTGATGTGATTGCATTGAGAACGTTGAAACACGGGTATGAAAACCTGACAGTTTTCCTTTTATGTTTGAATAACAAGCAAAAGCTACAACAAATACAAAAAGCATTTGTTGCTCAAGTTTTACTTATCGGTCAGAAAATAACCGATATTCGCAAATCTGAAGCGCAAAACTTATTGAGCAAATGGCATTTAGAACATTTTAAAATAAATGCGAAAATTAACTGTCGTGTTTTGATTTTATAATTATATAAAAATATAAAAGACAAAAGGAGTTTGACATGGGCGGCATAACATATATGATTTTTATTTTACTGATAAGAGCTATTGTAATTATGACTACACTTCCTGTGCACGAATTTGCTCACGGATATGTGGCTTACCGTTTGGGTGACCCTACCCCGAAATATCAGGGCAGACTTACATTAAATCCACTTGCTCACCTTGACCCGTTCGGTACAATAATGCTTGTGCTGACAGGCTTCGGTTACGCAAAACCTGTTTCAGTCAACACATTTAATTTTAAAAACCGCAAGCGCGATATGGCACTGGTTGCCTTTGCAGGCCCTGTTTCCAATATACTGCTTGCAATCGTTGTAGTAGTGCTGTATAAGCTCATTCTCTGCGGAGAGATACTTATAACAGGAACACTGTATTCAAGCTCAATGTTTTCCGTATTTACAGATATACTCTACCAGATAGCGTATGTCAGCGTTGGCCTTGCGGTGTTTAATCTTATTCCTGTACCTCCGCTTGACGGCTCAAGAATTGCGCTTATCTTCCTGCCTGAAAGGACATATTTTAAAATTATGCAGTATGAGCGCTATATCTTTATAGCTCTGTTTGTACTGTTGTTTACAGGTATTCTCGATATACCTATAAACTTTATAACCAACCTTATATTTAAATTCATCAACACAGTAACTTATCCTCTGGATATGCTGATAAATTCGGTACTGCTATGGCGATAGAAAAAATTTCATTCACAGCGGGGGAAGTGGAAGGACCTCTCGACCTGATATTAAAGTTAATCTCGCGCCACAGGCTTAATATATATGACATTGAGATAAATGAACTGGTTGACCAGTATATAGCGGCTATTGAAACTATGAACCTTCCGCAGACAGAGAGCGCGAGCGAATTTTTGGAGATGGCTTCAAGGCTTGTGTATATAAAGACTGTATCTCTTTTGCCTAAGCATGAAGAGGAGACCGAGCGCTTAAAGCAGGAGCTCGAGGGTGAGCTCATTGAATACCAAAGCTGTAAAGCGGCGGCAAACATGCTCTCTGAACGCTTTGAGGACAATTTTGGGGCTGTCAGAAACAAGAGTATATTTCCTTATACAGAAAGCGATGAGCCTGTCTATTTCGGACAGGTACAGCTTATTTTAAAGGCATATATAGCGGCAGTCGGCAAAAAGATGAAGATAACCGATGAATCAGTAAAGAAGTTTGCGCCGCTTGTTAAGCGTCCTTTTGTATCGGTAAGGGCGTCGATGATGCGTGTGCTCAGAAAATTCTATATAAAGGACACAATGACTGTCTCCGAGCTTGTAAGTGATATAGACGACCGACCGAATGCCGTGGCGGTGTTTTTGGCGCTGCTTGAGCTTATTAAGGGCGGCAGAATAGCGGTTTTGACGGACGAAAACGACGATGAAAAAGTTTATCTTAAAATAAAAAGGAGCTGAGAGCATAGATTATGTTGAGTGAAAAGGCGGCGGCGCTTTCGGCGATATTATTTTTAAGCGGAGAGCCTATGGAGGTAAATCAGCTCAAGGAAGTGCTTGAGCTTACTGATATTGAATTTGATATAACGGCAAGGGAACTTGCACAGAGTTTCGAGGAAAACGGTGAGCCGTATGAGCTTATAAGACTCGATACACGTTTGCAGATGGCCGTAAAGGAAGAATTTATGCCGTATGTGCACAAATTCTCAAAGGATAAAAAGTCACAGCCGCTCTCTTCCGCAGCGCTTGAGGTGCTGGCGGTGATAGCCTACAACCAGCCTGTCACAAAATCGTTTGTAGAGCAGGTGAGAGGTGTAAACTCCAACAATGTTGTCAATACTCTTTTAGAGCGCGGACTTATTGAGGAGGCGGGCAGGCTTGAGCTTCCCGGACGTCCTGTTATCTATAAGACAACAGACAGCTTTTTAAGGGGCTTTGGGCTTGAATCTCTCGGTGAACTGCCTAAAATATCGTAATGCTTTAATAAATGTAAGGAGGCGGTGGGAGCTGTATGCCGATACTTTGGATATTGACAGGCATTATAGCGGTAATTTTAATTTTGCTGATTATCCCGCTGCGTGCACATATATATAATACGCCTGAATTTACAGTTAAAGCAGGATATGGTATTATAAAAATAGATGTACTGAAATTTATTGACAAGTTTAATTCAAAAAAAGATACTGAAAATAAGAAAAAAGCCAAAGCTGAGTTAAAGGATAAGGAGAAGCAAAATACCGAAAAAAAATCCGACGCTAAAAAAGAGGATACTGAATCATTTGCACAGAAGCTGACAAATATAAAAGAGCTCATATCCTCGGCGGTGCCTGCGGTAAAATTTTTGTTAAATCACATAGTTTTGGTAAACATATATTTAGATATGAAAATAAGCGGTGAGGACGCCTGCGAAACGGCTGTTAATTACGGTAAAATGAATGCTCTGTGCGCATCTGTCTATGCGGTTATAAAAAACGTATTTAAGGTCAAAAGGTGCAGAGTGTTTATAACGCCTGATTTTACGGCGGAACAGTCCGATATAAAATACGATGTAAAGGCGTCGGTACTGCCGCTTTATATCATAGGAGCATTGGCTGTGTTTTTTATTGATTATCTTAAAAACCAGCTAAATAATCCGATAAAGGAAAAAGAAAATATAAACGTTCAAAACGGAAAGGCGGATAAATATGAGTCAAAGCAAAGTAGATAACCTGACAGATTCCTTAATGAAGAATTTACATGAGCTTGTAGACGTAAACACCATTATAGGCGACCCTATAAATGTAGCTGACGGTACTGTTATAATTCCTGTATCAAAGGTATCGTTCGGATTTGCGTCAGGCGGAACAGATTTCCCGAATAAAAAACCGAACAGCGCAAACGAGCTTTTCGGCGGCGGTTCAGGCGGCGGTGTATCAATTACACCTATTGCGTTTCTTGTAGTGTCCAACGGCGAGGTTAAGATACTCCACATTGCCACAAGCTCAAATACAGCTGACAAGATGGTAAATATGGTACCTGACGTAATAGACAAGGTATCGTCTATCATATCAAAGACAACAGCCGAGAAAAAGGTTAAAGAGGAAAAAGCTGAATAAAAGTAAAACCCAAAAAACTGCTCTCTGCAATATCACAGAGGGCAGTTTTTAACATTATAAGACTCGATGTGTTGAAAAAGCATAACGCTTTAAGCGCCGAAGCACCCTTTTATAACATCAAACAGTTTAATAAATATATTCTTTTTAACCTCTCTTGTCTCAACAGAGCTGTCGCACACCATGTTTACAGACGCAATCTCCTCACCGTTAAGGGTAAATACAGCTTTTCCAACTGTGTCGCCCTTATTGAGCGGAGCAAACTCCAGTTTACTCAAGGTAGTGACGCACTGTACCTGTGAAAACTCCTGCTCGGAGAGTATCGAGTACGGTATCTCTTCGGGGACAACTCTGACGGAGGCTGTATCTGTGCCGCCCGATACGGGCACTGTTATCTCTTTAGGTATATACTCCTCAAGAGATCGGCGGGAGAGTGAGGCAAAGGCACGGTTGTACATATCCATGTGGATATTCCAGTCGTCAGGCGCGTTTAATGTTACGCAAATAAGCCTTACTCCGTCACGCTCAGCGGCTGATACAAGACAGCGCTTTGCATTGTCAGTAAAGCCTGTCTTTACGCCTATGCAGCCGTCGTACATCTCAAGCAGCTTGTTGTGATTTTTAAGCCAGCGCTCATACGGTGGATTTCCGAACGAAATTTGTGCGCGGTACTGTGAGCATATTTCGGTGAAGTCGGGGTTTTTCATAGCCTCGCGCGTCAGCATTGCCATATCATATGCGGTGGAGTAGTGACCGTCAGCGTCAAGTCCTGATGGTGTGACAAAGTGTGTGTTTGTAAGGCCTAATTCCTGCGCCTTTTGGTTCATAAGCTCGGCAAACTTTTCCTGAGAGCCGCTTATTCTTACCGCCACACAGTTTGCGGCGTCATTTCCCGACGGCAGTATCATGCCGTATACAAGGTCGCGCATACTTACAATGTCGCCTTCTTTTAGCTCCATTGAACTGCCCTCTACCTGTATTGCCTGACTGTCCACAGTAAACTCGCTGTCCAAATCCTCCTGCTCAAGCGCTATTAAAGACGTCATAATTTTTGTGGTGCTCGCCATAGGCAGTTTTTCGTCGATATTCTGACTGAAAATTACTCTGCCGCTTTCGGCTTCTATAAGTATGGCGGCCTTTGCGTTGTAACTTACCTGTATACCGGTATTATTTGAGCTTTCCTGCGCCGATACGCCGGTTGGGAAAACAAAAACCGATAATATGCCGAGCATTGTATATACAGCCGCTGTTTTAAGTAGTTTTTTAGTGGTAAATCCTCTCACAAATATCCCCCTTTTTACATTCTCCGATAGGCTTTTTAACATCTATATGACGCCGTACTTAAAAATATACAATTAAAGCCTTATAAAAAGCGTTTTACAGGTCAATATTACGTTTTAGCGCCCAAAGGGTTTACAGATTTTGAGTAAGATGGTTTAATAACTTATGTAGGAAAATAAATTTTGTTTCCGCCGGATTGCATTTTTGCAGTACAGCGAAGGAAAGGCAGGTTTTGACATGGATAACCGTGTAAGACTTCAAAAGGCACTTTCAGATGCCGGAATAATGTCCAGAAGAAAAGCCGAGGAATATATAAACGCCGGCAGGATAAAGGTAAACGGTCATGCCGCAATGCTCGGTATGAAGATTGACCCGAAAAAGGATATTGTAGCAGTTGACTCTCAGAACGTAGATTTGCACAGGGGCAAAAAGTGGTATATAGCGCTAAATAAGCCGCGCGGATATGTCACCACAATGAGCGACGATATGGGCAGAAAATGCGTTGAGGAGCTTGTACGAGATGTAGGAACAAGAGTTTATCCGATAGGACGTCTTGACAGAAACTCCGAGGGACTTTTACTCTTGACAAACGACGGAGCATTTGCAAACGCAATAATGCACCCGAGATACCACGTAGCCAAGACATACCGTGTAACGGTAAGACCTGACATAGACGAGACACAGGCAATGCAGCTTGCGGCAGGAGTTGAGATAGACGGACAGAAAACTCTTCCGGCACAGGTAAATGTTCTTACAAAGGAGCCGGGCAGAGCAGTTGTACAGATAACCATAACCGAGGGAAGAAACCGTCAGATAAGAAAGATGTGCGAGGCGGTAAACCTTGAGGTTGCAAGACTGCGCAGAATAAGCGTAGGTCCTGTAAAGCTCGGTATGCTTCAGCCAGGTGAATGGAGAGAGCTTTTCCCGAATGAGATAGAGACACTTAAAAATATGGTACGTTCAAACAACGTAAAACCTCAGAAAAAACAGGAGCCGTCCGTTGAGATGGGGTATAAGCGTGTAAGCGTGCCTAAGCCGGGAAAAAGAGTGCACAAAAACAGCGGTAAATAAAAGGAACGGTGATATAGATGTTTTCAATGCTTCCTGTAAAAGAGCTTAAAACTGTTATGGACACCTGCCGTGAAAATGGTCTTGAAATGGGCTGTACTTACATGACAGAGCTTGTGGAAGAGGGCGAGCGCACAGGTTTCTGCATATATGATATGACAGAGGAAAATAAGGTTCTCGTGCGCTTTATAAAAGTACCTGACGACGATACGCTCATAATGACGGATACAATGCTCAGAGCCGTTATGAACCGAGCAGAGTATGCGGGATGTACTGCTCTTATCTTTGACGAGAGCCTCTCAGAGCTTTTAAATAAGCTCAAAACTGTAAGAGGTTATGATGATGAAACGGATATAGCCTCTTTTCTGCACACCTGCACAGGCTGTAAAAACTAAATTTTATAAGAAAAACAGACGCCTGCGGTAATTTTGCCGCAGGTTTTTTAATTGAGTCGAAATTATATAAATTTAATATATTATATAATATATGTTGATTTTTTTAATTATAAATGTTAATATAATTATATAGTAAAAATTCCACCATTATACAAAAAAGGAGTGAAAAAATATGAAAAAACTAAAAAAAATAACAGTGTTTGTGTTAACAATTACGTTGATCTTATTTAGCATGTGTTTTGCTCAAGCGATTGACGAAGAGGAACTGGAATTTAGGCTCACAGTAAGTATGCAAGAAAAAGCTTTAGATGCTTATCAGCTTTTGTGGGACAGTTTTGAAAAGGACGAAAACTGTCAGCCGATTTATCCTGATGAGTACGGTGGTGAGTATATCGAAGATGATAAACTGGTTATTCAGCTTACGGAAAATACCACTGAAAATCAACAGAAATATCGCGAACTGTGCGGAAATTCCGATAAGGTTATATTTGAAGAAGTAGAATATTCATTAAATTATCTTAATAGTTTAGATTCTGAGGCAAAAAAACTATATGAAAATTATAAAGTTACTTCGTTTGGAGTTGACCGTAAAAATAACAGGTATTTTATTCATGTAGAAAAAGAAGATCTTGATAAAGTTATTGCCGAACATAGCAGATCAAGATCTAGTTCTCCTATTATATTTGAAGAAGGAGCTCCAATTGAATCTATGAGTAAAGCTATTATTGGTGGGGATAGCGTTATTGGTCCTTTGAGTGACAGTACTATAACAGCGTCAGGGACATATCAGAGAAAAACAGCTTTTTTAACATGCGGACATGGATATAATGAGGGGGACATAATGAACTATGATGGTGTTGATATAGGTGAAATAGTTGTGCATAAATGTAAGGATGGAGGATATGGTGATTATTCTATTATAACAGTAACAAATTCTAATTATATAAAATCATTAAAAGTTCGCGGTGCAAGTGGAACGCCATATCAATTATCAGGTACTGGAGTAGCTCCTGTTGGAACTGCAATTAGGATGTACGGAAAAGAAACAGGTTATGCTACTGGTTATGTCAGTGTTGTTAACACATCAATAACTAGTAATTGTGGACTTACTTATGGATTAAGTGTATGCTGGCTAAATAAATACCCTGCTCACGGAGATAGTGGAGGTCCATTTTATACTAGTAATAAATTGATAGGTTTATTAAAAGGGGGAAGGACTGTTCAAGGACAGCATAGTGTTTACTATACACCAATTATATACCCTCAAAACAGCGGTTTTTCATTTTAACGGAGGTGAACGCTGTGTATAATGTAATGAAAAAATTTGGGGGTTTTATAAAAAAAGCAACTATGAAGAAAAAAATAAGAGCGGTTTTTGCTGTCACAGCTGTTGTGTGTATAGCTTTAATTGGTGTGCGTTCTGTGCCGGCAGTTATACATAACAGCGCTTTGCACTCGGAATTTAAGGAGAATCAGAGTAAGGTAAATACTGATGGAATATATTATCTGTCGTATTCGCAAGTGAAGTCGATGTACCAGATTGCAAATGAGCTTAGCGGATACAGTGGATATACTTTATACCCGACAAAGCTTACACATGGAAAGGAATATTTTTTCAACACAGAGCATGAAATAACATTTTACAGCTGTACAGGAATATTTGAAAAACCTGTTGCTGTAATCAAAAAAGGTACTAAAATAAGATTTGATACACGGTATCTCGGTTTAAATTTTTTTCCGAACAGCTTTCCGACATTTCAAAGAGGGTGGAGATTTGTAAGTATTTCAGGCGGGATTGATGACAAGTCTGTGGAAAAATTGAATTACGCTTATGTAAAAATTGAAGATTTGGAAAACCTGTGGCGTGACTTTCAAAAGAATTTTCCCGAAGGTGCAGAGCTTGTCGACAAAAGTGCGGATATAACATCACTTATATATGTTTCTGACAACATATTAAAATATAACGGAATATACCTCTCTCCCGATCTTTTAGAGCCTGTTTGGGATTGGCTGAATACCTTGCTTATTCTGCCTGCGGTAATTTGCCTTATATATATTTTGTGGAGTTATTTTAAAAGAAAATTTAAGCGAACATAAAAAAGCGCTCGGTATTATACCGAGCGCTTTTGGAGTTTTATTTGATTACACATTACTGGAGCTCATACAAAATTTCGTTGAATATTCCGTTCATTGCACCTGTTGCTGAAAGGAATATAACTGCAATGGCAAAAACCAAAGACAGGCAGTTGCATACAATAGCAACTATGGCCATTGCTTTATATGTAGGATTATATTTTAGAGCGAGAATACCGAAGATAAGTCCCAATATCGGCAAAACGCCCCAAAGATTGCAGCACAGCAAAGAGAATATACCGAGAACGAGCGATGCAATAGCATAGCCTTTAGGAACCTTAGGTGCCGGCGGATATGGTGGATACGGCGGCTGGTACTGGTTTTGATTTGGATTGTAATTGTACTGATTATACTGCTGGTTCTGATAGTATCCATTCTGGTTAGGCTGTTGATACTGATTTTGGTTCTGGTTTGGATTTGGATTGCCGTATGGCTGCTGATACTGGTTAGGGTTAGGATTTTGGTTTTGGTTTTGATAGTTGTTATTGTTATACGGCGGCTGATACTGGTTAGGGTTCTGATCCGGATTTGGGTTATTTGGTGTTGAGTTGTCGTTTTCACCGTTATAAGGTGTATTGTTCATGTTTTCATTATTATTAGGATCATAAGGTGTTTGGTTTGTCATAAAAACTCTCCTCTCATTACTACCTCGAATTATTTATATTATACAATTATAATTATCGTACGTCAAATAAAATAAGCTTTGTACTAAGAGTAAAATTAAATTTTTATTATATATCTTTTGTTTTGACGAAATTTAATGTATATTGCCATAAAAATAAAAACGGCTGTATCAAAAGTGCACAAGTCCAGTAAAAACGGACAATAGAAAAAGACAGCCTCCTATGGTAGAATTAAAACACTGCTATAGGAGGTTTTGCTATGCGAAGGAAATATACATATATCAAAGATTTTGAAAAAGAGTTA
>CALXEM010000126.1 GCA_944387335.1 uncultured Clostridia bacterium | reverse complement strand
AATGCCCGTATACTGGTATTACCTCCGCCGCCTTTGAAAGAGGCAGGTCAACGAGATGTTTCTGCGGAGATACACCCATATGCTGTGTGAAAAGATGCGAGGAATACGAGCGCTCAAGCGAAAGATAACCCGCTATCTGAGATATGCTTATATCGTCCGTATATTTTGTGTCGATGTAGTTCTTTGCCTTTAGAACATATTCAAGTGTGCGGTTGTTGTTTGAGTTGTCAGTATATGAGAGTACGGAAAATAACTCGTATATTTTAGAACACAAAAGCATTTCACGTCCGTTTTCAATAGCCGACATATTTTGAATAGATGTAAATATGTGCTCGCAGCTTTTGGCGTCTATTACAGCGTTTTTCATTACAGGAGGAATATCTATATTGCACTCAAATCCTATCCAGCAGTATGTCCACGGGGTTTTGTCGTCAGCTTTATAAAATGTAGTTTCATGCGGATTTATGATAAACATTTGCCCCTTTTTGACCTCATATGTGCCGCTTTTGTTTTGAAATATTCCCTTGCCCGACAACACATAATGTAAAAGATAGTACGAGCGTACAGCAGGACCAAAGGCATGCGAGCACTCACATTTTTCCCACCCGCATATTAACGGGTTTATGTCCTTAAATGACAGGTTTATCATCATATATTCCTGTTTTAACGGCTGTATATTGCTCACCTCACTCTCTTTATCAATACACACATTATATCAATAAGATTACACAATATACAATAGAAAAAATAAATTTATGATGATAATATATGCGTGTGATGAATTTAAAAAGCCGTTTGGATTAAAGCGTTTTATCTATGCAGTAAATTATACATATATTTAATCGCATAATGGCTTTTGTACCGAATAAAAATAAAAGGAGATGTTTTAATGGCTAAGATTACATTTATGGGTGCGGGCAGTACTGTTTTTGCAAAAAATGTACTCGGTGACTGCATGTGTTCTGATGTTTTGGCTGACAGCGAAATTGCGCTTTACGACATAGACGCAAAACGTCTTGCTGAAAGTGAGGCAATGCTTAACAGTATTAACGAGCAGAAGGGCGGAAAAGCTAAAATCAAGTGCTATCACGGCGTTGAGAATAGAAAAGACGCACTCAGAGGCGCTGACTTTGTTGTAAACGCAATTCAGGTCGGACTCTATGACCCGTGCACAATAACTGATTTTGAGATACCTAAAAAATACGGTTTGAGACAGACTATCGGTGATACAATCGGAATAGGCGGTATAATGCGTACTTTGAGAACTATCCCTGTGCTCGATGACTTTGCAAGAGATATGCGCGAGGTTTGTCCTGACGCGTGGTTTTTAAACTACACAAACCCTATGGCAATGCTCTCAGGATATATGCAGAGATATACAGGCATTAAGACAGTAGGTCTCTGTCACAGTGTACAGGTGTGCAGTGAAAACCTGCTTAAGAGCCTCGGTATGGAGGATAAGCTCGACGGCAGACGTGAGCTCATTGCAGGTATAAACCACATGGCATGGCTTTTGGAGATAAAGGATAAAAACGGAAATGATCTCTATCCTGAGATAAAACGCCGCGCTAAGGAAAAGAACGCCAATGAAAAACACGGCGACATGGTGCGCTTTGACTACATAGATAAACTCGGCTACTACTGCACAGAATCAAGTGAGCACAATGCAGAGTACAATATGTTCTATATCAAGGATAAATACCCTGAGCTTATCGACCGCTTTAATATACCGCTCGACGAGTATCCGCGCCGCTGTGTAGAGCAGATAGAGAGATGGGATAAACAGCGTGACGAGATTATGAACGGCGGTAAGGTTGAACACGAAAGATCACACGAATACGCTTCAAGAATAATGGAGGCAATGGTGACAGGCGTGCCTTATAAAATCGGCGGAAACGTGCTGAATACAGGGCTTATCGACAATCTGCCGTACAACGCTTGCGTTGAGGTTCCGTGTATGGTAGATAACATGGGCGTTCATCCGACTCACGTTGGCAGACTGCCAGTGCAGTGCGCCGCTATGAATATGCTTAACATTAACGTACAGCTTATGACGATAGAGGCTGCCGTAACACGTAAAAAGGAACACATCTATCAGGCGGCAATGCTTGATCCGCATACAGCGAGCGAGCTGTCCATTGACGACATCATAAAGATGGTGGACGAACTTATTGAGGTTCACGGAGACTGGCTGCCGAAATACAGATAATTTTTATTAAATAAAAAATTACCCCCGAACTGAGATTTAGACATCGGTTCGGGGGTTTTGCTTTAAGTGTAAAATGCAGGAACTTAAATTTGTAGAAAAACATAGTAGTATGAATTTGTATTATAAATTATAATTAAATTAAAGAGTAAATATTTTCAAATCCTGTTTTAAAGAGGTGATTTGTATGAAGATAAAAATAAGTAAAGAAAATATAAAAGAGAGTATCAAAAAGCTGAGAAATCATCAAAATTTCAGGCTTTACGCCGCGGCTGTAATTACATTTGCGTCACTTTTTTCCTTTACTTTTTTATCTCGTCAAATTCGCATTTGGACAGCGCCGCCGTCCAGCCAATCGGATTATGAATATTTTAACGCCACGCATCAGTATTTATCATTTACTGAACTTTATGACCTAGACTATATGTCTGTTGTGAGTGTTTTGGTTGCTGAGGTGACAATAGGCAAAATTCACGATGCTCAGTTGATAGAGTATTTTTGTAATCCAAGTTACGAAGGAGAACCTTTAGAGGATAGAAAGTTAAAACAAAGACTTGTCAAAATTGATATTCAGATTGAAGATACAATAAGGGGAGGCACTTCACACAAAATAACAAATATGTGGGTAATGTGGTACGGAAATCTCTTCGACACGGGACGTATGGATCAATATCTTAAAACGGGTGACAGAATGATTATTTTTTTTCGTAAAAACGAAACTTTAGAGG
>CALXEM010000125.1 GCA_944387335.1 uncultured Clostridia bacterium | reverse complement strand
GAGGCTGGTTGGGTAGAACAGAAAGCTTCAATTGATAACGACGCCGGAGATACAATTGCATCTGCGTAACAGGCTCTGCTGGCAAACGGTGCTGAGATAGCTGTTTCGATATATCACAACGGAAGCTGGACTACAAAGAGACTTACTGATAATTCAACGCCTGATTTGGCTCCGGTTGTATCGGTGAGCGATGACAGCATTGTTGTAGCCTGGAGAAGTGTTGTGATAGGCAACGAAAATAATGTTACAGATTTCAGTGCGTCCGATAAAATTCTGTGTGTAAGATACGACAGAAATACAGGAGAATGGACTGATCCTATAACGGTTTATAACGGAACTTCGGGAAATGTAATGGGACTTGAGCTGGCAACACAAAGCGACGGTACAGCAGGTATTGTCTATACATTGGATAAGACAGATGAATCTCAGGTGAGCACTTCTGAAAATTATGAAATAGTTTATTCCGTTATAGATGCAAATCAGCAGGTAGTTAAAAATCAGCAGATTACAAATGATTCCTGCACTGATGAAAATCCACACATCACAACGGTGAAAATAGACGAAGAAGAGCAGTTCTTGATTGCCTGGTACCGTGTAGAGCAGGAAGAAAACAATATTACAAAGCAGGATACTGCTCTGACTACTCAAAGCGATATACGCATGGAGCTTATAGACAATCAAGGTATTATCACTACTTCAAAACACGGATTTGCCGACAGCCTTACTCAGGCGTCAGGAGGTCAGAATATATCGGTACAGTCTAATTTTGACTTTGTTTTATCTCAAAGCAGGGAATTGGAAGATTTGTCGATTATATGGGCGTCGTTCGTATCTGAAGAAAGCGCCGATGAGCAGGATACAAGCACAAAGACAGGAGTTCTGTATTCAGTTCGCTTTGCAAGAGAAAATCAAAAGGTACATACAAGCGCTGTAATTGAAATAGCAAGAATGAGCGATGATACGATTATAGACAGCTTTTCCGCATATTCAAGCGCTGACAATGAAGTAAAAGCAATGATACTGGGCTCATATACAAGCGGATATGAGGACAGCGGTGAAGTTGTATATGATCCTGCTCAGGATAAGGAAGTTCCTTTGAATGTACCTGTGAGCATAAGCGGAATGTATACGGCAACAGGTACATACAAAAACAGCTTTGCAATAGACGGTATTGATACGGAGCTTGATAAAGTTGTATGCGGACTTCCTCTGCCGATTAAGTTTACGGTATCAAATCTCGGAATCAGCAGAATAACATCCGCCAGAATTACTGTTGGAGATGATGTGCAGGAATTTAACGGTGATGAGCTGTCAATTCTTCCGAATAATTCTGCGGAACTGGTTGTAAATTATACTGTTCCTGATGATGAAGTTGTTGACCCTGAATACAAAGTGGAAGTGTTCTTCAATGACGGAACATCTCTTTCAGAAAACGGGGATATCAGACTTACCGTTCCGGATATAGGTATTTCAAAAATAACTTCAATAAGTCAGGCAGACGGACAGCGTGATTTTACAGTAAGTCTTTATAACGGATCAGCTTCCGATTTGGCAGGAAGCGGTCAGACTGTAAAACTTGCTTTCTATACTGACAATACCTATACAACAATGATAGAAAACGGATTGCAGGAGCTGGAAATATCCGATAATACTCAGCTTGCATTGATTGATTCAGGCGCCTATACAAAACAATTCACCTTTAATATAAAGGATTTTATTAACTCAAAGGATTATGATGAAATTCCTGAATCGGGTATACCTGTTTATGTAAAGGCATGGATTGAAAAGGACAGCAAGCAGGTGAGCGAATACAACAGCAACAATAACATCAATATGGTGCAGTTCTATGGCTTGGATAAAGATTTGGAAAAGGATACTCCTATCAAAGATTCTGTATTGTTAAACGTTGAAGACGGTGCGCAGGGTAAAATTACAAGAGCTACTGTTATGCTTCAAAACATGAAAATGCAGACTTTGTCCGACTGGAATGCTGTTGTCAATCTTTTGGATGAAAACGGAGATATACTGCAAACGAAATATATTGCAACAAGCGACAGTCAGCTTTTGAATTTCAATTCTGAAGAGATAATTTCCAAAGAAATAGAATTTAATCAGGCAGGAAATGCTGTTGAAGTAATACCGTTCAAATCGTCTAAAGAGGCCATGAATGCAGATTTGAGCGCATTGACTGCAACCGGAACAAGCTTATCGCTGTCCGAAAATGTGTTTGAGTATAACGTAAATGCCGAAAATATTACTCAGACTACAATAACGGCAGTAGCTTCAAACAGCCTTTCAACGGTTGAGATATTTGACGCACAGGGAATATCACTGCAAAAATCAACAGGCAGTGCATCTGTACTGCTGCCGCTGCAATATACGTCCATAGACGGTGTATCTACTTCAAAGACGAATCGTTTTACAGTAGTTGTAACTGCACAGGAGCAGTCTGCTCAGCCAAAGACATATACGGTTAATATTGAAAATAATCAAAAGACAAACGGCACGCTTTCTGTTACTTTGCCAGAGAGAAATGCAAGCGGCTGGATAGTTTTGACAGACAATCAGAAAATTTCAATAACAGCGCAGGGAGGCGGCGCTCAGCAGATTGAGTATTCCTTTGATACAAATACATGGACAGAAATCAAAGGAACACAAGCTGATGTCACACTTCCTGAAAATGACGGTATATATACGCTCTATGCCCGTGCAAAAACGGCTGACGAAAGTTACATTACCGTTCCGGGAGTGACTGTCAGAATAGACAGGACAAAGCCGCAGTTTAACGGAGACGTTGTATTGGAAGCTACCGACATACCATTGGAAAAGGAAAGCGGATTAAGCTCTCTGTTCAGCCTTTTTGATTTTGGTATCGCCACTAAAAATCAGGTTAAGGTGACTGTCGATGTATCCGATGAGCTAAGCGGAATAAAATCAGTTTATGCAGTTGCGGGAGATAATACATATCCTATGACTGATAACGGAGACGGAACATATTCTGCGTATATTACCAGAGCTTATGAGGGCGATATAACCGTATCTGTCGAAGATATGGCAGGAAATATAATTTCCAAAAACAGCGCACAGGTATTGATTGACAGCGCTGTTACACCTATTCAGCCAAGTAGTGCGGTGAGCAATGTCACACAGGACTCGGCTGATATAAATATATCCGCCGTATTCGAAAAAGACGAATACTTTGACTATGTAAAAGTCAGCTATAAACCTTCAGGTACAGATACATGGACTGAAGTAAAAACAATCAGCGATGCTCAGCAGGCAAAAGACTGTGTTGTTAATATAAGTTCACTCAATAACGCATCTCAGTATGATTATAAAGTGGAAATAAAGAGTGTCATTAAGGAAGATGCTCCTGTTGTATTAACAGGACAATTCTATACTGCTCGACAAGCGCCGAATGCGCCTGAGGTTGAATCGAAAACATCAGATACCATCACTTTAAAGAAAGTGGATGGTGCAGTATATCGCTGTCAAATTGATAAAGAATCTGATACATGGACAGAGTGGACTGACAATCCTGTGTTTGAGAACCTTAACCCGGGAAGTGAATATACATTTGAAGTAAAATTCCCGCAGTCGGGTTCAGTGCCGGAGAGCAGTTCAAGCAGCGCTGTATTTGCGACATATCCGTTGTATAATGTTGTATTTGATAAAAATACAGATGACAGCACAGAGCAAGTATCGCAAACTCAGCAGATAAAATACGGTGAATCGGCTTTAGCGCCTAAAGATGAGCCTGAGCGTGCCGGATATACATTTACCGGCTGGTATACAGACAAAGAGTGTAATGACTTATATGACTTTACTCAGCCTGTAACTGCCGACATAAATCTTTACGCAGGCTGGTCTGAAAATGTTGTAACCGAAAACGACTATATTGTTGAGGGCGAGCTTAAAGACGGATGGTATAATGAAAATGTTGTTATAAAACCGTCCGGAGATTATACTGAAATTTGGAACGGTACCGCTTGGGCTGACTCGATGACAGTTCGAAACGGCAAAGAACAGAATGTTTCATTTAAACTGCGTAAACAGATTGACGGTGAATATGTAGAAACAACTATGATACATACACCTCTTACAATGAGCGTAGATACAGATGCTCCTCAGGCGCAAATCGTCTTGTCAGAAAACACATTGCGTAAAGTTTTAAATAAAATCACGTTCGGATTATTCTTTAAGGATACCGTTACTGCAAAAATAAACAGCAGTGATGAGATAAGCGGAGTCAAGGAAGTTGAATACCTTATATCTGAAAAAGAGCTTACTTTAGATGAGTTAAAAGCTTCTGACAAGTGGATTAAAGGCGACAAAACCGAGCTTGAGTCCGAAGGCAGATATATAGTATATGCACATGTGACAGACTATGCTTCAAACGAGGTCTATATCAATACTCAAGGTGTTGTGGTGGATAAAACACTGCCTGTTATAACGGCTGATTATAAATATGACGGAGAATGGACAGTTGACAGTAATGCCGCTATATATGTAAAAGCGCAGGAAGAATTATCCGATATAAAACAGGTGGTATATCAGATAAACGGTGAAGAGTTTACATCTGATAAGAAAGAGTTCAGCATAGAAAATCTGCCTGACGGAAATTATGATGTAATAATCACCGCAGAAGACAATGCAGGAAATGTATCAGCGCCTGTCGTTGTATGCGTGATGAAAGAAGCGCTTAAGCCTGTTTTAAAAGCTGAGTTAAATACTGAAAGTTCATCTGACAAAACGGCTGTAATTGATTTGATATACAGTGCAGATTATCCTTCGGGAGTAACGCTGTATGTTTCAAAAGACGGCGGAGCACAGACTGAACTGCCTGAAAATGCCGTATCATATACTGTTAATGAAAACGGCAAATACACATTCACGCTTGTTACAGGTGCCGGTCAGCAGGCGACAGCGGAAATTACTGTCGACCTAAGCTATCTGAGCAATGGTGCAGATACGGGTGATTTAACAAGCAATACTGTAATTGTCTCATTGTTCTTAATGCTTGCTTCAGGTGCTGTAATGGCTATGGTTGTATTCAAAAAGAAAAAGCAATAGTATGAATTTACAACTGTTGCAATGAAAGAAAAGAGCGGTCGGTTGTGGTCCGACCGCTCTTTATTTGGTAATTGTTTAAAGAGAATATTAGAAAAAATTATCCTCGCTGAGAGTTAATTTTTAGCGGGGAATTTTTACTGTTAATTTATTTTGCTGAGGCTGTTTCGGGTTCTTTGAGCACATCGCCTGTTCTGACATAGTGGAACAGGTACTGCTGGGCAATGCCCGCATATTCCTTTGCACAGTCAGGCATATTGCCGTCAAAGAGCTCGTCCAAGGCACGTCTTATCCACACGTCAACAGGGAAGCACTCAAGGCGGTAAAATCCATACAAAAGTGAGCACTCAGCGACTTTCGAGCCTACGCCGTGTATTTCCATTAAATTTTTTCTTGCCTCGTCTACTGGTGCTGTTTTAAGCGCCTCAAGGTCGATTAAGGCGTCGTTTACGCGTCTTGCAGCGTCGAGGACGTATTTTGCCCTAAATCCAGCTCTGAGTACAGCTAAGTCCTCAACTGATTTTTGAGCGAGCACGGTGTATGACGGGAAGGTATATTCCCCGTTGCCCAAAGGCTCGCCGAACTCGCGGCAAAGTGTGCGAACAATGCCCTTTATACGCTTTATGTTGTTGTTCTGGCTCAATATAAACGAGCACAGAGCCTCCCACGGCTCCTGCTTTAATATCCTGATACCCGGGGCATACTCAGCCGCCTTTGCCAAAACTGGATTTTCGCTTATCTTTTCCTTTATCTGAGCATAGTCTCGGTCAAGGTCGAAGTAAGGTATCCATATTTCGCGCACTTCATCGGGTGTGCAGTCCTTGAAAAACAGTGTGTCGCCGTCCTGAGATATGTTTAAAAAATGTGTTCCGACAACTCCGGAAAAGCTTTTGTCGGGCATTTCGTCCCAACGGAAGCACTGACCGCAGTCCAGTGTATCCTTAAGTGAAAAGTCGTGCACTCCGCTAAGCTGTGTGCCGCCGTTTATGTATGACAATTCCATATATTGCAGTGTCCTTTCTGATGTGGTATTTTTAAAAAAATATTTACACTTTTGCAGTCTGCAAAACTGAAAATAGATGTATCGAAAAAGCCGTTTTTATGGTACAATAACAAGCGGAGCTTGTTACTAAAGTTTTACTTACCGCTCGGAAAGAATGAGCGGTATTCGGCAAAGCCGAACCGTAAAACTTTTTATCTAGGTTTAAACTTATTACAAAGAGTAAAGCTTGTTACTGAAGTTTTACTTACCGCTCGGAAAGAATGAGCGGTATTCGGCAAAGCCGAACCGTAAAACTTTTTATCTAGGTTTAGACTTATTACAATGAGTAAAGCTTGTTGCTGAAGTTTTACTTACCGCTCGGAAAGAATGAGCGGTATTCGGCAGAGCCGAACCGTAAAACTTTTATCTAGGTTTAGACTTATTACAATGAGTAAAGCTTGTTACTAAAGTTTTACTTACCGCTCGGAAAGAATGAGCGGTATTCGGCAAAGCCGAACCGTAAAACTTTTTATCTAGGTTTAGACTTATTACAATGAGTAAAGCTTGTTGCCAAAGTTTTACTTACCGCTTGTGAACAACAAGCAGTACTTGGCGAACTAATTATACATCACTTTTGGTTATTTGAAAATGGTTATAAAAGGTTTTCTCTGATTCTTTTCGGAAGAGAGACTCAGGGTTATATAGTCGGATACGGCGAGGCTGTGAGGGGGACTAATGGCTTTGAGACTTACAGCTATAAAATAAGATATGAGTATTCAGGCAGGGAATATTTTGCCTATTCGCTTGAAAGCGCCAGTGTTCCGAGAGGCAGTATACCCGACAAAAACATTAACAGAAGAGTTACTGTGTTCTTTAGACCTGATAAACCCGAGGTTATCACGGTCAAAGAATTTAAAGGAAGCACGATAATAGGTTTTATATTTCTGCTGCTCGGCATGTTATCCGTTATTGCACAGTTTATACTATAAATAAGTTTATATATAAATCAAAGAGGAGTTTATTTGAGATGAAAGAATCCATATATACCATACCTGTAAGCGAAGTGTTTGAGCCGAAAGACGGCTGCCCTATATGCCGCCTGAGAGACAGCCTTGAAAAGCGTGCTGTCGAGTACATAATGGGTGCTGCAATGATGGAGCCAGATGTGAGAATAGAGACAAATCAGCAGGGCTTTTGCGAAAAGCATTTTGGCATGATGTTAAAGCAGAAAAACAGACTTTCGATAGCGCTTATTTTGGAGAGCCATCTGGCGCATATTCAAAAAGAGGTATTTGACAAAAAAGCGGGACTTTTTTCATCTAAAGACAAAAAGACCAACGATATAAAGAAGCTTGCAGAGAGCTGTTATGTGTGCAATAAGATTGACTGGGCAATGCAGAGAATGTACGAGACAATCTTTAAGCTGTGGCTGAAAGAGGAGTCTTTCCGTCAGCTCTATTCCGAACAGCCTGTAATCTGCCTTGAGCACTACGCACAGCTTGCTTCTTTGGCAGTGGAGAAACTCGGAAAGAAGAACGCTCCTGCCTTTTTGGAGGTAACGGAAAAGCTCAGCAGAAAATATCTCGACGAGGTACAGGCTGATGTCAGCCATTTCTGCAAAATGTTCGATTACAGAAATTCAGGACCGAATGCCGATTGGGGAAATTCAAGGGATTCAATAGAGCGCGCAATCTGGTATCTGACTTCAAGACATCCCGACGAGCGCTAAAATTACGCGTAATATTTTTTATCAATTATCTGTATAAAAATTTCATCTGTGTAAACGCTGTGTTAAAACTTTTAACAGCTTTAAATTGGTATTTATATCCGATAAACAGTAAGTTTTTAACCTTTTCAACTGATTTATCAACGGGGTTTTTAACTTATTCCACAGAGTTTTCCACTGAAATTATGTAAACTTGTGATTACGCAAGGTATATTTTGTTAAAAAATGTAAACGAAACGCTGTTTTTGCACCTAATAATACGCATAAGTTTAAAACTTATTATTTTATGGTGAGTTTTTATATAAAGGCATAGAAAAGTAAAGATAAATTTATATAAGGAGCATTGATTGGGTTGAACGATAGAAATAATTTTAAAAAAGCGGACACTTCAAAAAATGATTTACAGAAAAATGATATGGTAATCGGAAGAAATCCCGTAACTGAGCTTTTAAAGTCTGACAGACCGTGTGACAAGGTACTTGTGGCAAAGGGCGAGGTCAGGGGAAGTATCGGAAAGATTATTTCCATGGCAAAGGAAAAGGGTGTTTTAGTTAAAGATGTAAGCGTACAGAAACTCGACCTTATGAGCGGTGGAGCTTCACATCAGGGAGTTATAGCTTTTGCCGCTGCGTGCGAGTACGCCACTATGGATGATATTTTCGCCGCTGCCGAGGAAAAGGGCGAGCCGCCGTTTATAATCATAGCTGACGAGCTTGAGGACCCGCATAATTTGGGAGCAGTTATAAGAACTGCTGAATGCTGCGGCGCACACGGTATCATAATACCTAAGAGGAGAAGTGTAGGGCTTACCTCAACCGTATTTAAGACATCTGCGGGTGCGGCTGAGTATGTGCCTGTTGTAAGAGTTGCAAATTTAGCTTCTGCGATAGATGAGCTCAAGGAGCGCGGAGTTTGGATTTATGCCGCCGACATGGACGGTGAAAACTGGTGCTCGCAGGATTATTCCGGCGCTGTCGGACTTGTTGTTGGCTCCGAGGGCAGAGGAGTGGGCAGACTTATCCGTGAAAAATGCGACTTTACAGTATCACTTCCGATGAGAGGAAAAATATCCTCGCTCAACGCTTCTGTTGCGGCGTCAGTTTTAATGTATGAGATTGCACGCCAAAGACTTGGAATAAAGGCAAAATAGTATTAAAATAGTTTTAAAAGCATATGTTATCCTTGACCTTATGTTAAATTTAGTAATATATACTTATTATTATACAGAGAGGAGAGATTTTTGCTGATGAACGACAACTACAACCTTGAAAGTATCTTGGAAGAGATAAGGAGAAAAAAACAGGCTGCGGCTCAGGCAGAGAAGCAGCAGGCTTTGGAAGCAGAGACTGACGAGCAGGTACAGCCTGAAGTACAGGAAGAAGAAACAGTACAGCCTGAACAGGATTTTGACAGTCAGGAAGAAGTTATTGCTCAAGAGGAAACTCTGTCCGAGCAAGAAGAGACCGATGATAAGCAGACTGAGCTTGACGATGAGTCGATTGCAGATGAAGCAGAAAGCCAAAATTCAGATGAAGAAAAAGCGCCTGAAAGTCAAAGCGTTTCCGAAGAAGCTGAGAACAAAGCTGAAAATGCTGACAACACAGCGTCAGATGAGAAAAAGCAGTTTATATCAAAAGGCTTTAACTTTGAGTTTGACGAGGAAGAGGAGGATACCTCTGCTCAGGAACAGCCGTATTACGCTGAGGCTGAGGACAGCGGCGATGAGAGCGAGCAGTACACTATCCGTGACAGGGAAGATATAGATTTTGATGTGGACGATGCTATAAAGCACATGGGCGGCAATGAGTCCGATGACAAAGATGAGGATAAAACCGAAAATGCTGTTAGTGCTGCTGAAAATATAGCTGAGAATGCAACTTTGGCTGATGAAGAGGTACAGGAAAAAGCCGTTTCTCAGAATAAACCTCAGCCGAAGAAAAAAGAAAAGAAAAAGGAAAAAGTCGAGAAGGAAGAAAAGCCTGAGCCGCTTTTAAATGAGTACAGGACACCTGAGGACGCTCCAGCAATACTGGAGGAGCTTCACCAGTTAAAGAGCTCATTTATTTTAAGGCTTGTTTTGACTATTATAATTTTTGCTGCAACGCTTTATCTGGCGGCGGCAACTGTACTGCCTTTGCCTATGCCTAGCGCTATTTCACTGTGGAAAATGCCTGTTATGTATATAGGCGCGAATGTAGTTTTGACTGCGGCGGCGGTACTTATAAACAACTCGGCAATAATAAACGGAGTTTCTGCACTGATAAAATTAAAGCCAAACAATGATAGCTTAATGTCGTTTGCAGCGCTTGCCGCTGTACTGCACGGAGCTGCTATTGCGGTATCTCCGTCAGAGTGGCAGAATACACCTGCTGTAAACTTATATTTCCCGCTTGCAGTACTTGGAATACTGTTTAACCTTGTCGGTAAGATGATGTTTGCAGACAGAGTAAGCGCTAACTTTAAAATTGTCTCAGCATCTTATCAGAAATATACTGCTCATAAGGTGACGGAAAATACCAGTGTATTTACAGACGAACCTGAATCCGAAAAGCATGACATAACATATTTTACAGAGAGCGATTTCTTAAACGATTTCCTCAAAACTGCATATGACGAGAGCTATATTGAAAAGCCGTGCAGAATGTTGGCGCCGGTAATCGTTATAGGTTCTGTGCTTGTAGGTATAATTGCATTTTTGGTTACGATGGATATATTTGCAGGAGTTTCCGCATTTGCGGCTCTTGCGTGCATAGGCTCACCGCTTACTTCAACACTTGTAGGAAATATTCCTATGGGACGCGCTGCACGCACACTCTATGAGAGAGGCACGTGCATAAACGGATATGAGGCGATAGAGAGCTTTGCCGGCACTGATACGGTACTGCTCAGAGCTGACGACATATTCCCTCACGGAACTGTTCAGATGCACGGTATGAAAACCTTTAACAACGAGCTCATTGAGGACGCTGTAAAGGATGCAGCCAGTGTTGTATGTGCTGCGGACTGCCCGTTAAAGCATATATTTATACCTGTACTGAGCAAATACAGCGACGGCGAGGTATATGACGTCGACGCATACGAGGTAATTGACGAAGAAGGTATCATTGCCGATATAAGGGGCAGAGAGGTTGTCATAGGCAACAGGGATATGATGAACAGATATTCCGTATTTCTGCCGTCTCAGGATCAGGAGAAAAAGCTAAGACAGGATGACAGGGAAGTTTTATATGTCGCAACAGAGGGGCGTCTGTCCGCTGTGTTTATTGTAAGCTATCATGCTGATATTGAGGTTAAGGACCTGTTGTACAGTGTTCAGGAAAAGGGTATAAAGGTTTTGGTACAGTCAACAGACCCGTTTATAACCTCAAAGAGAATATCCGAGCTGTTTGACGAGAACTCTCAGAGCATTAAGCTGATGGATAAAAAGAGCACAAACGAGTTTAAAAAGCTTGATGTCAAGAGAGAGTCCTCTCCTTGTCTTATAGCTTCGACTACATCGAGAATGATGCTGCTCAGAGCTATTCTCTCCGCTGATAGAATACGCTCGGCGATTTCGATAAGCTCAATTTTGCAGATTTTATCTGTTTTGATGGGTGCTGCTATTATAGCTTTCTTTGCAATAACCGACTCTGTGATATATCTCGGCTGCGTGCCGGTTATGTCATATCAGATTGCGTGGAGCGTTGTAATTGCCGTAGTCAATTCCCTTAAAAAATACTGATTAAATTTATGTGAGCTAAATTTTATATATAATTAGCTGTTGATTTTTTTAAATTTGTATATTTAGCACAAAGCACTGCCGTGTATTTTCTATACATCGGCGGTGCTTTTTTATATTGAGCTATTGAATATTACAAAAATAAATTATATAATTACACTATAATTTACAGATGTTGCGAATAAACTTATATTAAATATAACAATAAACGCAGCACTAAATACTGCAAACAATGGAAGGAGAGATCTCAAATGAGACAATATCTGGAGGAAAATATCAGAAACGTAGTTTTAGCCGGCCACGGCTCAAGCGGAAAGACATCGCTTGCCGAGGCTATGCTGTATATGTCAGGTTCAAGCGAACGCTTCGGAAAAGTTGAGGACGGAACTACTGTATGTGATTTCGATCCGGAGGAAATCAAGAGAAAAGCTTCCGTATCTTCGACAGTTGCTCCTTTGCCGTGGGGAAGCACAAAGATAAATCTTTTGGACACACCAGGACTGTTTGACTTTGCAGGCGGTATGTACGAGGGTGTATGCGCTGCTGAGAGCGTACTTATAACTGTTTCAGGTAAATCAGGCCTTACAGTAGGCGTTGAAAAGGCTTACAAGCTCGCCGTTGAGCAAAACAAGGCCAGAATGTTCTTTATCACAAAGCTTGACCGTGAAAGCGCTGATTTTTATAAGGTATTGGAGGAATTAAAGAGCAAGTTCGGACCATCTGTATGCCCTATCGTAGTACCTTATGTTGAGAATAGACAGGTTGTATGCTACATCAACCTCATAGATATGAAAGCCTATACATATGACGAGGGCGCAAATGCCAAAGAGTGCCCGATGCCTGACACAGGACACAGACTTGACGGACTTATTGCCGCTATCAGTGAGGCTGTTGCCGAAACAGACGAGGCATTGTTTGAAAAGTACTTCTCTGGTGAGGCGTTCACAAGAGAGGAAATCCTTGCAGGTATTAGACAGGGTGTTAAGACAAATGCAATCACCCCTGTTCTGTGCGGTTCTTCCTTTACACTTGCAGGCGTTGACATGCTTTTGGACGCTATGGTAAATCTTTTGCCGTCGGCTAAAGAGGCAGCAGGCGTTACAGCAGAGGATAAGGACGGCAATCCTGTTGAGATTGCCTGCGACCAAAACGGGCCTCTGGCAGCTTATGTATTTAAGACAGTTGCAGACCCGTTTGTAGGTAAGATGTCGTTTATTAAAGTTATTTCGGGCAGACTTTCCTCTGATATGTCACCAATTAACGCTACAACAGGCGAGCCTGAGAGAATGGGCAAGCTTGTATATGTAAGAGGTAAAAAACAGGAGGATACCTCCGCTATATGTGCAGGAGATATAGGTGTTGCTACAAAGCTTGTATCAGTAAAGACAGGCGACACACTGTGCGACCCTAAGAATATAGTTAAAATTGAGCCTTACAAGTTTCCGAATGCATGTCTTTCTATGGCTATCAAGCCTAAGTCCAAGGGCGATGAGGGCAAGATTTCTCAGGCTATAACAAGACTGATGGAAGAGGACCCGACAATAACATACGAAAACAATGTTGAGACACATCAGCAGATTATAAGCGGTCTTGGTGAGCAGCACCTCGACGTTATAGTTTCAAAGCTCAAAAATAAATTCGGTGTTGAGGTTACACTTGAGGACCCGATTATACCTTACCGTGAGACAATCCGCAAAAAAGTTAAGGTTGAGGGTAAACACAAGAAACAGACAGGCGGTCACGGACAGTTCGGTCACGTTTGGATTGAGTTTGAGCCGTGTGACAGCGACGATTTGATATTTGAGGAAAATGTATTCGGCGGAGCTGTTCCGAAAGGATTTTTCCCTGCTGTTGAAAAGGGACTGCGCGACTGTATCAAGAAAGGTACTTTGGCAGGATATCCTGTTGTAGGACTTAAAGCTACATTGACAGACGGTTCATATCACCCTGTTGACTCGTCTGAAATGGCATTTAAAATGGCTGCAACACTGGCATATAAAGCAGGTATGCCGCAGGCTTCACCTGTTCTGTTAGAGCCTATCGTAAGCCTGAAAATTTATGTTCCTGACAACAACACCGGTGATATTATCGGTGAGATGAACAAACGCCGCGGACGTATTTTGGGAATGAACCCTATCGGCGACGGTATGCAGGAGATTGAGGGCGAGGCTCCTATGGCTGAAATGCACGATTTTGCAACTGTTCTGCGTTCTATCACTCAGGGTAGAGGAAACTTTATCTCCAACTTTGAGCGCTATGAGCAGGTGCCGTCTAACCTTGAGGCTGATATAATTGAAGCTGCAAAGGCTCTTAATGCAGACGAATAATTTTAATAAGACATAAAAGACAAAAATACCATGCTGCGAATTTGCGGCATGGTATTTTAAATTTTTAAGTGATATAATAACCTCACAGAGAATATTTTAACACGGGAATCGAAAAAACTTTGTTTTTTCTTTTTTTATGTTATAATAACCTCACGGCATTGACAAAATCAAAGATTTTGACGCCTGAGAGAACATTTTAACACGGGTATCGAAAACGTTGTTTTCCTTCTTGTGCTATAATAATTTGAGGTGATTTATGTGTGGATTTATATGATTGTATCGGTATTTCTCATACCTGCTGTAATGCTGCTTTCGGGGTGCTTTATGAAATACCGCGCACCTAAGAAGATAAATTACATTGTAGGGTACAGAACGACAATGTCAATGAAAAACGAGAATACATGGAAGTTTGCTCACGAATACTGCGGCAGATTGTGGATAAACTGGGGCGTTATAATGCTGATTGCAGGCGTTATAGTTGTTATTATGTCGGCGGTAATAAACTTTGACGACGGGGTTTTGAACACTGTCGGTTTAGTGGTGTGTATTGCCGAAATGGTGGTTTTGCTGTTGTCAATTTTCCCAGTTGAAAGGGCGCTGAAACGTAAATTCGATAAGGACGGTAATTTAAGAGAGGAATAAAAATTTTCTGCTC
>CALXEM010000124.1 GCA_944387335.1 uncultured Clostridia bacterium | reverse complement strand
AGTGCGAGGTAAGCGTCCTGTAATGCGTCCTTTAACGGATAAAACTCAACGCCGGTATCAACATATTTTTTCATAAGGCGCATGCAGCTAGCAACAGCTATTTCGTCGTCATTTAAACGTGCACCCTCAAACGGATTTCTGTATACAAAGTTTTCGGAGAGCATAATTCCTCTGTGGGAGAATCCTTCAAGGTTGCTGTCTGCTCCGGTGTCAATTCTGACAAGGCGTGTGGATACAGGAATCATATCCTTATTGAGATAGTAAACATCGTTGTTTATGATTTCGCCTTTCATTCCCTGAACACACATGCTTCTGTGGCGTATGTATGAGAAATACTGCTCGCCGTCAAAATCGAAAAATCCAACTTTTCCGTTTAAAAATTCGAGTGTTGCAGTCTCTCTGGAAGGATTTATAACCTCACCGAATGTGTTCATTCCTGAACGGTTACAGTTGAGTATAGTAGGGAAAGAATAGTGACGTGAACGAACTGTACAGTTTTCAAATCCAACACCTAAAAGTCGGCGCATAACGCTTATGCCGTGGTATCCGTGCATCATTGATATTTTGATATTGGATATTTCGCCTAAAAGTCCGCTCTTTACAACTGTTTCAACAGCGCTGTGATATGGCTGGAGGAAATACTGCTCAGCTACCTGAATACGTCCTTTTTTCTCCTGTGTAAGTTTCCAAACCTTATTTAAGTTCTCAAGCGAATCGGAAGGAGGTGTCTCGCACAAAACAGGAATATTTGCATCAAATAGTTTATCCAAAAGCTTTAACGTTTCGCTTCTAGGAACTGATAAAACAACATAGTCCGGTTTTTGTGCTATCAAATCTTCAAGCGACTCAGTTATAACTACATCGTATTTTTGACGCAGACGCTCAGCAGTAGCAGGATTTCGTATATACATAATTGGCTTTTCAAATTCGAAATTCAGCGTATTTGCAGCACGGATAAAAAATTCGGCTCTCCATCCGCCGCCAACTATTCCGAATCTGGTTTTAACCTTTGAAAAAGGCATTGCAATTCATCCACCTTTCATAATATATATAAAAAATTATAATGCGATTTTCCATAACCATTATACTATTCATGATATTTATGAGCAATACAAAAAATATTAAATTTGCTTTACTTTTTTGTAGTTTTGGTAAAATAAAATAAGTTTTAAAAGTGTTGAATCGTATAATATTGATAACGAATATATGTTCTTTTTTGTAAGTTATGTTTCTTGATTTTTCAAAAACGATAATATATAATGGACTTAAAGCTAACTTACAGAAAAATACTTCAAAATAATAAAATAATGCGAAAAATATAAAATCAGAAAGGTACGGTACTGTAAATGGCAGGAACAGACAGACAAAAAGCACTTGAAACAGCATTGAGCCAAATAGAAAAACAGTTTGGAAAAGGCGCTGTTATGAAATTGGGACAGGCTCCATCAATGAATGTAGAAGCGATATCAACCGGTTCTCTGTCGCTTGATATGGCGCTTGGAATAGGCGGATTGCCGAGAGGAAGAATAATAGAGATTTACGGACCTGAAAGCTCAGGTAAAACAACAGTTGCGCTTCACGCATTGGCAGAGGCTCAAAAACAGGGCGGAGACGTTGCATTTATAGACGTAGAGCATGCACTTGACCCTGTATATGCTAAAGCTTTGGGCGTTGATATAGACTCACTGCTCGTCTCTCAGCCGGATACAGGTGAGCAGGCGCTCGAAATAGCAGAGGCGCTTGTGCGTTCAGGCGCTATTGACGCAATAGTTATAGACTCCGTTGCAGCTATGGTTCCTAAAGCTGAAATAGAGGGCGAGATGGGCGACAGCCATGTAGGACTTCAGGCAAGACTTATGTCACAGGCTTTAAGAAAGCTTACAGGCGTTATTTCAAAGTCAAACTGTGTGGCTATATTTATAAACCAGCTGCGTGAAAAAGTCGGTGTTTCTTACGGAAATCCTGAAACAACACCGGGAGGAAGAGCACTTAAATTCTATTCATCTGTAAGACTTGATGTAAGAAGAATAGAAACTCTTAAAAACGGCGGAGAGATGGTAGGAAACAGAACAAGAGTTAAAATTGTAAAAAATAAGGTTGCTCCTCCGTTTAAGGAAGCTGAATTTGATATAATGTACGGCAGAGGTATTTCCAAAGAGGGTGAAATACTCGATTTGGCTGTTAAGCTTGATATAATCAATAAATCAGGCGCATGGTTCAGCTACGGAGATACAAGACTAGGACAGGGTAGAGACAATGTAAAGGAATATATACGCTCCAACCCAGAATTTGCCGCTGAGATTGAAGCTCTGGTAAGGGAAAATAAAGATAAGCTCATGGCTATGGGAAATCAGAAGGCAGTAAAAAAAGTGCCTGTTAAGGCTTCGGCAAAATCGTCTGTATCGCTTGACGTTGAGGTTGATGACGACGAAGCAGAGGAAAAATAAAATAATATTAACTAAAAAACAGCACCTTGTAAAAAGGTGCTGTTTTAAGTTTATTTAAAATATTTTGGTTTTAAATACCTTAAATATACCGTCAATGCGGTGGTGAGTGCCTTGTCATACAGCAAAAAGGCAATATTCCCGGCTACAAATATAAATATGAAGGAGTAAATGCCAAATGAAGCAGATGATATTATTTCACTCAGTCCCAAAAGGTAAATAAGTATTATATATGCTATTGCAGTGCAGATATTGAACAGTAGAATTTTTACTGTGAATTCAGCTATCCTGTTGTTAAACTTTTCGCTGAACAATTTTATTACAGGATAAAATCCAAAAAAGCATATATACATCATTGCGGCTTCACGGTCAGGAACAGTGAAAAAAGAAATCAGCGAAACAGCCGCATATACTGTAAGAGCATTTTTAACACCACATTCTATTACAACTACTGTTATAAGCGCGCCTGCCAACGCCGGTAGAATGTAGGTTGAGAAAGGAAATACACCAGTACATATCAAAAACAGTACGGATAAGGCGGCAATAATTCCTCCCAAAGCAATTTGAGTAGATTTACGTGATCTCGGCACGGTTATCATCACCCTTCTTTTATAAGAAAAATAAAACAGCTGCCGTTGGGCACAATCCGTAAAGAAGATGTCCCAAACGGCGTTGAGTTTATATCAAAATGAATCATTGCTTCCGTTGAGCGGTGTAGCCATATCAGTTATGCCGCTTTTTTAAAGTGCATAACCTACTATGACACTTTCAGCACTGCGCTGTACAGTATAATATAGTAAGCGCAACAGTCCGATTTCTAATGATGTTTTTATCGTTCGATAAATCAGGTGATTGGCTTGCTCACAGAACCCGATTTTACAGTTTTACAAATTATAGCTCGAGTGTATGATAATTTCTTTTCCATTTTCTTTTGCATATTGTATTTCTTCTCTTACTGAACTTCCTATATACCCTTGAATATCCACGACATAAATCGCATCAGAAATATCTATTTTTTTGTAATGTGCCTTTTTCAGAGCATCCAAATCCGAAGAAGTCAGTTCCTTATTTTCCAAATTATACACACATTGCAAAACATTATAACCGTGTTTTGTCTCTAATTTAAACGCTATTACATGCATTTCTTTTTCATATTTCATACTACCGCATATTGTAATAGTTTTCATAATATTCACCTTTCTAAATTCCAGTTTATCGTTTTTGAAACGAAACAATTATAGTATGAATTTGTGAAAAATTCTACTGTGCAGGTAGGAAAAAAGAGGCATGAGCGACGCATGCCTCTTTAAGAGTGTGATTATGCGTAAATGATGTCGTAGCGGCAAGTCGCGATACTAACCAAAGTGAGAAGCTACTTCCTTATGTAGCTCCTTACTTCGGACAGCTGTTTTTATTTTCCTCTGGATATATGCTTAGAAGCACATATCACCCATACAGCTGCAGCACAGCCATGCAGTACAGCAGTCGCACAAATCACAGCCGCCGACAGGCTGACCGCCTGTTCTGTATCCTCCGTATTGGGAAGTACCGGTGTTTCTCTGCCACATCATTTGATTTAATGCTGCACGGTATTCAGGGTTTGACGGGTTCATGCTCACCGCGGTGTTTATATGACTTAAAGCCTGGTCAAGCCAACCCTTTGTATAAAAAATACTGCCCTTTAAAAAGTACCACTCAGCGTCTCTCTGAGAAGACGGAACGCCGTCCAAAAGCTCCTCCGCCTCAACTATTCTGTGCGACTGAATAAGTCTGCGAATATCGGCAAACTGAGACGATGAGCTTCCTGAATATGAATTATACGAGCCGTATGAAGAACTCTGCGATGAAGAATATGAACTGCCCGATTTACGCATTTTTTGAATTTGCTCGTAAGCTTCGTTTATCTCTTTCATTTTTTCCGTATTTAAATCAGCAAGCGGGTTGTTTACATAGTTATTGGGATGATATTTGCGGACTAATTCCCTGTATGCTGATTTTATTTCATCATCGGTTGCCGTTTGAGCAACACCGAGAACCTTGTATGGATCAGACATGTTTTATAATTCTCCTTCTGCTTTTAAATTGCCCGTTTTGTATTTGTTTGCAATAACCTGTACATTGGCGGGCAAACCTTGATATATTATATTATCTAAAATATCTTTGTAATGATGT
>CALXEM010000123.1 GCA_944387335.1 uncultured Clostridia bacterium | reverse complement strand
GTTGAGCGAAACTCACCGCTGCCGATTGAAATGGTGCCGGAGAGTGCCTCATCCTTTTGCAGAAAATCTCGTTTTGTTTTATCTGCTAAAGATAAAATTTCCTGCGCGCGGCGTTTTAATATCATTCCGTCCTCTGTTAAAATAATATTATGATTGCTGCGAACAAACAATTTCACGCCAAGCTCTTGTTCCAAATCAGCAATTTGTCGCGATAATGTAGGCTGTGTAACATGAAGTTGTTGCGCTGCTTTTGTAAAATTTTCTTCTCTTGCGATTGCCAAAAAATAATTAAGCACACGAAGTTCCATATAAGCACCTCCGTATAAAAATTAGCATAAATTTGATGCTATTTCAATATATCTAATACACAGATATGCTTTATTTCTATTTTTATAAGTTTTCTTTAAATTTTTAATTTGATATGGGACTTGAACTTACGTATTATGCTTTATATCTTATTTGCACAGATAAGTCAATTCGACTTTTTATCCGAATAATATTTAGCCTGAGCGTACCACAGCTCATAGTATTTGCCATCTTCGCCAGCAACTAATTCATCGTGGCTGCCTGTCTGCACAATCTGTCCGTTGTCAAAAACGGCTATGTTGTCACAGAAGCGGCAGGAAGAAAGCCTGTGGCTGATGTAAATTGCTGTCTTATCTCCGACAATTTCATTGAATTTTGAGTAGACCTCATATTCCGAAATAGGGTCAAGAGCAGCTGTCGGCTCGTCTAAAACAATAAACGGCGCGTCCTTATAAAGCGCTCTGGCAAGGGCTATTTTCTGAGCCTCTCCGCCCGAAATCTCCACACCGTCCTCTTCAAAATCTTTATATAGGCAGGTATCCAGACCTTTCGGCATTCTGCCGAGACGTGTCTCAAATCCGGCTTTTTCAAGACAGTTATTTGCCCTGTCCCTGTCATAATCTACACTTGCGGCGACATTCTGCCCAAGGCTGAATGAAAATAGGTTAAAGTCCTGAAATACAACTGAAAAAATCGACATGTATTCGTCGTAGTCATATTTACGGATATCTATGCCGTTTAAAAGGATTTCTCCCTGAGTCGGGTCGTAGAGGCGGCAGAGCAGTTTAATAAATGTCGTCTTGCCGGAACCGTTCATGCCGACAACCGCAAGGCGCTCGCCGATACGAAACTTCATAGACACATTGCGCAAAGCGTATACATCGGACGACGGGTATTTAAACGATACGTTGCGAAATTCAATTTCATACTCGTTGTCGCCGCCGTTGCAGAAGGCTCTCTTTTCAACAGGCAGCGTGCCGCGGTATTTTTTATTCGGAATATCAACAAAGTCAAAATATTCTTTTAATCCTTCGGCGTTTACAAATATATCGGACAGTATGCTTACAAGTCCGCTGAATCCCTGAGTAAACTGTGTTAAGCTTCCTACATACTGGACAATACTGCCCACGGCAAAAGCTCCTAACAGCGCTTTTACTGCTACATAGGCGTAAATTATTCCGCTCATGACAGCCGCATTTACGGCTGAAATCACCTTATAGCCAACGCACATCTGCTGCCATTCATTCATCGTATCAATTAGTTTACTTTCAAGTTTTCTAAGCTCACCCATAACGGATTTTCTCAGCTTATACAGTTTCAAATCCTTTCCGATTTTATAATCCATAAGGATGTCCATGTAATAGCTACCTACACGATTCGTATAATCAAACCCTTCAAATATCTTCGCCTCTTTTTTTGCGATTACCGCGTTGTTATAGGTATCCAATACAAGGCTTAAAATGAACAGTACAATCAACACAACTGTACCTGCTGGAGAAAAGACAATATTCCAAATTCCGTCTGCATGAACAGGCTTTGAAACAAAAGCGCTTGCAACTAAACTTACCGAAAATATGAGCTGAAAAACGCTTTTTATTCCTTCATCAAAATACCACCAGTAAAGCCTTGGCAGTCCACGTCCTGTGCTTCGATTTTTTATGTCTATATTGGCTCTCATTTCATGCACTTTGCTGTCTTCGACATCTTCATAGTCCATCGTCTGTATTTTTCTGTCAAGCTGTAAATCCTTTACATGCTCAAAAACACTGCTCTTTACATTTGCAATTCTCGACAATATTTTGATGAGCATTGTCGTTATAAAATTGAGCACAACCGTTATTACTGCAAGAACGATAAGCTTTTGCAAATCGCTCTTTTCGGTGATTGCCGTGATAATCAGTCCCGACATATAGATATTGACAAAAGGCAAAAGTGCCTCCAAAATTGCCTTTACTGCCGCAAACGGAAGGTAGCCCGGTATCAGCTCATTTAACGTTTTAAAACCTCTAATAGTGATATTGATTTTATCCTTAAGCTTCATTCTGCTCTGCCCCCTCCCTGTAATAGTGGCTCTGCATCTCATACATTTCGCAGTATTTTCCGCCAAGTTCCATCAGCTGACTGTGAGTTCCTGTCTCGACGATATTTCCTTTTTCCAAAAAGAATATTCTGTCGCAAAAACGGGTGCTGGCAAGGCGGTGGGAGATGAACACAGACGTGTGCTCCTGCGACATGCGGCTATATTCCTCATATATTCTGCTCTCGGCTATCGGGTCTAAAGCAGCCGTCGGCTCATCCAGAATAAGCGCTTTGCCGTTTTTGTAAAGCGCTCTGGCGAGCATCAGCTTCTGCATTTCTCCGCCGGACAAGTCTATTGCGTCGTCATATACGCTTTTGACAAGCCTTGTCTGTATGCCATTAGGTAAAGACGCAACCTTTTCATACAGTCCGGACAATTTAAGCGCTTCAATTACTCTTTTTTCATCTGTATTCTCATCAGTTGTAGCTGATACATTTCGCGCAATGCTTACGGGAAGAGCATATATATCCTGAAATACTACGGAGAACATAGAGTAGTATTCGTCTATGTTGTACTGTGAAACACTTTTTCCGTCAATTAAAACAGAGCCGCTGTCAGGCGTATAGAGTCCGCATATTAGCTTAACCAGCGTTGTTTTTCCCGCTCCGTTTAGTCCGACAAGCGCTATCTTTTCGCCCTTTTCAATTTTAAAGCTTAAATTGTGTATCGTGTCTGTATCGCTGTTTGCATATCTGTAAGACACATTTTTAAATTCGATACTGAAGGTGTCTTTCGGCAAACTGATTCCGACACCGTGGTTTTGACGGTCGGGAATATCAAAAAATTCTCTTATTTCACATGTTCCAAGATGCACACGGTTTAAAGCTTCAACATTACGGGCAAGTCCCAGAAGCCATGTGGCAAATCCTCCGATTAAGCCGAAATACAGTACAAAATCAGAAGCCGACATTCCTCTGCCGAAAATCAGAAAGACCAAAAGTCCGTATGTAAAACCCTCACGCAGAAAGCTTAGAAGAGCCGTACCCATATCCACCTTAAAGCCGAAAAACTGTTCTTTTTTATGCCACTTTATACGGTCATTTAAAGTGTCTGCAAAGACGTCCATAAACCAGTGTGTCATCTTATAAAGCCGCATATCCTTTGCGCTCTTAAAGTCACCCGAATACTTTTGAAGATATGAAAGTTTTCTGTCGTATACTTTCCAGTTATCGCGATTCTTGTAACTCCACTTGCCGATAAGCTTAAGCAGAAAAAAATCCGCAAGCGTTGTTACTATGACAGTCAGCATTATCCACGGACTGAGTGACGTCAGTATAATCGCATAGCTTACAATACCGATTAAATTTGAAACAAAAGACGAAATAACCTCTGCGATAATACGAGTATTGCTGCCGTCGTTTCCGCAGTTCCCCATTGCCTTTGAAAATTTTGTAAGTCCCTCAGGGGTTTCAATATTTTCATAATCAGTTGAAATCATTTTATCAAGCAGCATTATTTCCCAATGAACATCTATCATCATCACAAACCTTTGCATTGCTGACGTTAAATATGTTTCACATACACTGCAAAAAATAATGACAAGACTGATGACTGCGACAGTTAAGAGTACGCTTATAACCGTCTGTCCTGCGGTAACTGCGTTTACGACCTCCTGAGAGAGATAAATGCCTAAAAACGGTGTAACGACAATAAAAGGAGCTCTTAAAAACATCAAAAGCGTCATCTTTTTTTGTCTTTTCCACATATCTGACAGCATATACCTCATGTTTGATAAAAACGAATACGGTGTTTTTTTATTTTTCAAAGCTGCCACCTCCTACTGCCGTTATAATATCACTAAAGCTTTCAGTAATATTATTTTCTGCACGAATGGCTCAAATTTTGACACGAACGGTATTACAGCGGCAGCATAACCTCTGTGGCGAACACTCCTTCCTCGTTTTGACGGTTGATATAGCCGTCATATTTTGCAGCAATTCTGTCTACGCGCATAAGTCCGAAGCCGTGTGTCTCGCTGTTTTTGCTCGATATATAATTTTTACCCGATTTTTTCACCTTTCCGCCCACTGAATTTGAGACAGAAATATACAGCTGATTTTTAAGCACGCCGATAAACACGCGTATAAATCGCTCCTCATTTTCCGACTGTCTAAGGCATGACTCCATGGCGTTGTCAAGAAGGTTGCCGATAATTACGCATAAATCTATCTCCGACAGTTTTAACTCAGGCGGTACGACTGCCTTGGCGTTTACCTTTATATTTTTTGAATTGATAAGCGAGAGCTTTGAATTTAAAATCGCGTCCACCATTACGTTTCCCGTCTTTAATACGGTGTCGACCTTCGTCAAATCGTCGTTTAAATTTAAAAGATATTCTCTTGATTTTACCTCATCCCCCGACAGCGCAAGCAGTGTCTGGATATGGTTGTGGTAGTCGTGGCGCCAGCCGCGCATCGTCCTGTAGATGTTCTGCACCTCATCGCAGTGCTTTGTAATCAAGTCGTTTTGATATTCCGCGATTCTGCGGTCAATCATTCTGCCAAACAGCAGATTCATAAGTCCCATTGTGCTTCTCCTCTAAAATAACGTATAAATGCCTGATTGACTGATTGATAGTTGCTTCTGGAAAGCGGGATTTTAATTTCGTTGTCAAGCAGAACCTCTGTCTTTGAAATCCCCTTTATATATTTAACGCCCGCGATATATGAACGGTGACATCGGACAAAAGCCTCATTTGCCGCTTCGGACAGCATTTTTTCTATATTTGTAATGCTCAGTTTTACTTCAAAGCTCGATTTAACCGTTGTAACCATACACGAATGAGCGAACGCCTCAACCGATATGATGTCTGAAACGGCTATGCGCATGAGCTCTGAGTTTACAGTAAACATCACTGATTTTTCCTTTTTATTTAACTTATTTACGGCGCGGTTTAAAACCTCGGACAGTTTCTGAGCCGAGACAGGCTTCATCAGGTAGTGCAGAGCTGAAACCTCATATCCCTCGGACATAAAGTCTGGAAAACCTGTAATAAAGATTATCTGAACTGTATCGTTTTCCTCTCTTATTTTTTTGGCGAGCTCCATTCCGCTCATTGACTGCATTTCAATATCCAAAAGCAGAATATCAAAGTCTTTGAGCTCTGCATAGGTAAACAAAAAGCTTTCCGCAGATGAGAATTTTTCAATATCTGTTGTGACATGCTCTTTCTCCGCCCAGCTATTTACGGCAGAAATGATATATTGTATGTCCTCTTCCATATCGTCACATACTGCAATTTTGTATTTCATTTTTTCATCTCCATTCGTTTACAGTGATAAAATCTATAACGTATATCATATTCATGCAATATAAATTTTCATTGTATTAAAGCTATCAGATATTTGTACTCTTTTAGTTTTATTTCAGTATATACAATTTATGTTGGAATTTCAATTTAGAAGCAAAGCGTTTTAGCCTTAAACATGATTGTCATTCATATGGTAATGTAATCAGAAATGCAATTATAAAATTAAAAAGCATGTGGATTTTAAGCTTACTTTTTAGAAAAGTTTATATCTAAATGGTCGAAGATGTAAAAAGCGCTTACTTCAATAAGATAAACAAGAATTTTGAGAAATACAATAACACCTAACAGGCGTATTTATGTTGCATTTTCAATAAATGAAGTTTTTTAAAACATAAAAGAAACCCGATAAATATGCAATTTTTGCATACTTACCGGGTTTTCTCTTTTTATTATTGATTTTTATAAAAAGCATTGCTCAAATTTCTCGCAAACAACATTATTTCAAGTCAAATTCATATTTACTGCCATTATTATAGCGAATAAATTATAGACAATAAAATCAGAGCTTACTATTAATCTACAATAGTAGAAATTAAAAGGGTTTATTAACC
>CALXEM010000122.1 GCA_944387335.1 uncultured Clostridia bacterium | reverse complement strand
CATAATGTTTATGAGCGCTTCCTCCTGGCTTTTACCGCAGAGCAATGTAAATGCAGTTCCGTCCCTGCCCGCTCTTCCTGTTCTTCCTATACGGTGAATGTAGTACTCTGTATTTTGAGGTATATCAAAATTTATAACGCAGTCTATATTTTCAACGTCAATTCCGCGTGCGGCAACATCAGTCGCTATAAGTATATCGGAGCGCCTTGATTTAAAGTTATTCATAACAGACGTTCTCTGTGCCTGCTTTAAATCTCCGTGCAGTGCCAGCGCTTTAAATCCGTGTTTTATAAGATTTTCAGCAAGTGTATCGGTCATTGCCTTGGTGTTGCAGAAAATCATGCACCTTTCGGGAGAATAGTATGAAAGCAACAGGTACAGCGCATCCATTTTCTTCCCGATAGGTAAATTATAATAGTACTGTTCTATTTTATCAACCGTTTTATTTGCGGATTTAATTTCTATAAGCTCGGGAGATTTCTGGTACTTGTCCGTAATATCCATAATCTCTTTTGGCATTGTAGCGGAGAACAGTATTGTTTGATGCTCGCTTTCAACAGATGACAAAATAGTTTCAATATCCTCTCTAAAGCCCATATTGAGCATTTCGTCAGCTTCGTCGAGTATAACTATGGAGACATCCTTTATGGAAAGTGTTCCACGTCTCATATGGTCCATTATTCTTCCCGGTGTGCCTATAACTACATGTACTCCGCGCTTTAGAGCGTTTATCTGATTGCCAAACGGAGCTCCGCCATAAATGCAAACGGCTTTCATGCCCTTTTTATACTTGGCAAACTTCATATATTCCTCATATGACTGCATCGCAAGCTCTCTTGTAGGACATAAAACAAGCACCTGAACGTGTTTTTTTGACACTGCAATATGTTCAATGGACGGTATTGCAAATGCCGCTGTTTTACCTGTTCCGGTATTTGAACGTCCTATTACATCCTTACCTTGCAGTATAACAGGGATACTTTGATATTGTATCTCTGTCGGCTCGGTATAATCACAGTCATTTATTGCCTTTAGCATACCGTCGGTTAATCCAAGCTGTGAAAATTTATTTATTTCCATTCAATTCCTCTTTCTGATATTAAGTAAGTTGTTAAATAAGTGTACCCTTTATGATACCATAGCGTAACTTCAAAGTCAAAATAGGCTACTGCACATAGTATACACAGTCGTCACCCAGTATTTTTTTGAGTTCGCGCTCCAGTACATAATTATGCCATATAAACATATCGACAGGTGCTCTCATCATTTTGCCTGTATCGGCAAAGCGTATATACAGCGGTGTATTGCCGTCGAAAACACGTATCCATTTAAGAGCCTTTTCATATTTTTCTGAATTTATAGAGCTTACTTTTATATAAAGTCCCTTTTTCGGAGTCTTTGCCGAAGCTGAAGCACTATTAGGCACAGAAGATTTGATGCTGTTATCGGATTTTTCAAGGTCATAAACAGACATGACGCTGTCCGCAATGATTTTAGCGTCCTCATCCTCCCTCACGCTCACCTTACCGTCGACAGCAACTATATCTCCCTGATTTATAATATGTGCAGATTTAGCATAAACACCGGAGAAAATAAGACACTCTATCGCCGCAGTTTTATCCTCTATTGTAGCAAAGCACATGGTCTGACCGTTTTTTGTGGTTTTTATATTTCTGTTTATGACAACACCTACAATTCTCACACGTTTTCCGTCAATGCGCGAAGATATAATCTGCTCATCATTTAAACCACGCAGTACTATATCTGCAATAGAGGTATATCTTACATTTTTAAGTATATCGGCATATTCATCGAGCGGGTGGCCTGAAATGAAAAGTCCTGTAACTTCCTTTTCCATTGCAATTTTTTCTTTGAATGAAAAGTCATCACAATCAGCCATTGTATAATTCGACACAGCTTGAGTACTGTCTGAATTCATGTCAAATAAGTTAAGCTGACCTTCGATGTTGTTCTTTCTGGTTTGGTCTATGCTGTCTATAATATTTTCGTAATTTACAAGCATCTGCTTTCTGTTACTGTTAACACAGTCCATAGCACCGCTTTTAATAAGGCTTTCAATGGCTCGTTTATTTAAGTCCTTGCCGTACATTCTCTCGCAGAAGCTAAAAAAGTCGCTGAATTTGCCTGCATTTCTGCGCTCGTCAATAAGCGATTTAATAAAGCCTTTTCCGAGATTTTTAACAGCAAGCAAACCAAACTTTATTTTACCGTCAGATACTGTAAAGCCCTGATAGCTTTCGTTTATATCAGGCGGCAGTACAGTTATTCCATTTTTCTTGCATTCGTCTATATACTCGATAATCTTATCTGTGTTGTCGATTACGCTTGTCAAAAGCGCGGAGAAATACTCTTTAGGGTAGTGGCATTTTAAATATGCTGTCTGATATGCAACATATGCGTATGCGGCAGCATGGGATTTATTAAAGGCGTAAGACGCAAACGACGTCATTTCATCGAAAATCTCATTTGCTGTCTTTTCATCTACACCGTTATTCACAGCGCCGACACACTCAACGGAGCCGTCCTCTCTTTTGGCGCCGTAAATAAAGTTGTGGCGCTCTTTCTCCATTATATCCGCTTTTTTCTTTGCCATAGCACGTCTTACAAGGTCGGCTCTGCCGTATGAAAATCCCGCAAGCACACGGCATATCTGCATTACCTGCTCTTGATAGACAATACAGCCGTAGGTTACTTCCAATATCGGTTTTAAAAGCGGGTGTTTATATGTTATCTTTGAAGGATTATGCCTGTTTGAAATGTATTTCGGTATAGAATCCATCGGTCCCGGGCGATAAAGTGAAATTACGGCAATCAAATCCTCAAGCGTATCAGGTTTTAGGTTTTGAAGCACCTGTCTCATTCCGGATGACTCAAACTGAAATACACCCTGACCTTTTCCCTGAGAGAGCATGTCGAACACAGCTCTGTCGTCAACAGGTATACTGTCTATACGAAAATCGGGCTGCTGTTCACGTATCATGTCCTCAGCGTCTTTTATAACCGTTAAGTTTCTCAGTCCCAAGAAGTCAAATTTTAAAAGTCCAAGTTTTTCGAGAGTTGTCATAGGGTACTGTGCCACAATGGCATCGTCAGTTTTCTGTATAGGTACGTATGTATCCACAGGATCTCTGGTTATAACTACACCGGCCGCATGGGTTGACGAATGTCTGGGCATACCCTCGATTTTTTTTGCCATTTCAATTAGCTCACGCGTCTGTGAGTCGGTCTCCATTGCTGTTTTTAAATCCTTTGAAACTAAAAGCGCCTTTTCTATCGTCATATTAAGTTCCATAGGAATCATCTTCGCAATGGAATCAACCTTCTGATAAGGTATAGCCATAGCTCTGCCGACATCTCGTATAGAGCCCCTTGCCGCCATTGTACCGAAAGTTATTATCTGTGAAACGTGGTCATCGCCGTATTTTGAAACAACATAGTCGATTACTTTCTGGCGTTTTTCATAACAAAAATCTATATCGAAATCAGGCATGCTTACACGCTCAGGGTTTAAAAAACGCTCAAACAAAAGGTTATACTTTACAGGGTCAATTCCCGTTATACCTATGCAGTATGCAGCTATACTTCCCGCTCCTGAGCCTCGTCCCGGACCTACCGGTATATCATGTGTTTTGGCATAGTTTATAAAATCGTGCACTATGAGATAGTAGTCAACATATCCCATAGACGCGATTATGTCCATCTCATACTCAAGTCTTTCTCTTATCTGAGGGGTAAGGCGTCCTGCATATTTCTTTTCCAGTCCGTCATAACACATCTTTTTAAAATATGTCAGATTATCCTGTCCGTCAGGTGCTGTGAAAAACGGTAGTTTAGTTACACCAAACTCAAATTCAACATTGCATCTCTCTGCAATTTTAACTGTATTTGACAACGCGTCCTCAGTTTCCGGAAAAAGCTCATGCATTTCATCGTATGATTTAAGGTAAAACTCATCTGTTTCAAATTCAAGCGTCGCTTTGTCCTCAACGGTTGTATTAGTCTGTATTTTGACAAGGATATTCTGCATTTTGGCGTCTTCCCTATCAATATAGTGAGCGTCGTTTGTGGCAACAAGCCCTATGCCTGTCTCCCTTGAAAGGCGTATCAAATCAGGCAGAATAGCTTTTTGCTCATCTATGCCGTGGTCTTGTATCTCTATATAGTAATTGTCCTTGCCGAAAATTTCACTGTATTCCATTGCGGTGCTCTTTGCCGCTTCATAGTCGTTATTTCTGAGCAGACGCGGAACTTCTCCTGCAAGACATGCAGAAAGGGCTATAAGCCCCTCATGGTACTTTTTCAGCAAATCTTTGTCAACCCTCGGCTTTGAATAAAAGCCCTCTACAAATCCCGCTGATACCAGTTTAATGAGGTTCTGATAACCCTGATTGTTTTTGCACAGCAAAACTAGATGATATGGGTTTGTGTCTATGCGGTGCACCTTGTCAAAACGTGTTCTGGGCGCAACATAGACCTCACACCCTATTATCGGGTGTATTCCGTTTTCCTTACACTGAGTATAAAAATCAATAGCGCCGTACATTACGCCGTGATCGGTTATTGCTATTGCATCCTGACCTATACTCTTGAGTTTTTGGGCGAGTTTGTTTATCCTGCACGCTCCGTCAAGCAAGCTATATTCCGTATGAACATGAAGATGTACAAAATTACCCATTTATTTAAAATCTCCTTTTTATTGTGCGTCTGTCGGTTTTACCTTGTGTTCTCTTAATTCCTGTGCAATTTGCGATATCTTTTTAAGCCTGTGGTTTACTCCCGAACGTGTGAGAGGTTTGCTCAAATAGGTTACCATTTCCCTTAAGGACATCTCGGGATTTTCAAGCCTCAACTCAGCTACTTCCCGCAAATCGTCATTTAAATAGTCCCTGCCCATAGTTGAGAAAATATAATTTATATCGTCTGCCTGTTTGGATGCCGCCGCAACTGTTTTATCTATATTTGCGGTTTCACAGTTTGTAACCCTGTTTACTTTATTGCGCAAATCCTTATAAACCTTGATATTCATAAGCTCCAGTGACGACTGCACAGCACCCATAAACGTCATTAAGTCCTCTATAACGGAGCTGTCCTTTGTATATACTATGTATGAGCCTCGGCGTTGTATAATCTTCGGCTTTTTTAAAACCTCAGACATAAAGAACTCGAAATCCTGGCTTAATTTCATGTGGTCGACTACAAATTCAACATGATAGCTTTTTAAGGGGTCGCTTATGCTTCCGCACGCCAAAAAAGCCCCTGACATAAATGCAGAAGCCTTTTGCATATTGTCTATCTGTTCAAGTTTTATGCGTCTGTTCAGCTCATTTCCGCTGTATCCGAAATAGTTTAGAATTTTTATTCTGTCGTTATAATCAGCCACATCTACCAGATATACAACAGTACCGTTATTCTTTTTATGTTCGGTTATCGACACGTCAGATTCCATTGGAATTGACTCAAAAATCAAATCTGAATATAAATCTGCTATTTCCTTATATTCTGTATGCAGAGATACGGCGTTTTTGGAAAAATGCTTTCCCATTATGAACATACCGTACGCAAACATCTTTCTTAAATCAGCGCTTTCGGGAAGCCTGGATATTATTTCATGCTTTAAATCATATCCGAATGACAAAATATCCACCTCCGTTATTTATTGATTGGAGCTTCTTATCATATCACGGTGAGTGATTATTGTATTGTATCCTATATTTTCAAAATGATTTTTAATAATTTCACATATTACAACAGACCTGTGCATTCCGCCTGTACAGCCTATTGCGACAACAATCTGGCTCTTGCCCTCTTTATGGTACAGCGGCATTAAAAAGTCCAAAAGAGATATAAGCTTCTCTTTTAATTTTTCTGAATCTTCGCTGTTCATAACGTAGTCTATGATTTCCTGTTCCAAGCCTGTTTTATGCTTTAATTCAGGAACATAATACGGATTTGGCAGACATCTTACATCAAATACCAAATCTGCGTCAGACGGCAGACCGTACTTGAAGCCAAAAGACATACAGCTGACAAGCAGAGAATCATGCTTTGACTCGGAAAAAATATCCTGTACTTTTCTCTTTAACTGAGCAGGAGAAAGCATTGAAGTATCTATTATATAATTGGCTTTTTGCCTTATCTGCTCGAGTATTCTTCTCTCCTCTGCAATGGCAACAGTTACGGAATCCATGGTATAACCGTTTGAAACGAGCGGGTGTTTTCTTCTTGTCTGCTTATATCTTCTGATAATAGTGTTATTATCTGCATCCAAAAACAATATGCGGTACTTATAGCCTGACTTTTCCAGTTCGTCTATAACATCAAACATATCAGTGAATATATCTCCGCCTCTTATATCCATAACAACAGCTATCTTTTCATATTTATGTGTTGTTGCAGACAGCTCCAAAAGCTTCGGCATAAGCTTTGGCGGCATATTGTCTATGCAATAATAATCTATATCCTCAAGTGCGTTTACTGCACCCGATTTTCCTGCTCCCGATAACCCCGTAACGATAATGAATTCCAAAACGTACGTCCCTTTCGTTATATATTAAAGTATCTCTACTTCACATTCCAATTTATATCCTGTCTTGTCGAAAACTTCTTTTTTAACCTCTTCAACAAGCTCAAGCACATCACTGCATGTTGCATTTCCTGTGTTGACAACAAAACCGCTGTGCTTTGTGCTTACCATAGCTCCGCCTACACTTTTTCCTTTGAGTCCGCACTGTTCAATGAGAGCGGATGCGTAATTTCCGACAGGTCTTTTAAATGTGCTTCCTGCGCTCGGATAGTTAAGCGGCTGTTTTGACTTTCTTCTGCTCATAAAGTCATCCATTTTCTCTTTTATTTCAGACTGTACTCCTTTATTGAGAGTAAATTCTCCGCCTGTTATGCAGAATTTATTGTCAGTGTATGCACTGTGACGGTATGAAAGCTCAAGCTTATCCTTCTCAAAAAATCCCTCTGACATATCTAAGTCTATGTGATATGCCTTAGATATTACATCTTTTATCTCTCCGCCGTATGCTCCGGCATTCATATATATTGCACCGCCAACACTTCCCGGTATTCCAAAAGCGAATTCCAGTCCGCTCAGGGAATTATCACACGCAAATCTGCACAATTCAGCCAGCGAAACGCCGGACGAGGCATATATAGTATTTTCATCTATCAGTTTAATTTCTTTAAACTCTTCTCCGAGATTTATTATAATTCCGTCATAGCCTTTATCTGAAACAAGCAAATTTGAGCCTTTTCCGACTATACGGTATTTTATATCATTTTGCTTTGCAAATCCGGCTACTGTTTTTATATCTTCAACACAGCTCGGTTTTACAAATAAGGCGGCAGGACCTCCGATTTTAAACGATGTATGCTCACTCATAGGCTCATTTAAACAACAGATGATACCTTTTTGTTCGCACAGAGCCTTCAGCTTTTCAATATAACACATATTTCCTCCCGCAAAATAAAAATTCAAAATCAAGCCCTGTCCCGCCTTACGCAGTTAGGGCTTGACTTTATTCATAATCAAATTATTTTTTCATACGGCCCAAAAATGCCGCACCGATTATTCCGGCATCGTTTCCGAGCTGAGCAACCATAAGCTTTGTGTTGACCTCAGGCGAAATTGCCATTGTGTGGTTGTCGATATAGTCTCTCAGCGGTGCGATAAGCGCTTCTCCCTCGTTGCATACTCCGCCGCCGATAACAAGTATCTCTGGCTGGAATATATTTACGAAGTTTGCAAGGCCGTATCCCAAATATTCGATATATGTATCCACAACCTCTTTACCTGATTTATCGCCCTGGCGCATAGCGTCAAAAGCTGTTCTTCCGCTGACATTTTTAATATCTCCGTCAGTTAATTCCCACATTTTAGACTGTGGGTCTTTTTCCATAGCTTCTTTTGTGAGGTTTTTAAGCCCTGTTGCTGAAGCATATGCCTCCATACAGCCTTTTCTTCCGCATGTGCACTGACGACCGTTATATACTATTCCCATATGGCCGAGCTCAGCACCTGCAAAATACTGTCCGCCGTAAATTCTGCCGTTGATTATAACTCCTCCGCCTATTCCTGTGCCTATGGTTACAGCAACAACGTTCTGTTTACCCTTAGCGGCACCTGCTATTGCCTCGCCGTAAGCAGCTGCATTGGCATCGTTTTCGATATATACATCTTTACCGAGACGTTTTTCCATCTCAGCTTTAAGCGGCAGGTTGTGAAAATCAAGGTTATTGGTATATTCGAGTATTCCGGTATCAGTATTAGCTGTTCCGGGAGAGCCTATACCCACCCATTCAACATCATCTATTGATATATTGGCTTTTTCAGCAGCCATGCGTGCAGCTTTTGCCATATCATCGCAAATTTCATCAGCAGGTCTTGGCAAATTAGTCTTTACAGACGCCTTACCTACAATTTTATATTCCTCATCAACAACACCTGCGGCAATATTTGTTCCTCCGAGGTCTATACCGATATAGTATTTCATGTTAGTCCGTTCCTTTCAAAGTTATGTCTGTATATTAAAAAATTAAATCAATATTCATCCCAGTTGGTGTTGCTTTCACCTGGCTCAATCATTCCGAGATTCTGCAAAAGCTCCTGAGCGGCATTGTATCCCATTTTCTTCTGTCTGTTATTCATAGCCGCAACTTCAATGATTATCGCAAGGTTTCTACCAGGTTTAACAGGTATAGTCAGTGATGGGACTTTTATACCTAAAATATCGGTATATTCATTTTCCATTCCCATTCTGTCATACTGTTTATTTTGGTCCCAAGGCTCCATCTCTATTGCCATATCTATTTTTTCGGTCACTTTAATGGCGCCCATACCGAAAATACGTCTTGCATTGATAATGCCGACACCTCTGAGTTCAAGGAAGTGACGTATATTCTCAGGAGATGAACCTACAAGAGTTTTATTTGATACACGTCTTATTTCAACAGCATCGTCCGCTATGAGGCGGTGTCCTCTTTTAACGAGCTCAATGGCGGTTTCAGATTTACCAACACCGCTGTCGCCCAAAAGCAGGATACCTTCACCATAGACCTCAACCAATACTCCATGACGTGTTATTCTAGGAGCCAGCTCTACATTCAGCATAGCAATAAGGCTTGACATAAAACTTGATGTCGGCTCTGACGTTGTCAGAAGAGGCACTTCATATTTTCTAGCGCACTCTATCATATACGGAAATATCTCCAAATCCCTTGTTACAATTACAGCCGGAGGCTTACGCGAAAAATATGCCTCTATATGCTCGTTTATTTTTTGACTTTCTATCAAAGTTTCAAGAAAAGCGTATTCAGATTTACCGATAATCTGAATTCTGTCCTTATCAAAAAAGTCAAAAAATCCGGCAAGCTGAAGTCCCGGACGGTTTATATCCGGAGAATGTATAAGTATCTCCTTTGCATCCTTCGGAAGATATACCGTATTTATATTCATATCCTTAATAATTTTTGCCAAATTAACGCTGAATGTAGGAATCATTTAATACAGCACCCCTTTGTATAAATATCATCGAATACCCACTGAGGTTTTACAGAGCAGGTATAATTTTCTATTGATTTAAAAGCAAAATACTCTATTAGATATTATAGCCTATATTCAGTAATCTTTCAAATAATACGCCGCTATTTTTATAAAATTTATCCGATTTAATCAATAAATCCGTCAACTGAAAAATATCTTTCTCCGCTGTCCGGCAAAAGAACAACTATGTTTTTACTGGATATGTTATTTTCGTCTCTTTTAGCAATCTTTACAGCTGCACAGAGTGCCGCACCTGAGGATATTCCGCACAAAAGTCCCTCTTCTTTTCTGAGCTTTTGAGCGTATAAAAACGCCTCCTCATTTGTCACGGTAACGACCTCGTCATATATTTTTGTATCGAGAATTTCAGGCACAAATCCTGCACCTATGCCTTGTATTTTGTGAGCGCCTGCTTTTCCCGATGACAAAACAGGAGAATCAGCAGGTTCAGCAGCTATTATATTAACATCTGGTTT
>CALXEM010000121.1 GCA_944387335.1 uncultured Clostridia bacterium | reverse complement strand
CATCCACTGACCGCCCCAAACACCGGGGTCAAAATACGGCTGCATTCTAAACGGCTGTTCTGAAATCTGCAAAAGCGCTCCTCTGAACGCTTCACCCGTTACAAAGCTTACATCTCCGTGCTTTGAGGTATCAACGAGAAAGTCAATTTTATCAAAGAGTGTCTCTTTGTGCCTGTCGGCAAGCCTCCACTCAATAAAAAAGCCTATCTTATATTTTGTCAGTATCGGAGCGTCGGCATTGTCAAAGAGCCAGTTTGTGCCGCCCGCACGGTATCGAAGCTGTATCTCCCATCTTGGCATATCAAAGTAAAACAGCTCTCCGTTACTGCACGCAAGCGACGCGCCCACACCTGTCACAACCACGTTTTTTTTGCAGCTCTCTATCTCTTCACGCAGAGTTTTTAACTTTTCATCGTCAAAACAGTCGATAAGCTTTGCGTGCGACATAACTCCGAAAACTCTGTCATCGGTTATGTTGTATTTGAATCTGTCATACAGTTCCTTTTGACTTAGCTTGCACTCGTCTGTATCAAAGACCTTTACTGAGTCCATTGAATTGAGAAAAGCCAAAATCTCAGCTTTATCCACACCCGGATAGAGGTCAAACACCGCTTTTTTGCCGCTTGCAAAACATTTTTCAAGTTCATTTTTGAGCTTATCGTATCCCGAAAAAGCCATATCGTCAAAGCCGTTTATCCTCTTATACGGGTAAAGCTCATAGTTAGAGTATTTCTTGTATTTTTTCATTTAAGTATTTCCTCCGAGCACCGCAAAGCGTGCTTTTTAAAGCTCTGCGGTGTACTTATATCTGTCTCCCGGATAATAGCAGACCGTGTATTCTATGATATTTCCGTTTTGGTCGTAAGTTTTTCGGGTTCGTTTAAACACAGGCACACCGCTTTTTATCTGCAAAAATTGTGCTGTTACTTCGTCCGCCGCCACTGCCTCAAAGGTGTCTGTGCCGTTTACCGCCCAAACGCCGCAGTTGTCCTTCAAAAACTCGTACAGACTGTCTTTGTATAAATTGTCGTCAATCTTTAAATTAAGCTTAGGATTGAGATATGTGACGGAATAAACAATCGGTCTTTTTTCATCACATCTCACACGCACTAACTTAAAGCACTCGCTTTTTTCGGCAAGTTCTGTCTCCTTTGAAACAAATACAGGCACAACGTCCCTTGTTATCTTGCAGTAAGATGTGCTCATCTCTATTCCGTGGAGTTTCATCTCCTGCGAAAAGCTCACAACCTGTTTTAATTTTTCGTTTATCTTATCAAATACAACAACAGTACCTATACCCCTTGCGCTGCTGATATATCCCGAATTTACAAGGTTGGACATAGCCTGTCTTACGGTGACACGGCTGACGGAATATTCCTCCTGCAGCTGCTTTTCGGACAAAAAAGCGTCTCCTTTTTTGTATTCACCGTCCTCTATCTTCTTTTTTAAAATATTTTCAAGCTGTGAATAGAGCGGCGCCGCTCCCTTTGCCCTGTTGAGTATGGTCATCTGTTATTTCTCCTTTAATTTTGTGTATTGCCGAATTTGCTTAAAAGTCCTAGATACATCTTCTCCGACGTATTTTCTACGACAATTATATCACATTTGTTTTTGCGGCAGACATCTTTTATACTGTCTGCAAAAAACTCATAGCTCTTTGAAATCTGTCCGGCAAGCAAAAGTATCCGCGGCTTAAAGCTTTTTAAAAACGTCTCTATTGCCTCAGCTGTGTTTTCGGAAAACTCTTTAAACGCCTCTTTTGCCCTACTATCTCCGCTTTTTGCCATATTGTAAAGCTCAAGTCCGCTATGAGGGTGTCCTGTATGCTTTAAAGCCAGATTTTCAAGTCCTCTTGCAGAGATATAGTCGTCTATAACGGAATCTTTAAAAGCGCAGTTGTATATCCAGCCGTTTTCGGGTACGCTTTGAGAATGAGTTATTATCTCACCGTTGTCGGTAAAGGCGCTTCCCGCTCCCGTACCTATGCACAGGTGAAGTATGCGGCTTTTTCCGTAAGGCTCATAGGCGCATATCCCCCTTGCAAATGCCTCAATGTCGTGCATGAATACTATCGGTATTTTTTTGTCGTTTTTAAACAGACGAGCATATATCTGCTCCTTTATTGAAACTCCGTATATGCTCTCGTATTTGTTGAGTCCACGCATAAGGCATATTCCGTTTTCATAGTCAAATGGTCCCGGGAACGCTATGCCGATACCGTCTATACCGTCAACAGGCGACACTTTTTCAATTATGCCGCAAATGTTCGAAAGTATCGTCTCGCTGTCAGAGCACGACTTTGCGTCATAAACGCCTTTTGGGATAATCTCAACACTGTCGGAAACTTTGAGCAGAGCACTCTTTATATTTGTTCCGCCGACATCGAGCATGACATAATTTTTCATAAAACATTATACCTCTTTGAACCAGAAAGTTTTACACACTGTATACAATCGGCTCTTCATTACAATTTTCGACGTTTTTAAAGGCATTTTGAGCACTCTGCGCCTGTGTTACTTCGACAGAATATCTGAACTCATAAAATCCTGAAAGGTCTACCTTAAAGTTAGTCTCCCAGAAATTATTCATAACCCATGAAAATGCCTCGGAACGGTTTAAGCTTAAATCGTTTGCATCACAGAGCTTAATCGGATGATGTTCGAGCTCACCAAAAGTTACAAGCGGCGCGTCCTTTATTGCAACATTTACGTTTATGTCGTCGCCGGACATAACTATACCGTTCTGCAAAAGATAAAACTCACCGTTGCTTCCCGGAAGCTGGTCAATACCCGGTCTTATTATACAGCCTGTCTTGTCGATATAGCACTCGCTGTCCTCACCCGCTGTAAAAGTAAGCGGTATGTAGAGGTTTTCAGGCTCCCATCTGCTCTCCTTATGAATTCTGACAGATACGTCAAATCTCGGCAGATGTCTGTATATTTTGAGCATTACGGTGTACATACGTGTACCCTCAAGCGCGTAATCTATCGCTAAATGTATAAATATGTCGCCAGATTCTACTATGCGTATATTTTTAAACTCAGCTTTGTACCTTCTTGTGGATTCAAGCTTTCTGTTTCTACCCATTATACGCCTTATCTCGCACGGGTGGTCTTTAATATCCGTTACCTCATATACTCCTGCAAACGGTACATATTCGCTGTCACGCCTTACAATATCTTTGCCGCTGTTTTTATCGATAATTGAAGTTATACCCTTTTTAGTGTCAAAGTTAAATACAAAAAAGTCTGTGTCTATTCTTTTTGTATCTTCTCGCTGACCGTCATTTGCGCATATGTCCATTATTCCGTCAGCGCCTATATATGGGTGATTTTTTATAGTTGAGCCGTATTCTCTCTGGCGCTTTACAATCAAAAAGTCGCGTTCCTCTTTAGGCTCGAGCGTCGCTGTAATCTCAACCTGATAAGCCCTTGCCGTGCGTGAGAGCTGATATTTTACACTCTCATTTGTCTTTAAATCTATTATGTCAAAGGCGCTCGATTTAGTAAACATCTCGTCGCCGAAATACTCCCATGTCTCTATAAAGAAGTTTACGGGCGATGTGACAGGTACATCGTGAGGATTTACCACCCTATATCTCATCTCACGCTGACATCTGCTTGTGACCTCACCTTTGCTGCGCAATATTCTGTCGAGGTTAGCAGCTGCCGCCGTGTGTGCATTTGCGGCATACGCTGTCTTTTTTAAATCGAGCGTGTCGACAAGTGTCTCCCACGGTTCGGATACGCTAGAGGAATATCCCCATGTATGCTCGGCATAGAGCATGAGGTTGTCCTGCACACTCTTTAAAAGCTCACTGTTTCCGAGAGTATTGTCTGCGTCGAGTTTTCTGCATATGTGGTATTTTCTCTGCGCGTCCTTGTAGAGCTTGACTGCCGCAGGTGTAGAGCCGACTCCGTCTGCCCACCAGTCGTTCCAGTCGCCGCTGTACTCAGGGATATTTTCGCAGTTTTGCTCAACGTACTCAAAGAATTTTTCAAGATTTGTCATCTCAAATTCTATCTGACCGCTGTATTTTTCATTTAACTCGTTTACTCTGCGTGCAATCTCCCCGCTCGGCGGTGCATTGTCGGTTATTGCACCGGACACCATAAACGGTATAAAGTCGTATGGATATTTTTCGTCCTCAAGATTTTTTAAATATCTGTATAATCTCACATCTAGCACGTGGTTTTCTATCTCCTCGCGCTGTTGATATGAAATAGGCTCACTCAGCGCTTTATATGCGTATTCTCCGAGTTCGTCGTTTATCATGTAGGATGTACCGCCTCTCGGTGCAAAATGCAGCTCATTTCCTATATGATAATGCTCGCCGTTCCACACAAGCACCTTATTGCCCTTAGGCGATACCCAGTAAAACGGTATCTGCTTGCGGTAGAGCGGGAACATTCCGTGGTGAGGGTGCAGGCATGAGAAAAAGTGAGTTATGCCGTTGTCGTACATCGCGTCGGCATATCCCCACGCAAAACCGTTTATGTCGGCGCTCATTCCGCAGTTTCCCAAAATGCCGTATTTATTGCAATATTCTCTGAAAGCGTGCGCTTTGACGTTTAAACAATCGTTGTCGGCAAGCTCTGTCATGTTGAGATAGTTGCCAGACAGACCTATCTCACCACTCTTTATGTACTTTTCAAAGTCTTTTTTGTAGTTTTCATCGGCATATTTTAAGAAATTCTCAACCTGCCAGTAGTTTTCGCACTGCCACACAAAACCCTTGTAGCCCTTATCGTCAGACGAGTGAGCGGTGTTGAGTATGTCTATTGCCTGTTCTATGTAGTTGCGGTGATACTCGGCAATTCTCTCCTGATGCTCGGTATAGCCTATATCGGTGTGAGAGTGATGAATTAAAAATACTTTCCACTTTTTATTTAAGTTCATAATATAAATCCCCTCCCGTCTTATCTGATAGATATTCTGAAACGAAATACGGCGTCATCATCGTACCACATTTTAAAGTTAGTTCCCCACTGGTTGTTGAAAAGGTTTATCCAAACACCTTTGTCAAGAGACGGTACCTCGTTGTAAAACGCATATATACCCTCTTTTCCTATCGACACAAGCGGCGCGTCAAAAGTCGTAAGCGTTGTCTCCTCGAAATTTATATTTCCCGATACTGCGTGCATCTCGCGGTTTCCGTTTGATATAACATCTGTCGGGCATATTTTAAGTCCCATCTTCTCAATTGTATTAAGCTTACTTGTCGGGCTGAAGTACAATGACAGCGACTCGGGAATACGGTTTGCGTCTTTATTAAACCACGCAAATGTGATGTCTGCGTAATTTTCACAAGGCGTTACTTTAAGTATCATCTTTTTAGGACAGCCGTAAAGCTCATACGCCCTCTTATCCGCTGTGATGACAGCTATTACCTCTTTTTCGTTTGTGTATACGCCCTCACATTTGCCGAAAAAGCGCTCGGCTTTGTCAATGGCGTTTTCGAGTCCTGTCTTTCCGAAATCCTCTTTTGCCCACCACTCGTCAGGCAGTCGGCTGTACCTTGAAAAATATCCCGACACCTCTTTTTGAGAGTATATGTTATAGCAGAATTTTGCCAAAACGTGCTCGCTGTCGGCTAAAAATGTTCCGTCCTTTTCAAGACAGCTTATAGCTCCGCTTTCGTCAAATTCTATATTCCAACCGTTTAAATTAAGCTTTTTATCCTTTACAAGAGTGTACTCAGCCAGATTCGGAAAATCTGTCTTATATTCAGATATGACCGCTTCAAGCTTTTTCTTTGTATCAGGCGACAAATCCTGTATTGCCTTTGTTATGTAGTTTCGCTGTTCCTCCCATGAGGCTTCCATTTTTTTATACGGCTCTGTATTTCTTAAAGCCAAAAATGTCTTTTTGTCGTAGTGCTCGGTGTCGTTTAAAAATGTCTTTTCGTCAAGTCCCCAAGTGTGTTCAGGTATAAACAAAAGGCTGTCGTACATCTTTTCACGCTCTTTTTCATCGAGCTTATCGGCATATCTACATAAACTTCTAAGCTGACTTACCTTTTTCGGGTCTGAACCGACGCCGTGAATCCATGTATCGCCGAGCTCAGACTCAACGACAGGCAGACTGTCAGCTATTTTAAATACCTCTTCTGCAACATCGTTTAAGTTGCCAGATTTTATAACGGCGTTCGGATACTTAGCGTGTAAATCGTCGTAAATACTCAGTATCTGCTCGGCGGACTGCGGTCCTAAGTTATCTCCCGTATGCGCAAAGCAGACAGCTGTGCCTGTGCCCGGAATAACAGAAAATCCGCCGTAGTCGCCCTTGTCGTACATCACAATTATCTCTTTTTCGTCTACTCTCCAGCGGAACAAATCCGGAACATCTGGATATGTAGACGCTGGATTTACTCCAATATGCAAAAGTTTTATTCCCGCGTCAGCAAGTAATGGAACAATGGCGCAGGTATGTCCCGGAACATCTGTATTTTTAGCGGCTATGGTGTTTACTCCGAACATATTATCAAGCTTTTTGAAAATTGTAAGCCCGTATTTGTAAAGCTCTCTGTCTGCTAACTCTGAGTGCATTGTAAACGGAAGTCCGTGCCAGCTTATAAATTTATTGTTTACAGCGTTTTTCATGCGCTCGCAGTCAGCTTCTGAAGCTGTTTTGAGGTACTGTGAGACAAGCCAGCTTCCCGTTGTCCAGACAAAGCCCTCCTCTCGTCCGAGTTTTGCTATCTCCTCGCCTATACCGATGGCTCTCGGGATAAAGTCATTGATATAACGCTTAGCAATGTTTTCTGCAAAGTCAGTAAAGCCTATGTCGAGGTGTGTTTTAAAAAGAACTATTATTTTTTTGATATCTGTGTTTTCCATATATACCGTCCTTTCAGCATTATTTTCATTATACAACGAAAGCCATATAATCATAATGTTATAACATTATGATTATATGGCTCATAATATATTTTGTCAATGAAATAATTTTGCTTTTCCGGCAATAAAAAATCATGTTAAAATACGTTGCTTGAGGCAACGCATGAAAATATCGTATAATGGAGCTATAAAATAAACACGATTGGCTGGTATAAAATATGCTCAGTGAAAACATAAAGAAACTTCGCATAGCCAAGGGGCTTTCTCAGGAAAATCTGGCTATAAAATTAAATATCGTAAGGCAGACAGTGTCAAAATGGGAAAAAGGGCTTTCCGTACCTGATTCTCAAATGCTCATAAGGTTGGCTCAGGAGCTCGATACATCTGTAAATGTACTTTTGGGTGAAACGGTGGAAGTTGACGACGGTACAGACACATACGCAAAACTAAAACAGCTTGCTGAAAATTTGGAGCTTCTAAACAGTCAGATTGCAAAACAAAATGAACTGAGACGGAAAACGCTCAGAGCTGTTTTCATCGCAATGCTTGTAATTGTATTTGGAGTAATGTTTTTTAGTTTGACTTCACATCTACATTATTTTTACGCTGTCAGCACTCTTCAGGAAAACATATCTGCAATAGGCGGTTATGATGGACCTACCGACATTTATGTATCATCTGCATTTAATCCGATAATGTTTATTGTGCTCACAACACTTGCCATTGTTTTTTCAGTCGGTATATATTTTACAAGGAGAAAATAACGTGAAAAAGTCGGCTTTTATTTTATCTTTTATGATCTTTTTCTTATGTGCGTGCGGCAATACGGGAATTCCGAAAATTGAGGAATATATCTGGTCACTGGAAAGTGTGCAGGGCGGTGATGAGAAAAACGGAGGGTATGTAGCATGCAGTCCCGAAATGTCCAACAATATACAAGATTTATCAATACCGATAATAGAAATAGAATGCAAAGCACAAGACGGTGTTATAACTCTTAATGACAAGACCAACAATAAAACTTACAGCGGGTCATATAAAATAAAAAGCAAGGATTTAAAATCAATAACATACGAAATCACAATAAACTCCAAGCAGGGCTTAGCGGTATCTGCAATGACTGAATACTATGACGGCTCACAAACTCCTACATTTATAATAAGCATTGACGGCTATGCACTAAATTTCTATTCGAGAGAATTACAATAAGCACGAAAAAAGAACCCATATTTTATATGGGTTCTTTTTTATAAACAGATATTTTTATAAAGCTGATACTAATTTATATCCACCGTTATCTTTTGTCAGAGTAACATTTTCGTCAAATACAAAGGATTTTTTTGTGTCCGTATCGTCTACATATGTTACTTTAACAATCATATAAGCATTTTTCATCACACCAGAAAGTGGGTCTGTCTGAGCATCGTCCTCTATTATCTGACAGCCTATCAGTTCAACCTTTTTGACTTCCTTAGCATCACTAGGTAAAACTGATTGTAAAATCTCAGTTGAGGTAAAGGACTCTCCTGACAAATCAGCGAGCTGAGAATCATCCATCGCCATACATGATAATATCTTATCCTTATTCGCACTATTTACACCGGATATAAATTTATTCATCACTTTGTACTCGCCGCTGTTAAAGGACACTGTGCAGACTATCAATCCCACTGCTCCGACTAATATAAGGGCAACTGCAATTAAAAAATTCTTACAAGCTTTCATTACAGTAATTCCTCCTCTGCTTCGTCATCATCAGTGTCCGAATCTGTTTTATCAGGTTCAGCCGGTGCAGAAACAGTAGCCGCAACTGTCTGACGCTGAGTATTTTCGCTCTCAGATGGAGTGTTCTCCTCTTCCTCGTCGATAATAATATCGTCTGTATAAGTTTTTTGTTCATCAGAGATAGTGTATGGTACTGCGGCTGTGTTTTTCTTACTAAAGCTGTCTGCGATAGCCTTAAGCTCTTTTCTGAAAATAACTGCAAGCAGAATACCTGCTATCAGAATAACGGCAAAAACAACTGTTAATACAACAGTCAAAATCGATACTTTGACAACCGTAAACTGAACATAGCCATTGGAACTTAAAACCC
>CALXEM010000120.1 GCA_944387335.1 uncultured Clostridia bacterium | reverse complement strand
CCGAAGATGGTTTCGCTTACAATACCTGTCGATAAAATCCGTGAGGTAATCGGTTCAGGTGGTAAGGTAATCCAGAAAATCTGTGCTGAGTGCGATGTTAAGATAGACATCGAAGAGGACGGAAGCGTATTTGTTGCAGGTACTGACAACGACAATGTAAAACGTGCTGTTCAGGTAATCGAGACAATAGCAAGAGACCCTGAGGTAGGTGCTATCTATAAGGGTAGAGTAACACGTCTTATGAACTTCGGCGCATTTGTTGAGATTGCTCCTGGTAAAGAGGGACTTGTACACATCTCCAAGCTCGACTTCAAACGCGTTGAAAAGGTAGAGGACGTTGTTAAGCCTAACGATGAGATATTCGTAAAGGTTATCGAAATCGACCAGCAGGGACGCATAAACCTTTCCCGCAAGGATGCTATGGCTGATCTTGAAGCAAAGAGAAAGTAATTTATACCTCTGTAAACGCTCGAAAATCAATAAAAGAGTGATTATAGGCAAAAAAGACACTCCTTTGGGGGTGTCTTTTCGGTTATTGGGCAAAAATGACTGTATTTTGTTTGGAATGACTTTAAATTGAATTTGTTGTTTTCACAGAAATTTGGTAAAATATATTGAAACTGTCCTGCATAAAAATTTTACAGAGACAGAAAATTTATAAATATGGAGTTGATTTATTTTGGATCCCGGTAGTTGGTTTATGATCGTGCTTATTGTGGTGCTTATAGCACTGTCAGCTTTTTTTTCAGGAACAGAAACCGCATTTTCCAGTCTTAACAGAATCAGAATGAAGCATGAGGCTGAAAACGGTGATATGCGTGCGAAAAAAGCCATTGATATTTCAGATAATTTTGACGCTGCAATTACTACTATCCTTATAGGAAACAACATTGTAAACATTGCGTCTACTGCAATAGCAACTGTGCTTTTTACAACATGGATGCCTACATCCGGAGCCGCTGTTTCAACCGTTGTAATGACTGTTACGGTGCTCATTTTCGGAGAGGTTCTGCCAAAGAGTATTACAAAGGAAAACAGTGAGTTTTTTGCTCTTAGAGTTGCAGGAATACTGAGTTTCTTGATGACTGTCTTTAAGCCTGCCGTATGGTTTTTCAGAATGCTTAAAAAGCTTGCGTCAAAAATGGGAAAAAGCGGTGAGGAAAAACCTTCCGTTACTGAGGAAGAGCTTAAATATATAATCGAAACGATTGAAACCGAGGGTGTTTTGGAGGAACAGGAAAGCGACCTAGTACAGAGTGCGCTTGACTTTGACGAAATTTCAGTCAAAGAGATACTTGTTCCGAGAGTTGATATGTTTGCTATCGACGCAAAGGAAGACCTTGACGATATACTCAAACATGTAATGGAGGAGCACTATTCACGTGTGCCTGTATATGAGAAGAATATCGACAATGTAATCGGCATATTGTCAATACGCGACCTTATGGAGGCAAAATTAAAGGGCGAAGAGATAGATATTAAAAAAATGCTCAATCCGGTAGTATTTGTACACCGCTCAATGAAGATTTCAACAGCGCTGAATATGCTTAAAAAGAACAAACAGCATATGGCAGTTGTAACCGACGATTACGGCGGAACAAAAGGTCTTGTCACCATGGAGGATATACTCGAAGAATTAGTCGGAGATATTTGGGACGAAAGTGATGAGGTTGTAACAGAATTCAGAAAAATTACTGAAAACAGCTATGAAGTATCGGGAGATATGAACGTATATGAGCTGTTTGACGAGATTGAATTTGCACCTCACGATTTTCCGAACAACTATACAACAGTCGGCGGTTGGGTACTCGATGTAATGGAGCATATACCTGAGCTCAATGAAAGCTTTGAGTATGAAAATCTGAGAGTAACCGTATGGGAAATAGAAGACCAGCGAATCAAAAAACTGCTTGTAGAAAAAATAGAAAAACCAAGCGAGGATGAATAAGTTTTGCGCTTAAAGTTTTACGCCGACACAAAAATTTAAAAAACAAGCAGTTCTTTAGTTTGAAAATTTGTGGTATACTTGTTATACACTTATAAATAAACTGTAATATTTTACTGCTTTAAATTTCGGAAAGGATAATGTTGATTTGAATTTTAATTTGAATCAACTGGGGTTTAGTGTTGGCATGAAAGAAAAAAAATATGTTCTGAAACGTCATCACCGCTATGCCGCACCGATAGGAGCGTTGTTTTTGATATTGGCTCTTATAGGCGCAGTAACAGTGATTGTAGGAAGTATCAACCTCACAGGAAAAATACTTGACAGCAGACGTGAGTATGAAAAATTTGAGGAGATAATCACTCCTGTAATAATATTTGACCCTATCGCGTTTGACGATATAAGTCAGGCAGACCCTGTATTTCTTTTGGAGTCGTCTATGTGGTCAGTGCTTTTGCAGAAGGACGCGTCGAAGTTCTCTTATGATGAGAACGGATTGCTTGTTGTTCCGGCAAGCGATATTGACGTTGCCGCTAAAAAGCTTTACGGCGACAGCGTGACTTTGGAGCACCACTCATTCGGCGATTATGAGGTTACATATGTATATGACGAGGAATTAAAGGTATATAAAGTGCCTGTAATGGGACAGACAGGACTTTTTACACCGAGAGTTGACAAGGTTGTTAAAAACGGAGATATATATCAGCTCAGAGTAGGATATATTCCGCCTACAAATCTTTGGACAATGAATTTGGAAGGTGAAAAGTCAGAGCCTGCACCTGTAAAATATATGATGTATGAGATGAAAAAATCAGGTGATTCATATATTTTAACAGCTATAAAGGACTTGTCAGATGAGCTTAAGGATGTACCATACCCTACATCCTCATCAATGCCTGAAGCTCCGTCTTCATCACAGTCATCGTCATCGTCCTCATCTTCATCATCGTCACAGGATACAACATCATCTGAACAGAGCTCATCTTCACAGACAGAGCAGATTAGCTCAGCTGTTCAGAGCTGATTTTAAACTCAGAATATTTTAATTTTGCAGATGCGGTACTAATTTAAATGTATCGCATCTGTTTTTTTACTTATGTCTTTTCAATCGCTGTAAACGGTGATATAATTATTAGACAGCATAAATTTAAAACACGCGCTTTTACGCGGATTAGATAGTGGAGGGCAACAAATGAGCGAGAAAAAGACATTTTATATCACTACTCCGATATATTATCCTTCGGATAAACTTCATATAGGTCACAGCTACTGCACTGTGGCAACAGATACAATGGCACGTTATAAACGTATGCTCGGATATGACGTTATGTTTTTGACAGGTACTGATGAGCACGGACAGAAAATTCAGCAGAAAGCCGAGGCTGCGGGAGTTACTCCTCAGCAGTATGTTGACAATATAGTAAGCGGCATTCACGATTTGTGGAAGCTTATGAACATAAGCAACGACCGTTTTATCCGTACAACTGACGATTACCACGTTGAGTCTGTAAAGAAGATATTTAAAAAGCTCTATGATAAGGGCGATATATATAAATCCGTATATAAGGGCAAATACTGCACACCTTGTGAGTCTTTCTGGACTGAAAACCAGCTTGTTGACGGCAAATGCCCTGACTGCGGACGCGATGTAATTGACGCTGAGGAAGAGGCATATTTCTTCAGACTCTCAAAATATGCTGATAAGCTCGTTGCATACTATGAGGAGCACCCTGACTTTTTGACACCTACATCACGTCTGAATGAGATGGTAAACAACTTCATCAAACCGGGACTTGAGGATTTGTGTGTTTCCAGAACTTCGTTTGACTGGGGTGTTCAGGTTGACTTTGACCCGAAACACGTAGTATATGTTTGGATAGACGCTCTTTCCAACTATATCACAGCACTCGGCTATGAAAATGACAAATACCACGATTTCGATAAATACTGGCCGGCAGACGTTCACTTTGTAGGTAAGGAGATTACACGTTTCCACTCCATTATCTGGCCTGCAATGCTAATGGCACTCGATTTGCCGCTTCCTAAAAAGGTTTACGGCCACGGCTGGCTGCTCATTGACGGCGGTAAAATGAGTAAATCCAAGGGCAATGTAGTTGACCCTGTTGTGCTCTGCGAGCGTTACGGCGTTGATTCCCTGAGATACTTTTTGCTCAGAGAATTCCCGTTCGGCTCTGACGGCGTATTTACAAACGAACTGCTTATAAACCGCATTAACTCAGACCTTGCAAACGACCTTGGAAACTTGGTTTCCCGTACTGTTTCAATGGTTATCAAATATTTCGGCGGAAAATTGCCTGCTGAACGCCGTGCAGACGACGAGCTTGACTCTCAGCTTATAGAAATGGCAAGTTCACTTCGCGCAAAATATGAGGATTCTATGGAAAAATACGCATTCCAGAATGCGCTCATCGACATATTTAAGGTTATTTCACGCACAAATAAATATATCGACGAGACAGCTCCGTGGGTACTTGCTAAGGACGAGGCAAACAAGGACAGACTTGCTTCTGTTATGTATAATCTGCTCGAGTCCGTAAGAATTTGCACAGTTATGCTCACTCCGTTTATGCCTGCAACAGCAGAGAAGATTTTTGAGCAGATAGGCGCTGACGAGAGTGTCAGAACATGGGAGAGCATAGACAAATTCGGTATGCTTCCGGTTGACGTTGAGGTTAAAAAGGGCGAGACACTTTTCCCGAGAATAGACGCCGCAAAAGAGCTCAAAGAGCTTGAAGAGGCACAGAACAAGGGAAAAGAGAAAAAAGCCGAGCCTAAACAGGACAAAAAAGCAGATGCTAAAAAAGAGGAAAAAGCTGAGGGCGTTGCACTTATCGGAATAGATGACTTTGCAAAGGTATCGTTCAAGGTTGCAAAAATCCTTGAGTGCGAAAAGGTGCCGAAGTCAGACAAGCTTTTAAAATTACAGCTTGATGACGGCGAGGGCGGACGTCAGGTTGTTTCCGGAATAGCTGCATGGTACACACCGGATGAGCTCATCGGCAAAAAGGTTATAGTAGTTGCAAACCTGAAGCCTGCAAAGCTCAGAGGAGTTGAATCCAACGGTATGATACTTGCCGCTGACTGCTCCAACGGAGATGTTAAGGTAATCTTTGTTGACGACGCTGTTGACTGCGGCGCACAGGTAAGATAATTTAAACTAAATTAAATATACAAAAGTTTGCTGCAAATTTAATGGCTTACACAGACTGTCGCAAAAGAACTATTTTAAAATTTTGTCACCAAGGCGGACATGTCCCGACGCAGTGACTCCTTGAGAGAAAACGGCTGTCAGCTGGCGGGTACACCGCTTAGCACAGCCGTTTTTCGATGAAAAGGGGTATTGGGGGAAAAATCGGAGAGCGAGGCTTGTCCGAAGTGATTCCGTTTGTCCCTCAAGAGTGTGTCGATTTTATCGACACACTCTTTGCGGCAGACCTATTGTATTGAAAAAGGAGTAATAAAATGGAGAGAGTTTTATTCGATTCCCACGCTCACTATGACGACACAGCGTTTGATACGGACAGGCATGAGCTTTTATTAAAGCTTCCTGAGATTGGAGTAAAATATATAATGAACGCTGCCTGTGATATTGAAAGCTGTACACACGCTTTGGAATTTTCAGAAAAATACGACTACATATATGCCGCAGCCGGAATACATCCTCAGGCGGCGGACGAGTGCGAGAAATATCCCGACTACATCGACATAATCGCAGAAAAATTAAGCCACGATAAGGTAAAGGCGCTCGGAGAGATTGGACTTGACTACCACTACCTCGATTCAGCTAAAGAGGTGCAGAAAAAAGTATTTGAGGCTCAGCTCAAACTGGCAAAAGAGCTCGATGTACCTGTTATAATCCACGACAGAGAGGCTCATCTCGACACAATGGAGCTTTTGAAAAAATATAACCCTAAAGGAATAGTACACTGCTATTCAGGCAGTGCTGAGATGGCTAAGGAAATTATAAAGCTCGGTATGTATATCGGTTTTACGGGAGTTTTAACGTTTAAAAATGCAAGGCGTTCTCTGGAAGCGGCGGCAGTTATACCTCAGGACAGACTGCTGATTGAGACAGACTGCCCGTATATGGCGCCTGTTCCATACAGGGGAAAACGCTGTGATTCCTCAATGCTCTTTAAAACAGCGGAGGCGCTCGCTCAGGTGAAGGGTGTCAGTCTTGACGAGATGTGCCGCATAACATGTGAAAATGCGTGCCGCGTTTACGGAATTGAGGGGTGAGTTTATTTTCAATGGGAAGTGAAACGGTAAAAAAAGAGGAGAGCCTGTTACATGTGCTTTGGGTGTGCTTTATACTGTTTTTTAAGATAGGCCTTTTCACGTTCGGAGGAGGATTCAGCATAATTGCACAGCTCGAAGAGGAATTTGTGAATAAAAGGAGCTGGCTCAATAAGGACGACCTTCTTGACATGGTATCGGTTGCAAGAAGTCTGCCCGGAATAATGGTTATAAACTTATCTGTTTTGATAGGCTATAAGTTAAAGCGTGTTGTGGGGGCAATAGTGTGTGCTGTCGGGCTTTCGACGCCGTCTGTAATAGTACTTTCAATAGTTACAATATTCTATCAGCAGTTTTCTTCAAACGTGTATGTACAGCGTGCAATGGTGGGAGTGCGCGCCGCAGTTGTGCCGATTATCATAAGCGCGGCGGTGAGCTTAAAGGAGAGCGCTATAAGGGTAAAGGTGCAGTATCTCATTGCAGCTGGCGGCTTTGCACTGTGCCTTTTTACAGGTATGAATAACCTCATTATTGTGCTTTTGGGCGCGGCTGTTGGACTTATTTTGAAAGGGGGCAATCTCGATGGTGCTGCTTGAGTTATTTTTAAGCTTTGTAAAAATTGGTTTTTGCAGCTTTGGCGGATTGTCTATGATACCTGTTATAAGCGAGGAGACTGTCTCAAAAGGCTGGATTACGGCACAGCAGCTCTCTGACATAGTCGGAATAGCTGAAATGACGCCGGGAAGCCTCGGTGTAAACTGTGCTACATTTGTAGGACTTCAGGTGGCGAATGTCGGCGGAGCTTTAATAGCCACTTTAGGAGTTATGATGCCGTCCCTCACCGTGTGTATGGCGGCGGCTCACTTCATAATGAAGTTTAAGGACAACAAATATCTCCAAAACGCCATGTGGGGAATACGTCCTGTGTGCCTTGGCATGATTATATCTGTTATATTCCCGCTGGCTCAGACAAACTATATGTTTATGAATATTGTCAGCTGGCAGGCTATCGTTATAGGCTGTGCTGTACTTGTGCTTATAATGAAATTTAAGTGGAGAATACCCGCTGTTATAGGCTTTTCTGCGCTGTGCGGAATTTTATTTGTGAGATAGTGACAGGGTGTACTGTCACATATTTGTAGATATTGCGTAAAGTATGACAAAATTGAGAAAATTTTTTGAAAAATAATACTGGACTTTTATTTTCCTTATGATATACTGACAGTGTGTTGAAGTCCCAACGGGCTTTTACTGCATACGTTGTGCAGTAGTTTATATTTGGGGGATAAAAGGAGGTGTCGGTAATTGAGCACTAACAGTACCGAACAAAAAAAGTCAAACGGCGCGCAGTTTAAAATGCTCCTGCGGTTTTCAAAAGGGCTTAAAGGCAAATTTATTATATCGGTAATAATTATGTCGATAAGCATTTTATTCAGTTATTTGAATCCACAGGTAATAAGGCTGACGGTAGACTCCGTTATAGGAGATAAACCGTTTAATCTGCCGCAGTTTGCAGTTGACTTAATCAACAGCATCGGCGGCAGAATTTATTTGCGTCAAAATCTCATTTTATGCGCTGTGTTTGTGGTGATATTTGCGGTTATATCAGGTGTCACAAACTACTACGGAAGAGTAGGCATGGCGCAGTTTTCGGAAAAACTCATACTCAATCTCAGAAACACTCTTTACGGACATATCCAGCGGCTGGAATATAGCTGGCATGTCAAAAATCAGACTGGTGACATCATTCAGAGATGTACGTCCGATGTAGATGTTGTGAGAAACTTTGTGGCAAACCAGTGCATGGAGATGTTCAGAACGATATTTTTGCTTATAATATCGCTCTCGCTCATGTTTTCCATGAACGTAAAGCTTTCTTTGATTGCGCTTGTATTTATTCCGATAGTCATAGTTTACTCGGGCGGTTTTTTTGCAATGATTAGAAAACGCTTTCAGACAGCCGATGAAGCTGAGGGCGCACTCTCCGCAATGGTGCAGGAAAACTTTACAGGTGTGCGTGTTGTTCGTGCGTTCGGACGTCAGGCGTATGAAATAGAGCGCTTTGACGAAAAAAACAACACGTTTTCTAACTTGTGGATAAAGCTCGGATATGTTCTTGGTGCATATTGGGGCGTCGGCGATTTTGTATCAGGTATGCAGGTACTTTCAATAATCGTTTTCGGAACACTCGAAGCTGTAAGCGGAAATATTACTCTCGGAGAATTTCTTGTATTTGTACTGTACAACAACATGCTTGTATGGCCTATAAGAAGCTTCGGAAGAATACTCTCAGAGCTCAGCAAAACAAGCGTATCGTTAAAGAGAATAGACGAAATACTCTCCGCAAAAGAGGAGCAGGATAATCCTGACGATACAACGCCTGATATGAACGGTGATATATGCTTTGAGAATGTAAACTTTGATTACTACGGTATTCGCCCTGTTTTAAAGGACATAAACTTTACAATAAAGGCGGGAACTACATTCGGCATACTCGGATCGACAGGCTCGGGAAAATCAACCATAGTTGCGCTTTTGGACAGACTGTATGATTTGCCCGAAAATTCAGGAAAAATAACTGTCGGCGGCGTTGACATAAGAAAGATAGAGCGTTCATGGGTGCGCTCGAATGTCGGCGTGGTTTTACAGGAGCCGTTTTTGTTCTCAAAGACAATACGTGAGAACATAGGCGTGTCAACAGAGGATGATGATTTGCGTTTAATACGCCGTTTTGCACAGGCGGCCGCAGTGGACGACTCAATAATGAATTTCTCCGAGGGCTATGACACAATAGTCGGCGAAAGAGGAGTTACACTCTCAGGAGGACAAAAACAGCGTGTGGCGATAGCGAGAATGCTTATACAGAATACGCCTATAAAGGTTTTTGACGACTCACTCTCCGCAGTGGACGCCGAAACCGACGCAAAGATAAGAAAATCCTTAAAGGAAAATACGTCAAACAGTACGGTTATTCTAATTTCCCACAGAATAACAACTCTTATGCAGGCTGATATGATAATGGTACTGGACGACGGTAAAATAGTCGAAATGGGCACTCACTCGGAGCTTATGAAGAAAGACGGTATATACAAAAAAATCGCAGACATACAGGGAAGTATGGAAAACGAGCTGGAGGAGGTGCGTTAAATTGACAGTAGATGAAAAAACACCCTCGCAAAAGAACTTTTCACCTGCCGTATGGAAAAAGATATGGCCGTTTATAAGTCCCGTTAAGAAATATTTAATTGCGGTTCTTATCCTTATGATGATAACCGCTTCTATTGATATATCGTTTCCGCTTTTTCAGAAATATGCCATAGACAACTTTATTACAAAAATGCAGAGTAACGGTATAGTCGGATTTACTGTACTTTATTTTTTAGTTCTGGCTTTTCAGACAGTATTGGTTGTAATTTTCAGCCGCTTTTCAATGGTTGCCGAGATGAATATAGGAAAAGTGCTTAAACGAGCGACTTTTGTACATCTGCAAAAGCTGTCGTTCTCATATTACAATCAGACGCCTGTCGGCTATATTTTAGCGCGTGTTATGAGCGATACAAACAGGATAGGCGGAGTAGTTGCGTGGGGGCTTACAGACATTGTCTGGGCGCTGTTTTACGTAATCGGAGTATTTATCTCCATGGTGCTTTTGGACTTTAAGCTGGCTCTGCTTGTAATTACTGTTGTGCCTTTTATAGCTGTTATAACGGTATATTTCCAGAATAAAATTTTAAAGTTAAACCGTGAGATTAGAAAAGTAAATTCCGAGATGACAGGAGATTTCAATGAGGGAATAGTCGGAGCAAGGACATCAAAAACACTTGTAATTGAGGAGAAAAATCTTTCCGAATTTTCTCAGGTTACATCCAAGATGTACCGTAAAACGATACAGTCCACAATGCTAAACGCCATGTATATCCCGATAGTTACATTCTTTTCATCTGTTGCTGTTGTATTCGTTCTGACAAAGGGCGGATATATGGTAATGGATAATGCTTTACAGCTTGGAACTCTCTCTGCGTTTATAAGCTATGCTCTGGGTATATTTGACCCGATACAGCAGATAGCAAGAGGACTTGCCGACTTTGTGGCAACACAGGCAAACATCGAGCGTGTTACAGATTTGCTGGAGACAGAGCCGATAATAAAGGATACTCCTGAGGTAATCGAGAAATACGGCGACACACTCTCGCCGAAGCGTGAGAACTGGGAGAAAATTAACGGTGAAATCGAGTTTAAGCACGTTTGGTTTAAATATCCCGACGGCGGCGACTATGTGCTTGAGGACTTCAACTTAAAAATTCCAGCGGGAACTACTGTTGCGATAGTAGGAGAAACAGGAGCGGGCAAATCTACGCTTGTCAACTTAGCGTGCAGATTTTTTGAGCCTACACGCGGCGAAATACTCATAGACGGCAAGGACTACCGCGAACGCTCTCAGCTTTGGCTTCACAGCAATATAGGCTATGTTCTTCAAAACCCGCACCTTTTCTCAGGAACGGTTAAGGAGAATATCCGTTACGGAAACTTAAACGCCACAGATGAGGATATACGCCATGCCGCAGAGCTTGTATCCGCTGATAAGGTCATAAACTCTATGGAAAACGGATATGACAGCGATGTAGGTGAGGGCGGTGACAGACTCTCAACAGGAGAAAAACAGCTCATATCATTTGCAAGAGCTGTTTTGGCTGACCCGAGAATATTTGTGCTCGATGAGGCTACATCTTCTATTGATACTCAGACAGAGGAACTCATTCAGCACGCCATATCCCATCTTCTTAATAACAGAACGTCGTTTTTGATAGCTCACAGGCTTTCAACTATCAGAAAAGCTGATATAATCCTTGTGGTGCGTGCAGGAAAAATTATCGAGCAGGGCACGCACAAGGAACTTTTAAGAGCAAAGGGACACTACTACTCGCTGTACCGCAAGCAGTTTGACCAAGAGGCAGGAGAGAGCGTGTTCTCTGCATCGGAAAAGTCAAAATAACAGTATAATTTGTCGTAAATTATACTGTTGGTACATATATTTATAAAGTGTGCAGAGTGGAGTTTTAACTTTGCTCTGCTCCGCACACAAAAATAATTTGTGCTTTATATTTGTTGTTTAATTTGTATTTATGGAGTGATATGTTTTGAAAATTTCTACCGAGATTGATTCCGCCGCTATGGTAATAGGCGAGGAAAAGACCATTGAATACCTTGCAAAGGCAGGCTTTGACGCATGGGATTTCTCCATGTTCAGAATGTGCGAATACGACTGGAAGACAAAAAAGCTTTTGCCGAGCAGTCATCCGCTTGCAGGTGAAAATTATCTTGCGTTTGCAAGAAAGCTAAAACAAATAGGACTCGACAACGGCATTGTGTGCAATCAGTCGCACGCACCGTTTCCGACTGCGTGCAAGGAAATTCAGTCATATTTCAAACGCGCTATCGAGTGTACAGCCGAGGCGGGAGGAGAAATTTGCATAATTCACCCCGACAACGATAAATCAGCGGAGGAAAACGCTGAGATTTATAACGAGCTTCTGCCGTTTGCAAAGCAGTGCAAGGTAAAAATCGCAACGGAAAATATGTGGAACTGGGACGATGATAAAAATCAGGCTTCATTTGCCGCCTGCTGTGACCCGAAAGACTTTTTGGCTCACATAAACGCCGTAAACGACGACTATCTCGTTGCCTGCCTTGACATAGGCCACGCCGAAATGAAAGGGCTTAATACAAATTCCGTTGAGATGATAAAGGCGCTCGGAAATCATCTTCAGGCTCTGCACATACACGACAACGACAAATGGCACGACTCGCACCAAATACCGTTTTCAATGGATATAGACTTTGTACCGATTGTAAAGGCGCTCAAAGAAATAGGATACAGCGGATATTTTACGCTTGAAGCAGACCAGTTTTTGAGCGGATGCACAGAGAACGACATCTACGATAAGATAAAAGAGATGGCAAGAGTTGCTAAAAAGCTTGCTGACATGTACGAGGAATGATTATTAAAAAAAGGACTGACGGATTAAATTCCGCCAGTCCTTTAGTTTATATGTGTTATTTTGGAGATATTATCGTTTTAAGATAGCCTATAAAATCCGTTCCCTGAAGCCGCAGGAAGAAAAGGTATGATATAAACGATATAAACGCGGTGCAGATTACGCATAAAAATTCCGATATTCCGCGGTTTAACAGAAAATAATATACAAATCGGCAAAATAGTCCTGAAATCAACGCAGAGAAATACGGTGTAAAGAACCAGTTGCGCCAACGTATTTTGAATTTTACAGCTTTTATTACAAATACAAAGTTCATAATACAGCCGACAGCGGCGCTTATAATGCAGGCGAGCACGTATCCGTAAAGGCGTATTGACGGTATGCCCACCAGTATATATGTAGCCAAAAGCTCAATTATACCCGAAGTAATAACGGATATACACGCTTTTTTCTGCAAGTCCATGCCGTTTAATATACAGCCCGTGACAATTTGGAAGAACAGCAGTAGAACAGAGACAGCAAGGGAAAAGAAATACTGCGAGGCGTCCTCCCTGTTATAGAGCAGTCTGCAAAGAGGAGTTGCAAGCGGTATAATAATTGCCATGCCGACAGATGATATAAGCGCAGTCATATGAAGCGCTTTTGAAGCCTTGCGCTTTAGCTGAAAGGTGTCGTTTAATGTGGTTGAAGCGGAAAAGCGTGGGATAAGCACCGTCATAAGCGGGTTTAAAAATGCCATCGGAAGCATCAGCAGGGGGAAAGTCATGCCGAACATTACGCCGAATGAAGCCATTGCGCTGTCGGCATCAATGCCGGAATGTATGAGCCGCTGAGGTATCATCATTGTTGTGAGCGATGCGATAATGTTGTTTAATACGCCTGATATTGTTACAGGCAAAGCTATTTTGGTTATCTTTAAAACAAAGCTCTCCTTTGATGGCTTTATTGTCGGAAAAACGGTGCGTTTATATATAACCGACAGGGCAGACGAGCTGAATATTTCGCCTATTATCATACCACACACTATTAGCACAGCGGCAAATGCGGCACTTTGATGAACCGACTGAGAAAATACGGCTAAAAGTATAAACACCGCCGCTATTCTGACTACATGCTCCAAAATTTCCGAAAATATCGGAGCAGATACTTTGCGTATGCCGTAAAAGCAGTTTTTGAACACGTTTTCAAAGCCGGTTAAAAAAAGACACGGCAACAGCAGTAAAAGCGCCGTACTGCACGCGGTTGAGCCGCACACCCACACGGATATTGTGTCGGTGCAGAAAACGGCTATAACGCACAACACAAAAAACATGGCGCAGAACATCATAACCGCCGTTTTTGTAAGTTTTTTTACTGAGGCAAAATCCCTTAAAGCACAGCTCTGTGCGGAGAGTGTGGAAACCGCCAAGGTTATTCCAGAAAGTGTGAGCGACTGCATGACGGAATATACCGGCATTATGAGCTGATACATTCCGACGCCCTGTGCCGTTGCAAGGCGTGACATACCTATTCTGAAAATAAAGCCGAGTATCTGTAAGAGCATTGACGAGAGTGTGAGCTGCAATGTGCCGTATAAAACCGATTTTTTATTTATTCTCAAATGTGACCATTCCCCTCTTCTTTTTTGCCGAATCCCGTTGTATGAACTTTTATAGGATATTGTCGATTATCTTTTTCTTATCTCTATTTAATACAGCGTGTTTGTACCGATATAATTTTATGAAAAGTATGTGTTTATATATTCCTATCCCTCTTTGACTATGTACGCAAAAAATATTATAATAACTGTGAATATCTTATAATTCGTCTTAAACGGAAAGGATGTGCCGGAAATATGGGCATTGGAATAGAGATAAATTGTTTTGAAGATACAGGACTTAAAAGATTAGATAGCATATTAAAAGAGGAAAAGCTTACAGATAAACAGCTTGAAAAAGTGCTTGTGCCTTTTAACGTGTCGTTTGTGCTCGAGGGGATAGACCGTGTACAGAGTACACTTTTGTGTGAGCTTAAATACTCATATGTACAGCAGAGCCAGAGATATGTAACAGCAAAGGCTGATTGCAGCCTGCCTGAGGTGTTCAGCGAAGAGGACAGAAAAAATGTGTCTGAGCTAATTGAGAGAATATACAGTTTGTACGCCGCAATGTCTGAGAAAAAGCCCGACGCGCCTAAAGGCAGACCGCGTCCGGAGGATTATGTTTATAACATAC
>CALXEM010000119.1 GCA_944387335.1 uncultured Clostridia bacterium | reverse complement strand
TTTAATCAAAATACTGTTGCGGCGTCCGCAAACGAGCTTGTACCGATATACTGCGTACAGACAGACAAAAAAATCGCAAGCCTCGGCATAAACTGTGCGTGGGATGATTCCGATGTAGACAAATGGTTAGAGATACTAGACAGCGAAAACGTTAAAGCCACCTTTTTTGTAGTCGGAGACTGGTGCGAAAAATACCCTGACGCGCTTAAAAAGATATACGAACACGGGCATGAAATAGGCAATCACTCCGACACACATCCCGATATGACTAAACTCTCCCAAAAAGAAATTTCCGAGGAAATACAGTCCGCAGGCAACAAAATAAAAGAGATAACCGGCTGTACCCCTACTCTTTTCCGTGCGCCGTCCGGAGCATATAACGACCTTGTTATAAAATCAGCTGAACAGCTCGGATACACCTGCATACAGTGGAATGTTGACAGCATCGACTGGAAAGGGCTGAGCTCGCAGGACATAGAAAATCGCGTTCTATCAAAGCTGGAAAACGGCTCTATAATGCTTTTTCATCAGGGAAAAGAAAACTCACTGAACGCTCTTCCAAACATACTGAAAAAAGCCAAGGAAGATGGCTTTACATTTGTCCCTGTTTCAGAACTTATATATAAAGAAAATTACTATATAAACGCAACGGGAAAACAAATCCCGAACAATGATTCAACAAATTCATCGGAAAGCAAATGATAAAATCAAACGGAGGAAAGCTATAATGATAAATAACAGGACAGCGGGCGTTTCCCGCAGTACAATACATATACTCGACAGCTTCATAAACAGCAACGGAATAAATAACCCGCCAAAGCGTTTAGCTGTAAGAAACGACGCACTTCAAATTAAAAAGGCTCTCTCCTGCACTCAGCGTGACAGCGAAGAAATAATATCACAAATGCAAAAACTTAAAACACACATTATGGATATAAAGACAAAGTGGAAACAAAACCGACTGCTCAAAATGTTTAACATTCTAAAAGAGAAGCTTTTGGAGGAAAAGATTATAGCTGATTACAGCGACAACACAGATAACTTAAACCCACCAAAAGAGGAGCGCACCTTTACCCTGTCTGAATTAAAATACTACAACGGCATGAAAGACAGACCCCTTTATATCTGCGTGGACAAAAAAGTATATGACCTTTCAAGCAGTAAGTGCTGGAGTCTGGGCAGTCATTTCGGACTTTTGGGAGGACGTGATTTAAGCCGTGCATTTCACATGCACCATACAAGAACAGGCACTCAGGATGTACTGAAAAAGTACAAAATAGTTGGTAAACTCGAAAATTGAGCAGGCTGTTTGTACTGTTATATAAAAGCTATATTCATCCTAATATTTAAATTAAAATGGCGTTTATTGCTGTAAAATTATTTTCTTTACAGCAATAAACGCCATTTATATATTAAATTCGACAATATATATTGCAAAATAATATTATCTATAATTTTACAAAAAAGTTATTTAAGCCGCTTAAATTTACTGCCCTGATAGGTTTCCCTTCTCTGCATTTCCTTGTCAATTTCATTTAAAACGACAAGCTTTTTAAGGCTCCACATAGGTCCTATCAATGTCTTTGGATCACCGTCACCCGTAAGGCGCTGGATAACTATATTTTCAGGCAGCAGCTCAAGCTGGTCGCAGACTATATCGACATATTCATCCCGCTCTAAAAGTTTAAATTCTCCGTCTTTGAGTTGCTTTGCCATAACCGTATTTTCTATAACGTGTAAAAGATGTATTTTTACAAACTGAATGTCAATCTGAGAAATTGTCCTTACAGTATGGAGCATCATTTCTTTATCTTCGCCCGGAAGTCCGTTTATAATATGTACGCATATATTTATATTTCTGCTACGCAGACGTTCTACCGCTTCTACAAATTCAGCGTATGTATGACATCGGTTTATCTTCTCCCCTGTTTTGTCAAAGACGCTTTGCAATCCAAGTTCTACTATTAAAAAGGTTTTCTTTGAAAGTTCATCAAGGTAGTCAAGTACTGAATCGTCTATACAGTCAGCCCTGGTAGCTATGCTTATACCGACAACGTCCTCATAGTCCAATACAGGTTCGAAAGTCTTTTTCAGAATATCGACAGGTGCATATGTATTTGTATGTGCCTGAAAATATGCAATACATTTTCCCTGCCATTTTTTATTCATTTGAGCTTTTACGGTTTCAAACTGTGTTTTTATATCCATACAGGGATTTCCCGCAAAATCTCCGCTTCCGCTTGACGAGCAGTAGGTACATCCGCCGTAGCCTTTTGTTCCGTCTATGTTAGGACATGTAAAGCCTGCGTTAAGCGATACCTTAAATACCTTTTCGTTAAACTTGTGCTTTAAAAAGTAATTCCATGTATAATATCTTTTGTTGTCATCCGAAAATTTAAAACCAGATTTCACATTTTCACTTCTTTCAATATATTTATTTTACATCGTGCTATTATTTTAATATTCGTGTTAAAAACATGTCAAAATTGCTGTTTTTTTAATCTTGCTTGACTATTATGTAATAAATATTTAAACTTAGTATTAAGAAGATTAGCATGCTTACTTTTTTATTTATATAAAGGTAAGCATAAATTTATTGTTTCGTAAAGGTTAATTTAAATTTAATTTTATAAAAAGGAAGGTTATGAAATGAACAAGCTGCTCTCACGGCTTATCTCATGTCAGTATATGATAAAGCCGTCCGCAAAAATAGGCGATATTCCGCCGACCGCTGAAATTTACCGTTCAATGTTCCATGTTGCGTGGCCGTCGGCTTTGGAAGCCGTTTTAGTAGCGCTGATTTCTTCAGTCGATACCATGATGGTTGGTGGACTGGGACCTGAGGCAATCGCAGCTGTCGGAATAACAAACCAGCCGAGATTTATTATACTCTCTATGATATTATCGCTCAACGTAGGTGTAACTGCAATAGTTGCACGAAGACGCGGCGAAAATGACCAAGAGGGTGCAAACAGATGTCTGCGTCAGTCGCTGATTATAAGTGCAGGACTTTCCCTATTGTTGTCGGCATTCGGATTTATATTCTCCGATCAAATCATGGCTTTTGCAGGTGCGCAAAGCGATATAATCGACCAAGCATCGCTCTATTTCAGAATAATAATGGTCGGTATTTTCTTCAACGCAGTAAACTTGACAATAAACGCTGCACAGCGTGGTATAGGCAATACCAAAATTTCAATGAAAACTAATCTTGTTGCCAATGGTGTAAACGTTGTATTTAACTATCTGCTCATCAACGGTAACTTTGGTTTTCCTCGTTTGGAGGTTGCAGGTGCGGCAATAGCAACCGTTTTGGGAAATATAGTTGCTCTGTGTATGGCAATCGCTTCAATTATAGGCAAAGATAAATTCTTACATATTACAATACGAGCTGACTGGAGCTTTGATAAAAACACTGTTTCAGGTATAGTGAAAGTCGGCAGCAGTGCAATGGTTGAACAGGTATTTTTACGTATAGGATTTTTCGTATACGCAAAGATAATTGCAGGACTCGGAACAGACGCATTTGCCACACATCAGATTGCTTCCAATATTATGAGCCTTTCATTCTCGTTCGGCGACGGACTTTCAATCGCGGCTTCATCACTTGTCGGTCAGCAGCTCGGAGCAAAACGCCCGGATATGGCGACAATTTACGGAAAAGTCGGACAACGAATGGCATCCGCAATATCATGTGTCATCTTCTTTGTATTCCTTTTCGGCGGCGGATGGCTGTTCTCGCTCTTTACAAATGATGCCGATATCATAAAAGTCGGTGCTGTTATAATGATAATAGGTGCTATAACAAACTTTGCACAGACATCTCAGGTTGTTATTTCAGGATGCTTGAGAGGTGCAGGCGATGTATTCTTTACAGCAATAACCTCTTTAATAAGTGTTACTATTATCCGCCCGCTTTTAACATGGCTTTTCTGCTATCCGTTAGGATGGGGCGTAATAGGTGCTTGGTTCGGATTCCTTATCGACCAGTCAATGCGTCTCATACTTAATGCAATGAGATTTTCTACCGGAAAATGGACAAAAATTAAACTTTAAAATCAGCCTCTTATTCTGCAAACAGTTCAGAATAGGAGGCTGATTTTTATTTATCAATATCCTCTATAAAGCTTACAGGATACATCTCTCTATATTTATTGTAGACAAAGTCTTTATTCCCGTCAAAATTGAGCTGATACATTCTGAATACAACCTTTATATCCTTAGGCTGCCACTGCTCCTCATATGAATACTGATATGTCATTCCTATTTTTTGCATTACCTTACCGCTGTTCGGATTATTTCTGTCGTGTGTAGCCGTTATATATTTGTATCCTGCATATTTTAGCCTGTCAATTACAGCTTTTGCGGCTTCAGTCGCTATTCCCTTGTTCCAAAATTCATGTCTAAAGCCATATCCAAAGTCGTTGCTTTCGGAATCGCTTACATGCACATAGCCTATCGGTATATTATCGTCTTTAAGGCATACAGCGTACATATATCCGCTCGGTCTTTTATAGCTTTCAAGATATTTTTCCTGCAAAAGCTTTTCTGCCTCTTTAATTGTTTTTACAGTATACCACGGCAGAAATGTATTTGCTTTTTCATCGCTGTATATATCAAATACAGCCTGTACGTCGTTTTCAGTAAAACGCCTTAAAATCAGCCGTTCTGTAAATATTGTCGGCGTGTTTTCTGTTACTTTTAAATCCATACTGCCTCCATTTTAAATTTCTAAAAACATTAAAAGCTCTCTTGATATGTTTTATCATGCCAAGAGAGCTTCTTATATTATTTTATTCATCCGGAGCTATTCGGTTTAATATTCTGATAAGCTCTTTGGTATCATTTTCACCTAGATATTCAACTATTTCGCTGAATACCTCTTCTCTTTTTTTATTGCACGTCTGCAAATTATCAATACCCTCCTGTGTCAAAAACAAATTGACAACACGTCTGTCGCACTTGCCTGAAACACGGCGGATAAATCCCTGTTTTTCCATGCGGCTTACAATAGGTGTAACAGTAGGAGGTGTTACATTCATAAATTTGCTTATATCAGATATTTTTACACCGTCTTTGTTGTCCCTGTGATCCCACAAATATGACAAAAGCGCATATTCACCCGGTCTGAGCGGAGAAACGGCTCTCAGACGCATAAGATTATATTGCCCGCCCTTTTTTACAGCGTCAGCAAATTGTTTTATTAGTTCTTTATTTATCACAGAAAACCATCTCCGTTTTATTTGTTCATCTGAGCTTTAAGCGCCTGTTTTGTAGCTTTTACCTGACTTGAAGCCTGTGTAAGCACTTCATCCGTATTGTCAAGCAGTTTGCACACAAACTCATTTGCCATTTGCTTCATCTGTCTTGTCTGGTGCTGTGCCTGAGCGAGCATATCAGCAGATTTTTCCTGAGCCTGTCTCACAACTTCTTCTCTGGAAACAAGTATTCTTGCCTGCTCCTCAGCGCGTTTTATAATATTTTCAGCGTCCTTTTTAGCTCTTGCCAATATCTCTGCTCTGTCGTCAACTATTTCTCTTGCTTTTTTGACTTCAGTAGGATAGTTAAGTCGCATATCGTTGATAAGGTCTCTCATCTTCTCGACATTTACCATTCCCTTTGCACCTGGTAATTTCCATGCTTCGTCCAAAAGTATATCCATATCCTCTAAAATTTCTTCTATCCGCATTTTGCTCATCCTCCGAATTTATTTATCTTTCATAAGTCTGTTTTTTATATCATCCAATATACATTCAGGTACAAACGAGTCTATATTTCCGCCAAAACTTGCAACCTGTTTCACGATGCTGGAGCTCAAATACATGTGCTGTGAGGCTGTTGTGAGAAACACGGTCTCAGCATCAGGATTTAACTTCTTATTGGTCAATGCCATCTGAAATTCATATTCAAAGTCAGATACAGCACGAAGTCCCTTTACAATTACAGTTGCGTTTTTTTCTCTGAGATAGTCCACCAACAAACCGTAATATGAGTCGACTTTAACATTCGGAAAATCCTTTATCACTCTGCCTATAAGCTCAACTCTCTCCTCTACTGAAAAGCTTGGCTTTTTTGCAGGGTTGATAACGACCAGAACGATTACCTCATCAAACATCTGTGAAGCGCGTTTTATTATATCCAAATGTCCGTTTGTTACAGGGTCAAAGCTACCCGGGCATACGGCAATTTTCATTATTCCTCAGTCTCCTCTCTGCGATAGAGCGTTATCTTTGCTTTACCGTATCTGTGAGGTTTTTTGCATACAAAATCACCTATCTTGTCCGGAAGCTCCTCATTTCTCTGTGTTTCGCATATAATAACTCCGTTGTCGCTCATCTTTTGACACAATATCGGCAGGATTTCATCCAATATTCCCGACTCATAAGGCGGGTCCAAAAAAGCTATATCAAAAGTATCCTTACAACCTGCCAAAAAGCTTTTAGCCTCCATAGCAACTACGGTTGAACTTGACTGGAGTTTAGTCTTTATAAGATTATCGCGTATACATTTTTGTGCATCGCGTCCCATATCTATGAAATATGCTTTTGAAGCACCTCTGCTGAGCGCCTCTATTCCCATTTGTCCGCTTCCTGCGAACAAGTCGAGAAAAACTGCACCCTCCACTTCAAAATGTATCATGGAAAATACCGCTTCCTTTGTCATTTCGGAAGTCGGTCTTGTATTCAGTCCCTCAGGAGTAACTAAACGCACTCCTCTGGCTTTACCTGTAATTACCCTCATAAGACATCCTTTCTAAGCGATATATAATCTTGGAAAGATAAATTTTTAAATCCCAAAAATGAAATAATGTAAACTATTGTTACTTTATTATATCAACATTTTACAATAAAAAACAGTATTATTTTTGTAAAGTTAAATTTTTTAATATAATTTTAAGCTTCATCGTCGCTGTGTAAAAAGGCGTACAGATTTTCTGCACTTTTAAGGTTCATTGAAGGCGCTTCACTGAGCGTCTTTACATCTGCTTCACGTATTGCCTTAATAGTCTTAAAATGCTTCATCAGATTTTTGGCTCTGACAGCACCTATTCCCTCAGCTGAAACAAGCGACGACTCAAACGACGTCTTTGAGTGCTTACTCTTTGAATAGCCTATTGTAAATCGGTGGACTTCGTCCTGTATCATCGACACAAGTGTAAACGCACTGCGTGTAGACTGAATTGCAATTTCTCCGCCATCAACAGCTATTGCCCTTGTCCTGTGCTTATCGTCCTTTACCATTCCGAATACAGGTATATCAAATCCCATTCCCCTTACAATCGGCTCAACGGCAGACACATGTCCTTTTCCTCCGTCAAGTAGTATAAGGTCAGGAAGCCTTGCGAATGTGCTCTCAGAATCGTCCTTTTCCTCATAATAGCGCTTTAAACGCCGCTCAATGACTTCCTGCATGCAGGCATAGTCATCTATTCCGTCCACGGTTTTGATAGAAAACTTTTTATATGCCTTTTTCAGAGGACGTCCGTTTTCAAACACCACCATACCTGCAACCACTGTCTGTGAACCGATGTTGGATATATCGTACGACTCTATATATGATGGAGTATATGTCATTCCCAAAAGCTTTGCAAGCTCATCGAGCGAGGCTAACTCTCTACCAGTTCTGGTAGTTTCATGAGAAAGTCTCTGCACAGCGTTTGTATATGCCATCATTACGAGCTGGTGCTGTTCTCCTCTTTGCGGAACATGTATATATACACGCCTGCCTTTCTTTTGGCTTAAAAACTGCTCAAGCAGTTCAGTATCTTCATAAGCTTCATCTATATATAAGTTTTCCGGTATCTCCTCAGCCGGCATAGAGGAATAATAATCGGTTAAAAATCTGCCTCTAAGCTCATTTAAGTCATATATATCTGAAAAAATATAATCAACCTTGTCAACTAGGCGTGACGAGCGTATTTTCAGCACAGCAACGCACGCATTGCCCATATTCTGTGCAATGGCTATTATATCCTGATTTTCTACCTTTGTCTGTATAACTTTCTGCTTTTCGGTTATTTTTTCTATCGCACGGATTCTATCCCTGTACTTCGCTGCCTTTTCAAATTCAAAATTTTCGGCAGCTTCATTCATCTTTTCTTTTAAAATGTTAAGAGTGTTGTGACCGGAGCCGTTTATAAAGTCAATGGCAGAGTTTAGCGCCTCGCTGTATTCCTCCTGTGATATTCTGCCCGTACACACAGCCATACACTGCTTTAAATGATAGTTAAGGCACGGCCTTTTCTTTCTGAAATCCTGAGGAAATTTTCTCGAACATGTCGGCAGCATGAAGATTTTGTTTACTTCATCCACCGTCTGGCTCACCACAAATGAACTCACATACGGTCCCATATATTTTGCACCGTCATCGTCCTTTGACTTTTCGGCAGTTATTTTGCTCCACGGACCTTTGCTTATTTTTATATAGTGATATCCCTTATCGTCCTTTAAAAGTATATTGTATTTAGGCGAGTGCTCCTTTATAAGGCTGCACTCCAGCACCAATGCTTCAAATTCGCTGTCGGTTACAATATAGTCAAAGTCATATACATGACTTACCATTTTATACACTTTTTCCGTATGTTTTTCCACACTGCGGAAATAACTCGATACCCTGTTTTTCAAAGCTTTGGCTTTTCCTACATATATAATGGTACCGTTTTTATCCCGCATTAGGTAAACTCCCGGCAAAAGCGGCAGTTTTTTTACTTTGGAAGATAAATATTCTAATCTTGGATTATCCATTTAAACGCCGCCTTTCATTACAGAGTGAATTTAAAAGAAAAAAGGTGTACCGCAGCAAACGATACACCTTTCCAAACAAGTTAAATTTTATTCAGAAAAGCCTGACTCAACAAGAGCAACCAGACCTTCTACTGCCTGCTGTTCGTCAGCACCGTCAGCAATAACACGGATAATTGTTCCGCCTACGATACCAAGAGAAAGAACACCCAAAAGGCTCTTAGCATTGACTCTGCGCTCTTCTTTTTCTACCCAAATAGAGGATTTGTATTCATTTGCTTTCTGGATGAAGAATGCAGCAGGACGCGCATGCAGACCAACCTGATTCTGAACTGTAACTTCTTTTACATACATAGTTCAATACTCTCCCATAATAAAAGTTATTTTCATTGTCACCCAGCGGGAAACATGATAGGAGACTCCCTGCTGTGTGCTGATGTTTTAAAAACGGTGAATTAAAATACATAATAAATACACCGCCTTTATTTAAGCGCATATTTATTATAATGCTTGAAAACCCAAGTAGTCAAGCGTGATAATTATGAAAAATTTTCATTGAATAATTTTTCTACTTGTTTTCTATATATCGGCGTTTTTATTTTGTTGTGTTTATGCGTTATGACTACAAAGTTTTCAACACAACATATAACATGCACATTTTTATTTTATAATTTTATCTATAATAGCCTTATCTGTGTCGCTTAATTCAGTTTTTTCGAGCATATCAGGGCGTTTTTGTGCAGTTCTTATCAAAGATTGCTCATGTCTCCATTTAACAATATTGGCATGATGTCCTGACAAAAGCACCTCAGGCACATTTTTTCCGCGCCAAACTGCGGGGCGTGTGTACTGAGGATACTCCAAAAGACCTGAATAGTGGCTCTCCTCTTCGTAACACTCCTCAGCGGCAAGCACACCGTCACACAGCCTTGAAACAGCGTCTGTCACAACAAGTGCGCCAAGTTCTCCTCCTGTCAGAACATAGTCGCCTATCGACACTTCTTCGTCTACAATCGCCTCTATAACGCGCTCGTCAAGCCCCTCGTAGTGCCCGCATATTATAAGGATATTGTCGTATTCAACATATCTCTTGGCCTCGTTTTGATTAAACACTTTGCCCTGAGGCGACATATATATTACATGAGGCT
>CALXEM010000118.1 GCA_944387335.1 uncultured Clostridia bacterium | reverse complement strand
AAAAACACCGCCAATACAAGCGTTGACATTCCGACATAGACCTTTGATGCACTTCCTTTAAGATACGGCAGGAAAATTAAAAGCAAAACTATATCGGCGCGTACTCCCTGCGACTGTATTACGCTCTGTGCAGTTTTTAAAATACCCTGTGAAAACGGAACAGTAAAGTTGACAATCTCCACGTTCATCGCAAGCGACAGGCTTATAAAAAGATAGGAAAATACACTTGCAAAGAAAATATATATACCGACTCTTGCAATAGGCTCTATCCCCTTTTTAGCGGCATAAAGGCACACTAAAATAAAGCTCACCGTTATCGGTATTTCAAGGCTTGAGGGGTATATTGCGGTGGACAAAAAGAATACAAATCCGCTTGAGGCTTCCGCCGCTTTAAATATACAGAACGCCCAGAATATTACGGCGGCAATTTTTGAAACCGTGGGAGAAAAAGCAGAGGCTGTGCAGTCCACAATATCCTGACCGGGAAAATATTTAAACATAAAGTAAAGCGGTATTAACAAAAGCATTGACAGAACAAAGCTGAGCGTCAGAACTATCATGTCATCAAAGCCGCTTATTTCACTTCCGCCTCCGGCAGTAAATGTCAAAAGTGTAAAAACTCTTGTCAAAAACAAAAGCACTATCATCTCAAAAGCATCTATATAGCTTTTTTGGCTTGTCTGAAGGTTATTCGTCATCTCCACCTCCGTTTTCTCAGTTTTCGTCTATTTCAGAGCCGGGGAGCTTTTGAACCTTGAGCCTCTTTTTGCCCAAAGTCCTCCACCCCGCTCTTATAAAGGTATCGCGTGAATCATAAATTCTGACAGGTGATACCGGCGAAGTTATCGGTATGCCGTACATGTTTATTGATGACAGAGAAATAAATACCGCCGCAAGCAGTATTGCAATACCGTATGTGCCGAATGTTCCTCCCGCTATTATAAACGCTATTCTTAATATGCTGACAGGCTCATACAAGCTCGGCACAACAAACGAACTAATCGCAGTCACAGCAACCACCATAACCATCGGCGCACCTATAAGTCCCGCTGTCACCGCCGCGTCGCCTATTACAAGCGCTCCAACTATGCTCACAGCATGTCCGACAGGTCTTGGAAGCCGCAGTCCCGCTTCACGCATTATCTCAAATATAAGGTGAATAATCAGCGCTTCAATGGCTATCGGAAACGGTGTACTCTCCTCCGACGCCGCTATATTGAACAATAGCACCTCCGGGAAAAGCTCAGGGTGAAAGCTTGCAACGGCGACGTAAAGTCCCGGTATCAGTATAGTGCTGAAAAAGGACAGGTATTTTAAAAAGCGGATAAAAGTTGCATAATATGACCTGTGGGCGTAGTCGTCAAAACTCTGAAAATGCTCTGTAAACAAAAACGGAACTATAAGTGCAAACGGTGTGCCGTCTACAAGTATGCCTATTCTGCCCTCGCTTACCTTGGCGCACATTGTATCAGGTCTTTCCGTAACCCCGATACCCGAAAACACCGAATACGGATTGTCCTCCAAAAACGGCTGGAGATATCCCGAATCCAAAACACTGTCGAGCTCAATGTTGCTCAGCCTGCGCCTTACCTTATTCAAAAGCTTTTGAGAAACGGCGTCTGTCCTGTAAACAAGACATATGTCTGTTCTGCTCTCGCGCCCGACCTGCATAATCTCAAATTTAAGCTTGTCCGATTTCATTCGTCTGCGTATCATTGAAATGTTTATCCTTATAATTTCAATAAAGCCTTCCCTTGAGCCCCTTTCATTGACCTCCGCTGACGGCTCGGATATTGAACGAAACTGAAAGCCCTGCATACCCAGTGCAAAGCCAAAGTTTATGCCGTCTATCAGCACTATTGCAAAGCCTGACATGATAAAGCGGGTAAGCTCCGAAAAGGTGTAGACCTCCACCTGCTCCGCCGCAAGAACGGACGACAAGCGCATCCATTCCACAATTTCCTGCGGTGTGTCGTTTTCGAGTTTCAGCTTCATAAGCGGTTCTGCCAAAAGCTCGCTCATAAGCTGTAAATTAAACATACCTTCGCAGAAAAACAGTCTGACTGTCTGCGAGCCTATTTTTATTTCACGGCTCAAAAGGTCGTTGGTGTTATTCATAACAGCGCGCAGATTTATGCTGTCGTCTTCAATATTTCCGCTTATTTTTTCCTGAAATGCGGCGTCTTCTGCGCTGTCGTTTGTATAAGAAGAGCTCTTTGCATACGCTATGCGATGTTTTACCCATCTGAACACAAATATTTTACCTCCCTTTAAATATCCTTTACCAAAATAAATTTGCCCCGATTTCCCTGTTTTAATACACATATTTATTGCGCTGTAAGTGAATAAAATAAAAAATACCGCCGAAAATACCGTTAAAGTATTTTCAAAAAGGCGGTATAAAACTATGACAGTTGTATTTTTCAGAACACTTATATTATACATAGTGATAAATATTGCGCTGAGAATTATGGGAAAGCGGCAGATAGGCGAGCTTCAGCCGTCGGAATTTGTAGTTACCATACTCATTTCAAATATAGCCACTCTGCCGATAGAGGATACCGACATTCCGCTTTTGGCAGGACTTATCCCTATTTTGACATTCGTTGTGTTTGAGGTATTTTCTTCAGCTCTGTCAATGAAGAGCATTACAGCGCGCAGGATTATCTCAGGCAATCCGAGAGTTATAATCCGAAACGGTGAGATAGACCAGCAAGAGCTTAAAAACTTAAGGTTCTCGGTAGACGATTTAATGGAGCAGCTGCGTATATCGGGCATATTCGATTTGGACGAGGTTTTATTTGCAATAGTTGAGACAACGGGAAATGTCAGTATTATGCAAAAGCATCAAAACCGCCCGCTCACGCCAAAGGACGTGGGAATAAAGTTTGATAATTCCGAGGACTATTTGCAGTCTGTCATAATAAGTGACGGAAAGGTAATCCAAAACGCCATGGACGCATGCGGTATGACAAAGCAAAAGCTTGATAACATTTTAAAAAAGGAAAAAGTAAATGCCCAAGATATATTTATTATGACCTGCAATAAGGCACTTGACTATAAAATTATAAAAAAGCAGACTTTAAAAAATAAATCCTCTAAAAAGAAAGGAACTTTTATATAAATGAAGCGTTTTTATATCTGTATAGGTTTATTTGTGCTCATTATTGCGCTGAGCTTTTCAAGTCTTTTTTATATAAAGTCAACCGTAGACGAGATGTCGGACATGATAGCTGATATAAAGCAGTCTGTTAAGAACAGCGAATATGAATTAACCAAAAGCTATGTTGACGATTTCAGCAATTTATGGCATGAACGCGAAAAACTGCTTGTAAGAATAATGCGGCACTCGGGCATAGATTCCGCAGAAAATGTGGTAGCGCATCTGCCTGTGCTTTTAGAATACGAGGATTACACGATGTTTATGTCCACTCTGTCGGAGCTTGAAGCAATTATAACAAG
>CALXEM010000117.1 GCA_944387335.1 uncultured Clostridia bacterium | reverse complement strand
GGTCCTCAGGGTCATCAGGGTCTGCAATGTCCTCAGGGTGAGCCGCGCCCTCAGGGTGACCAAGGCCTTCAGGGTGAACAAGTCTCTCAGGGCGAGCAGGGCCCTCAGGGTCCGCAAGGCCCTCAGGGCGAGCAAGGCCCTCAAGGTGAACAAGGCCCTCAGGGTCCGCAAGGTCCTCAAGGTGAACAAGGTCCTCAGGGTGAGCAAGGTCCTCAGGGCCCTCAGGGTCCACAAGGCCCTCAGGGCGAGCAGGGTCCTCAGGGTGAACAAGGCCCTCAGGGCGAGCAGGGTCCACAGGGTGAACAAGGTCCTCAGGGTCCGCAAGGAGAACCGGCAGATAATGTTTTTGCATCATTTTACACATTTGAAAAAAAGTTTGAAAACGGCCAGCCAATACCGCTGACAACTGAAATGAAAGATACAACATACAATATCTCACTTTTATCAAATAACAATCAGATTAAACTTGAACCAGGATATTATAATATAACATTCAGAGTATCCACTATATTGGACAAAGCGGGATATATGCAGATTACACCTTCCTACAACAACTCGTCGTTTTTACAATCAGGAATTTATTTCAAAACAAACACAGATTCATCCAGCGCAAACGGCTCGAGTTCAATCGTAATTTATGTGCCGTCTCAGACAACTTTCTCGCTGGTATTTAACAGCAATACAACATCCCGCTCAGGAGACGCGGTTATATCTATCGTCAAGCTCACAAGAACAGCCTAAATGTCTTACTAGTATTTTTGTAAAACGTAAAAAGCCGAACACAATGTGTTCGGCTTTTTTATTTGTTTTTAGGTACTAAAAAAGATACCACTCGGACACAAGCACCTTGATTTATTTAAAAGAAAAGAGTCCAAACGCGAATTGCATTCAGACTCAATCTGGTGCGGCAAATGGGACTTGAACCCATACGTCAAAGACACACGCCCCTCAAACGTGCCTGTCTGCCTATTCCAGCACTGCCGCATTTATTAACTTTTCTGTCGTTTCCCTTGCGACGAAAACAATTATATCAATTATTGAGTTAATTGTCAACACCTTTTTTAAATTTTTTTATTTTATAATTTCGAGTTCTTTCATCTTATCCTTCAAAGACAGTAAATCCTCCATAGCATCCGGTTTATTGGACTGATTTCTCAAAAGTGCTGCCGGATGAAAAGTGCCCATAAACCACATACCGCCTTTAAAATGCCACTGACCGTGCTCTTTGGTAACCTTAAAGTCAGGAGATATAAGCCTTGTGGCCGCTATTCTGCCAAGACACACTATTATTTTAGGGCGTATTATAACAGTCTGTTTTCTCAGATAAGGTATACAGCACTCGCTTTCACTCTCCAGCGGGTCTCTGTTTTTAGGTGGGCGGCATTTTACGATATTTGTTATGTATATGTCCTTTTCCCTTGAAAGGTCGACAGCGTCAAGCATCAAATTGAGAAGCTGCCCTGCTCTGCCCACAAATGGCTCTCCCTGCAAATCCTCATTTTCACCGGGCCCCTCGCCCACAAACATCACTTTTGCGTTTTCATTGCCTGTACCGAATACAACATTTGTCCTGGTCTTAGCAAGCTCACATTTAAAGCAATTTTTGCACTGCTGCTCTAATTCTCTCATATCCATTTTGTCCCGCCCCTTTCAAATGAAAGCCCAGAGTTTTATACTTTAGATATTTTATCATATACTCTGAACAATCTCAACAATTATTGTTAAAAATATGACAATACTTGCATAATAAGTGTTAAAAGTTTAAAATAAAATTGTAATAATGTGTCGTTTTAAATATTGATTTTCGGCACATCTTAGTATCATTATTTATATTTCAAACTTAAGCTGTGTTCGTTCCGGCGACTGCGTACATGGCTTTTAAAAATTTATCCGCCGGAGAAATGGGTGTATTATGTCTAAGGTATTAGTTGAAACTTCCGCTCGTCACGTTCATGTAACTCAGGAGCACCTCGAAATTCTTTTCGGTGCAGGCGCTGAGCTTACAGTTAAAAAGATGCTCTCTCAGCCTGGCCAGTTCGCAAGCGAGCAGAGAGTTACTGTTGTAGGTCCTAAAAAATCTATTCCTAACATGTCTATCCTCGGTCCTGTTCGTTCTGCTACACAGGTTGAGGTTTCCCTCTCCGATGCAAGAACTCTCGGTGTTTCTGCTCCTGTACGTGAGTCCGGAGACATCGCTGGAAGCGCTCCTTGCAAACTCGTAGGTCCTTGCGGTGAGGTTGAGCTCACAGAGGGTGTTATCGCTGCAAAACGCCACATACATACAACTACAAAAGAAGCTGCTGAGATGGGTCTTTCCGACAAGCAGATTGTAAGCGTTAAGATTGACACACCTGAGCGTTCACTCGTTTTCGGTGACGTTGTTGTTCGTGTAAGCGATTCCTATGCAACAGCTATGCACATTGATACAGATGAGTCCAATGCTGCTGCTTGCGCAGGCGAAGTTTACGGCGAAATCATTAAATAAGATTATTCCTGATACGAAAAAACCTTCGATGAAAATTCATCGAAGGTTTTTTATTTTATATTCTATTCTATTCGTCTTTTGTAAGTATATCGATACAGCACTTATACAGCGTGAGCGGGTCCTCTAAAAAGTTCTTTTTTACAAGCTCAGCCTGCTTCTGATTAGGTGTAAACAGGCTTAAATCAAATAAATCGGAGCCTATATCCTTTATGGTCAGCCTTACTATACAGCCGTCCGGCACCTTTTTTATTGATACAACATTTTCAGCGTCTGCCTTTTTCTTTTCAACGAGCTTTTGAGCCGCTTCAAGTGTCTTTTTTCTGACAGTATAAGGCAGCGTCTTCTGAAATGTTACGGCAGTCTGTGCACCGAGCTCAGTTATAGTGTAATAATCCTTATCGTTTTCTGTTTTAAACACAAAAATATGATTTGACTGCAAAAGTTTGCTCACCGCATCGGAAAATTCAAAATAATTTACTACGCCCTCGTTTTCCAAAATATCACGCATCTGCTCGAAAGACAAAGGCTGTTCAAGATTGTACAGTAAATAGCAAATAAGAATTTTTATTTCATAATCATGTGTAAAGCCGCCGGGTTCAACCCCTGCAACAAAATTAGATTTATCCATAATTGCAACCATGCCTTTCTTATACTTAAACTGCTGTTTAAACAGTGTATACTGATATTGTACAATAAATATCCGCAATACTCAAGTGTGACAAAATATATTAACATTTAAAATATGGCGATATATGTTTTTTTAATGTATAATAATAAATACGGATTTTATTATAAATATATTCATTGTTTATATTTTATTTAAAAATAAAATGAAGTAAATTCCGCTTTTTTACACACTGTATATATGTAAGGAGCGTAAAATAAAAATGACGTTTGACATAAACCTTGTTAAATTGGCTCAACAAGGCGACACCGAAGCTTTTGCAAAGCTTTATAAAGAAATACAGGATGACGTTTACCGTTTTGCGCTGTATTCCTTGGGTAACTGTACCGACGCCGAGGATGCTGTATCGGATACATTTACAGAAGCTTTTAAATCAATAAAAAAACTTCGCTCGCCTGAGGCTTTTAAGAGCTGGATATTTAAAATTTTAAGTATTCAATGTAACAGACACATAAAAAAATACATATCGGAGCGTAAATCGGCAGGTATTGCCTTTTACGAAATTGAAGATAAACTGACGTATGATTCAACCGAAACAGGTATTGAAAAAGTCGCGCTGATACAGGCTTTGGACACGCTTTCGGCAAATGACAGAATGATAGTGCTGTTGTACACCGTTCACGGATATACAGTTAAGGAAATAGCCAAAATCATGTCAAAGCCGTCGGGAACAGTCAGTTCAAAGCTTTACCGTTCTTTAGACAAATTAAAAAAGATACTCAGTACCGATGAATAAGGTTCGGCCTATTCATCTTTTACACGTTCAGAAAGGATTGAACATATATATGATAAATAAATTCAGAAAGGATAAAAATTCTTCGGCAAACGATGAGTTTAACAGGGAATTATCTCATCAGCTAAAGGATATATACGAGCATACAAGTGTGCCCCAATCTGTCGATGCGGACATTTTAAAAGCTAAATTGAACTATTCCTTTAACAGTCAAAGAGAAAAGCATGCTCACTCTTTCAAAAAGTTAATGCCTGTATTTGCTGTTTTGCTCCTCACTATTTCACTTATTCCTGTATCGCTTTTTGCAATAGGTCATACACGCACTAAAAGCAGTGATAATATGTCAGCGGCATCACCGTCCATGCGTACAGCAAATGCCGATAACGGTGTTTTCAGGGCATCTGCGCTTACCGCAAGCGATATTTCCTCGGATATGAGCATTTACGATTATTTAAGAAAAATAATTTTAACAGACCAAATAAACAACGCCAATTCAGACGCAGAAGTACATGAACCGTATACACTCGACCAGCCTATCAAGCTTGAAAACGATTTTAAATCACTTGAAAATGCGTCAAAGGGCAGTGAGCTTCTGTGCGAAGATGAAAATTATTTTTACTATATACAGAATAACTCACAGCTCACGCTTACACAGCAGCTCATTATAATTGATAAAAAAACATATGAAAAAGTAAACTGCATGGAGCTTGAGTCAGGTACTTACAACGAGATGTATCTGTATAACTCTATGCTCATCATTGTGGCAGACAATAACAATGATTATATCTCAATAAAGACCTCTGAAGATGAGTACGGACAGATTTTTGAAGATGAAGAATCCTCAGTTATAAGTGTATATGACGTATCATCTGTAAACAATCCGAAAAAAGTACTCACATTTGCACAGCAGGGCGAATTGGCTACAACCACTATGATGGATTCAAAAATTATTACTATAAGCAAAAAGAAAGTGGTAGCTGACCTGTCAAACCAAAATACTCCGCTCTCATTGTATGTTCCGTTTATATGCAAAAACGAGTCCTCACCGTCTGCGGTAAACGATATTTCAGTGCTTGACACTTCCCGCAAAAACACATACTATACAATTTCCGTAATAGATACTTCAGATAATAGTGCCAATATAAGCACAAAATCGTTTTTGGGCGATGTAAAAAACTATTTTATAAGCGAAAGCGGAATATTTATATCATATACAAACACCGATTATAAAACAGTAATTGAGCGTATACCTCTGTCTGAGCCGGAAGAGACTGACTCAGTACACGCAGAAAGTAAAAGCCAAAATACCGTTATATTTGAGGAGAACTTCGACAACGAGCTGTTTTTTAACGAAAACGACGGCAATATTTTTGTTACCTCAAGCCGTCAGGCATCTTACAGATATGAGGGTATAATGTATGTTTTAAACTCTGACAA
>CALXEM010000116.1 GCA_944387335.1 uncultured Clostridia bacterium | reverse complement strand
ATCACATCTCGTTTCGTTTGTCAAGTGCTTTTTTTCAAAGTTTTTTCAAACTCTTTCGAGCTGTGCGCCGTCTTTTCAGACAGCCTATTTATTTTATCACCTCAAGCTCGGTTTGTCAAGCTTTTTTTAAAAACTTTTTTTGAACCGCTCTCTCGGCCGCCGCTCTCTCGAGTCAGCTTTATTATATTATCACACCCCCATCCCTTTGTCAACTGTTTTTATAAAAAATATTGTATTGATTATTTATTTACTTTGTAATATCCTTATTTTAAGCGAATTTTATACTTTGGAGGTCAATTATGTCCGTATTTTTTCAGTCAGAAATACCTGCTTTTGATATATTAAAGAAAGAGAACCGCCCTGTCGCAGATATTTCATTATCACCTGACAGCACTCTTAAAATAGGGATACTCAATCTTATGCCGAAAAAAATTTCAACGGAAACTCAGCTTCTGCGTCAGCTATCCTATTCCTCTCACGATATATCAGTTGACTTTATACGTGTTTCATCACACATATCCAAAAATACTCCGCAGGAACACATCGATAAGTTTTACATACCTTTCTGTGATATCTCTAATAAACACTACGACGGATTTATAATTACAGGTGCACCGATAGAAAAAATCCCGTTTGAGCAGGTGGACTACTGGGACGAGCTTTGCAGAATAATGGACTGGACTGAGAAAAACTGCAATTCCGTGTTCTATATATGCTGGGGAGCTCAGGCAGGACTTTACTATAAATACGGAATAGACAAATATATGCTTGACGGAAAAATGTTTGGAATATTTGAGCACTCGGCAAATACATCTCACCCGATTCTCAAAAATTTCCCTGACAAATTCTACGTCCCTCATTCAAGGCATACCTCAATACATGAAAGCGATGTCTTTTCTAAAAAAGAACTCACAGTGCTGTCTGTATCTGAAACGGCTGGGATATATCTTATTGCAGATGATAAGAACAACTTCTTTGTCACAGGACACTCCGAATACGACGACAATACTCTCGCTGATGAATACTTCCGTGATCTGTCAAAAAACCTCCCGATAAATATTCCTGAGAATTACTTTATAGATAACGACCCTCAAAAGGGTGTAAAAAATCTCTGGTCGGACTGTGCTCACCGTCTTTACTCAAACTGGACAGATATTTGTGCTAACAGCAAAAAGCCTAACTAATCTAAAAAAATAAAACCGCATGGAAGAGCTTTATTTCATCCATGCGGTTATTTTTATTTTTTAATCTTAATCTGCAAACAGCGACGGCTTGTTGTGGAAATATACACTCAGCGCAAGTCCTATTCCGAGATAAAGCGTTACAACTGACGAACCGCCCGCGCTCAAGAAAGGAAGAGTAAGACCTATTACAGGCAAAACACCCAAACACATTCCGACATTTATAATTATCTGGAATGAGATCATCGCAAACACGCCTACACAGATAAAATATCCCAATGAGTCGTTGCAGTGGCGTGTTATCGCCAGTATTTTAAAGCATATCGCACCTAAGAGTACAAGCGTAGCTATACAGCCAACAAAGCCCAAAGCCTCACCTATAAACGAGAACATAAAGTCATTGTGTATCTCAGGGACATAGTGATGATCTCCCGAAAATATACCGGAACCGAAAATTCGTCCCGAACCTATTGCAATCTTGCCGTTATATTGCTGATATCCTATTCCCTGCGTGTCCACAAGCTCAGGGTTAAAAATAGCCATAATTCTTAATTTCTGGTCGTTGTTCATAAATTTAAACCAGGCAATCGGTGCGGCAATCAAAGCAGCGGACAAAGCAGCTATAATATATTTCCACGAAATTCCCGCAGCAAACATCATAAACAGGAAAAATATAAGGAATATAAGCGCTGTTCCATCATCACCCTGAAAATGTATAATCAAAACAGGTATCGCACCGTGTATGCACAGCTTTACTAAAGTTTTAAATTCATTTATATTATCTCTGACTTTAGAGATATGAAGCGAAAATGTAAGTATAAAGCTTACTTTCAAAAGCTCAGCCGGTTGTAAGGTCATGCCAAACGGAAGCTCAAGCCAGGCCTTATCGTCCGCACCCGCTCGCTGAAGTCCCATTATAAACGTCAAAAGTACAAGTCCAAGTGTAATCGGTACATGTATTTTCCAAAGGTTAGCCATTGTGTGATAATCTATACCGGACATTATAAGCGCCACAACAATTCCCATACACGCGGCCGCTGACTGAACTAAAACAACTCGCGGCGAAGCCAATTCCGAATGGACTATTCCCATCAAAAGCACGACACTGTATGCCGAAGCAATACAGCACAAAGCCAAGAGAATTTTATCAGTATTTCTGACATATGAAGTTATCGAATCAAAAATATTTTTAATCATCTATTTTACAAATCCTTTTATATAAACAATAATTTAATGCTTAATGAATATTATAACTATTTTATTATAACTGTTCAATAAAAAAAGTTTAATCTTTTTTTGCGTATAAATTAAAATCACACATTATGGAATAATATTTATTAAAGCAATAATATAAAATTATATGTACCACATCAATATTTTGCATAAAAAATATATATTTAAAGTAAAATATCTTGTTATAATAGTCGTAATCATTGTATAATAAATATAAACTATGCGATAAGCAGAAAGGTCGGTGTTCAAAACAGTGCTTAACGAAATGTCAAATCTAAAAAAATTCACTAATATATTCACGCTGTCTTTAAATCCTGCTTTTGACATTACTCTCTGGATAGAGCCGATTGGAATAGAAAAAATAAACCTCATTGAGGGCGAGCGGAAAAATCCTGCCGGAAAAGGCGTAAACGTCAGTCGAACGCTCTCAAAATTTGATATAAAAAATAAAGCTCTTATAGTTGCCGGTCAGAACAATAAGGACACATATTTTATACCCTTGTCCGAAGAAAATATAGAACACGAGGTTATCTTTGTACCGGGCTATACAAGAGAAAACTACCATATATTCTCCTGTGGTGAACTTGTCACAACAATGGCGCGCAAGGGTTTTTTTGTCGACCGTGAAGTAATAGACAAAACTATCGCAATGATAAGCAAAAACATCTCCGAAAACGATATAGTAATTTTCGGCGGCAAATTCCCTATGGGACTTTCTAAAAGTGACTTTTACCTCATATGCGATACAATAAAATCGCTCGGCGCAAAACTTGTACTCGATTCAAATTCCGTTGATATAAACGATATACTGCGTGTAAAGCCCTATCTCATAAAGCCAAACCTGGCAGAACTTGCGGAAATGACACACAGAGATCTCAGTGATATAAATACAGTATTGTCCACACTTACGGAGCTAAACTTAAACGGCATAGAAAATATTATACTGAGCATGGATAAGGACGGTCTTATATACAGCTCCAAAGAAGAAAAGATACGCGCAGACGTTCCGTGTGTAAAGGTCATTTCCTCAGTCGGCGCAGGCGACAGCACTCTGGCAGGCTTTATATACGGCATACAGAACGATAAATCTCTTTTGGAATGTGTCAGATATGCCGCCGCGTTCGGAACAGCTTCAGTAATGTCGGAGGGAACAGTCCCACCGTCTAAGGAGGATATGCTCAGAGTTTATGAAAATACAAAGGTATATGAAATTTAAGTAATTCCCCTCTGTAAAACGTGGTATAGCTACTAAAAGCATATAAAAAACAGGTATCATTTTATTTTAAGTCAAACGATACCTGTTTTATTTTTTTATAGAGAGTCTTTTGAGAGCAGAATGAGCAAATCCCCATCATCTACGCTTATAAAAGCTTCTTCGCCCTCAAATTCATTGCTCACACCAAGCGGAAACGTGTTGTCCAAAGTGTAATTGTCAAGCGGGTAGTGTACATTTTTGAGTGTAACGCCGCGGCATTTATCTCCGTATGCAAATACAGACAGCTTAAAGCCCTCTTTTTTCTTTACAGCAATGCTCGAAGACGACAGCAAAAATACAATATTGTTTTCGCTCACTATCCTGCCGAAAGCGCCGTTTAACTGCAAAAACTTTAAAGTCTGAATATTCGCTATCGTGTGGTCAAGTCTGCCTCCCAAAGCTCCGAACAATACAAATTCGTCGCACTCTTTTTCGAGTGCCAGCTTTACCGCATACATTGTGTCGGTATCGTCCTTTTCAACAGGAAGTTTTATAACATTACTGTGCTTATCCAAATCACCTGAATATGAGTCGAAATCTCCTAAAATTATATCAGGCACAATTCCTGCATTTTCAGCGTGCACTATGCCCGCGTCAGCACATATTATAAGCTGTGCGTCTTTTACTTCGTCCTTTAAAATGTCATATCCGTCAGATTTTCCCGCGGAAATTATAACGCATTTTTTCATAAATAACCCTTATCTCAACTGTTTGTCAATTTCCCATTCTTTTATTTTTTTGGCCTCGTCATACATCATGACGTAGCTCTCATGCCTTGATTGCGATATTTCCCCCTCATTCACAGCCTCAAGCACAGCACAGCCCTTTT
>CALXEM010000115.1 GCA_944387335.1 uncultured Clostridia bacterium | reverse complement strand
TTTATATATGTAACTCACGACCAGGAAGAGGCGCTTACAATGTCAGACAGGGTAGTCGTAATGAAAGACGGCAATATTCAGCAGATAGGCACGCCTCAGGACATATACAATGAGCCGATAAACGCGTTTGTAGCTGACTTTATAGGCGAGAGCAACATAATAGACGGCATAATGCACGAGGATTATCTCGTTGAGTTCGCCGGCAAAAAGATAGAGTGCGTTGATAAGGGCTTTGAAAAGAATGAGCGTGTCGATGTAGTTATCCGCCCGGAGGATTTAAAGGTAGTGCCGGCGGGTCAGGGGCAGTTTGACGGAATAGTTGAGTCGATAATATTCAAAGGCGTACACTATGAGATGACAGTGGACGCGCTCGGCCACAAATGGCTCATACACTCCACTGTCAGCGAAAATCCGGGAGATTTTATCGGCATGAAGATAGCTCCTGCCGATATTCACATCATGCATAAAATGGAGGGTGAAGAATGAAATCAAGAGCTGTATCCCTGCCTTATATGCTGTGGATGATAATATTTACGGTAATCCCTCTGGGACTTGTGGCGTATTTTGCGTTTACAACCTCGGACGGCGAATTTACAATAGCCAATATATCACAGGTGGGACAATATTCGGGCGTTCTTGTCCACTCGGTGTGGCTGTCCATAGTTGCAACAGTAATATGCCTTGTGATAGCTTATCCGCTGGCGTTTATCCTCTCAAGAAAGACCGAAAACGTCCAGAGAACTATGATAATGCTTGTAATGCTCCCTATGTGGATGAACTTTTTGCTCAGAACATATGCGTGGATGACATTGCTTGAGAAAAACGGAGTTATAAATAAAATTTTCGGGCTTTTCGGCTTGGGACCGTTTAACATGATAAACACACCGGGAGCAGTTGTGCTCGGAATGGTTTATAACTATCTTCCGTTTATGATTTTGCCGCTTCATTCGATAATGCTTAAAATAGACGATAAGGTTATAGAAGCCGCGCAGGACCTCGGAGCTTCTCCGATAAAGGTGTTTACAAAGGCGGTTATTCCGCTTTCGATGCCTGGTATCACAACAGGCGTTACAATGGTGTTTGTACCTGCAATCAGCACATTTATCATATCAAGAATGCTCGGCGGCGGCTCTAACATGATGATAGGAGATTTGATAGAGCTTCAGTTTTTAGGAAATGCGTATAACCCTAATTTGGGCTCGGCAATATCCCTTGTGCTCATGGTGCTCATACTGCTGTGCATGAGTGTACTCAATCAGTTTGACGCAGACGATGACAGGGAGGGCATGATTGTATGACAAATAAAAAATCAAAATGGTGCTCAAACCTCTACACCTTTCTTGTATATCTGTTTTTGTATGCGCCGATATTCGTGCTCATAGCCTTTTCGTTTAATAAGTCTAAGAGCCGTTCTGTTTGGACAGGCTTTACATTTGACTGGTACAAAAGCCTGTTTCACAACGAGCTTATCATAAATTCACTCATAAACACGCTGATAATTGCCGCTGTTGCATCTGTTGCTGCAACTGTTTTGGGCACAGCCGCGGCAATAGGCATAAATAATATGAACAAGTGGCTCAAGGGCGTTGTTATGAATGTGACATATCTGCCTGTCATAAACCCTGAGATTGTAACGGGTGTTTCGCTCATGCTGTTGTTTATATTTTTCAGAATAGAATTTGGCTATACAACACTCATTTTAGCGCATATATCGTTCAGTGTGCCGTATGTTATACTCAACGTAATGCCGAAACTGCGTCAAATGGACAAGTTTGTATATGAGGCGGCGCTGGATTTGGGATGTAATCCGTTTAAGGCGTTTATGAAAGCTGTAATACCTGAAATTATGCCTGGTATTATTTCAGGTTTTTTGATGGCGTTTACCTATTCAATCGACGACTTTGTAATATCATACTTTACAAGCGGACCGCAGGCACAGACACTGCCGATAGCAATTTACTCCATGACAAGGCGTAAGGTAAGCCCTGAGGTGAACGCGCTGTCTACAATTATATTTATAGTTGTACTGGCAATATTGCTTCTTGTTAATTTAAAAGACGCAGGCAAGGCTAAACTGAACAGAAAAAAGATTGGCGGTGAGGCGGCAAGATGAAAAAATTTGCAGTAATGTTTATGGCGGCCGCTTTGACAGCCATGTCGGTTATGTCTGCTTCGGCTGTCGATTTGCCGAAAGTTGAGGACGAAAACTATTACACAAAGTTTAAAGACGACAATATATCAATAAATGTATATAACTGGGGAGAGTATATCTCCGACGGCTCGGATGGAAGCCTTGACGTAAACAAGGCGTTTGAGGAGCTTACAGGCATAGATGTAGTCTATACCACATTTGCCTCAAACGAGGAATTATATGCAAAGCTCAAAAGCGGCGGCGTGAGTTATGATATTATAATTCCGTCGGACTATATGATAGGCAGAATGATAGCCGAGGATATGCTCGAGCCGCTCAACTTTGAGAATATCCCGAATTTTTCGATGATAGACGAAAAGTTTGTAAATCCTGCCTTTGACCCAGAGAATAAATACTCTGTTCCCTATACTTGGGGTGTAGTAGGACTTATATATAACACACAGTATATAAGTGAAGAGGACGCAAAGAGTTGGGATATACTTTGGGACGAGCGCTACATGGGAGACATACTCATGTTTTCAAACTCACGCGACGCGTTCGGAATAGCGCTTAAAAAGTTAGGCTACTCCTTTAACACCACCGACGAGGACGAGATAAACGAAGCGGCAGAGCTTTTAAAGGAGCAAAAACCGTTTGTACAGGCGTATGTAATGGACGAGATATTCGACAAAATGCAGGGTGAGGAGGCGGCTGTTGCGCCGTACTATGCAGGAGACGCCATAACCATGATTGAGGCAAACGAAAACCTTGCTTTTTCCATACCGAAAGAGGGCACAAATATCTTTATAGACAGTATGTGCATACCAAAATCGGCAAAGCAGAAAGAGGCCGCCGAGATGTATATAAACTTTATGCTCGAAACCGAGGTAGCCGCGGCAAACTGCGAGTATATAGGCTATTCAACGCCGCACGCCGAAGCGTTAAAGACGCTTGATGAGGAGATAAGCTCAAACCCGATAGCCTATCCTGACGATGAAACACTCGAAAACACCGAGTCGTTTTTATATCTTCCTAAAGCCACAAGCGATTTGTACGACAAGCTCTGGACACAGATACTCAGCAATGACCAGCGATACAATGAGTGGTTCGTGCCGATACTCATGGTTGTGTGCGTTGCGGTGTCAATCGGTATAAACATAATGCGTTCAATCAAAAAGAAGAGAAACACGTATTGATAGTGTTCTATTTAAAAAGGGGGTTAAAAAATGCGTTTCGGAGGACTTATCTTAGAAAAATTTTCATCACCCGATGAGTGGGTAGCCTGTGCTAAGAAGATGGGCTATTCCGCTGTGTATTTTCCGCTTGACTATAAATCCGACGTAAAGGATATAGACGCCTATGCGAAAGCGGCAAGGGAAAATGATTTGGTTATTGCCGAGGTCGGCGTGTGGAACAATACGCTAAGTACAGACACTGCAAAAAGGCAGTCCGCAATAGAAGAAGCCGTTCACCAGTTAGAGCTTGCCGACTATGTAGGCGCAAGGTGCTGTGTAAATATAGCAGGCTCTTACAGCGGGCAGTGGGACGGACCGCATAAGGACAATCTGACCGAGCGTGCGTTTGAGGAGATTGTTCTGACAACTCAGAAAATAATCGACAGCGTAAATCCTGAAAATACAGGCTATTCCCTTGAGCCTATGCCGTGGATGTACCCCGACTGCGCTGATTCATACCTGCGCCTTATAAAGGAGATTGACCGCAAAGGCTTCTGCGCGCACATAGACCCTGTGAATATAATCTCCTCGCCTCAGCTGTACTACAAAAACGGTGAGGTTATACAGGAGTGGTTTGACAAACTCGGAAACAACATAAAGAGCTGTCACGCAAAGGATATCAAGCTCAGCGGAAAGCTCACCGTTCACCTCAACGAGTGCAGACCAGGAACAGGAGAGCTTGATTACCGCACATATTTAAAGTGCGCCTCACGCATGGAGGACGACATTTGCATAATGCTCGAGCACATGACAGAGCAGTCCGACTATGTAAAGGCGGCGCAGTACATAAAGAGCCTGGCGGACGAGCTTAAAATTAAGATAAAATAAAAAAAGACAGCGGCGCTGATTTTAAGTCAGCGACGCTGTTTTTGCGTTGCTTTTTTATTTTTGTTCATTCATTTTGCCCAAAGACACAAATTGAGCGGGTGATATTCCGCAACACTTTTTAAACGCCGAGGAAAAGTGCTGACTTGAGGAAAAATCCATGTCAAACGCTGTCTGTGTAACGCTTTTGCCGCTCAAAAGCAGATTTTTTGAATATTCTATCTTTCGCCTCATTATGCAGTCTGCGGGCGGTATGCCGAACTGACTGCGGAATTTGCGCTTAAATCCCGCTAAGGAAAGCCCCGAAATATCGGCAAGCTCCGATAAGCTCAGCTTTTTTGTAATGTTGTCGTCTATGTACTTCGAGATGTATTCCATGTCAGCGGAAAGCCTGAGCTTTTTATCTTTACTGCATTTTGCTATCTCATATAAAAGCTCAAACACGGCACATTTAAGGCGCACTGTGCGAAGCGGATTTTCGCTGTCGTCCCATACCGCAAACACGTTTTCAAACAGCTTTTTTATATTTTCTCCGCCAAAAAAGGTTCGCTTGTCTATATGGTTTAACATTTCAAAAAGGCTGTGCGAATCTTTGCCGAAGCCTAAAAAGTCGTCCTCAAAATTCACAGTATCCACTATCAGATAATACAGCATGCACTTTTCCTGAAACAGCCATCCGCCGAAGTGCTCCTCGTCGGGATATGTCAGAAATATCTCTCCGCCTGAAATATCATATGTCACGGAGTTTACGCAGTAGCTCTGATGTCCGCTTACCACAAAGCATATCTCCATTGCCTGTGGGTGAATGTGCGGCGTTAAAGGCTCAGTTGTCTTATCAAAGTAAACGGAACACACCTCGCGTATGTTGGGTATATTTAAAGTGTTAAAATTACATCTTCTGCGTTTCATTGTATCACCGCCTTGTGAATATAAAAATATCCTTTGTATAAAATAGTAGCATTACATTAACGTGAACGCAAATATATTTTTTAGGTGATATTATTTTTATATCAATTAAAGCTTGGGAGTGTTTTATATGTCAATGAGCCAGACTTTAAAGGCTATGCGCTTGTAGCGAGAAAGAACGAGCCGTACACCGACGACTTCGGCTGTGTTTGGGAGACTATGATGGACGGCATAACGGGAACGGTTACAAAGCACCCGCTCTCCGATTGGGAAAACTTTAAAACCTACAAAATGCCCGACCCCGAAAAGTGCATGGGCATAGGACCTGTCGACTGGGTGCAGGAGAAAAAGCGAATTGAGGAGTCAAAGAAAAAATACGGCTACGCTTCTGCAGGACTTCGCCACGGGCACACATTTTTACAGCTGTGCGACATAAGGGGATACGAAAACCTGATATTCGATATGGCTGACGAGGAGGAAAACCTGTTTGAGCTCATAGAGCGTCTTGAACATTTCAACATGGAGATTGTTAAAAAATACATCTTGTTCGGCGTTGACAGTATGGGTTATGCAGAGGACCTCGGTACACAGACAGGCCCGATGATTTCACCCGACGATTTTAGAAAATACATAAAGCCGAGCTATACACGCCTTATGAAAGCGGCAAGAGACGCGGGCGCGGCAATACATATGCATTCGGACGGCAATATAAGGGATTTGTGCGACGATATAATCGAAAGCGGCGTTGAGGTTATAAACTTGCAGGATTTAGTCAACGGTATAGACTGGATAGCCGATAAATTTAGAGGTAAAATCTGCGTTGACTTGGACATAGACCGCCAGCATATAACGCCTTTCGGTACACCAAAACAGATAGACGAGCTCATACACGAGGAGGTTAAAAAGCTCGCCACACCTCAGGGCGGACTTACGATGATTTACGGACTTTATCCGGGAGTGCCGCTCGAAAATGTAAAGGCGCTTATGGACGCAATGGAGAAGTATATGTTCTATTACGGATAATGCGTCTGTCTTGACATATCTTATATAGTTTGATATTATAAAAGCACATGGAAATATACTGAATTTATTGAGGTCTTCCATGCAAATATTCTGCGACCACCCTAAGATGGGTTAAGGCCATACGGACAGCCGGGTCGACTGCCGATCGGCAACTTTGGTTGCCTTATTGATTGAGTTAAAAGCTCAAATTTTATAAGTTGGTTACTTTATAACCGTAATGTGCATAAAAATGCCACGTCAACTTGTGAAACGGTCAATAAGAGTAGTAAAAGTAAGATATTTGCTATATAAGCTCTGAGATAAATCTGTGTTTTCCTCATAAAATCACTGCGGCGGTGCGCGCGGCAGTGCGGATAAAGAAAAGTACGGATAACCGTTTAGAACACGCAGGCATTTAGTTTATGCCTGCGTGTTTTTTTATTTTATACGATGTGAAAAAGGTAGTGTGTGTGAATGGAGCAAAAGCTTAAACTTTACGGATTTAACAATCTTACAAAATCTCTTAGCTTTAATATATACGACGTCTGTTATGCAAAAACTCCGCGCGAGCAGAAGGACTATATTGCATATATCGACGAGCAGTACAACTCGGAGAGACTTACCAATATCCTTACAAATCTCACCGACATGATAGGTGCTAGAGTTTTAAACGTGTCCCGTCAGGACTACGACCCTCAGGGCGCGTCTGTAACAATACTTATAGCCGAGGGCTCAATGGTGCCTATCGGCGGCGAAACACAGCTTGCCCACCTTGACAAAAGCCATGTAACAGTGCACACATACCCGGAATATCATCCTGAGACCTGTCTTGCAACATTCAGAGTTGACATAGACGTTGCAACCTGCGGCGAGATAACGCCTCTTTCAACGCTCGATTACCTAATCAATTCGTTTGATTCCGATATAATCACCATGGACTACCGTGTAAGAGGCTTTACAAGAGATGTCGGCGGCAAAAAGCTGTTTATGGACCATCCGATAACTTCTATACAGGACTATATCTCCGATGAAATACTTAAAAAATACGACGCTGTCGATATAAATGTCTACAACTCCAATATATTCCACACAAAAATGCTCATTAAGGATATAGATTTGCAGAACTATTTGTTCAATGCGGACGTATATGAGCTTGCGCCTAAATTAAGGCTTGAAATTATGCAGAGACTCCGCCGCGAAATGATAGAAATTTTCAACGGCGAAAACATATATTAAGGGAAAAAAGAGAAAGAAAAGAAGAAAGAGGGGGAAGTTTACACATGACTGTACTCGACCAGTCGAGAGCGCCTATTTACGAGGCGCTTGACAGATTCAGAAAAATGAGAGTAGTACCCTTTGACGTACCGGGACATAAGCGCGGCAGAGGAAACCCTGAGCTCGCCGAGCTTTTGGGGGAGAAGTGCGTCTCAATAGATGTAAACTCAATGAAACCGCTTGACAATCTGTGTCACCCTGTTTCAGTAATAAGAGAAGCTGAGGAATTGGCGGCGCAGGCGTTCAGAGCGGCGCACGCTTTTTTAATGGTCGGAGGCACTACCTCCGCCGTTCAGAGCATGGTGCTCTCAACCGTAAAAAGAGGAGATAAGATAATTTTACCTCGAAACGTTCACCGCAGTGTTATGGGTGCGCTTGTTCTGTGCGGCGCGATACCTGTATATGTAAACCCTGACTGCGATGAGAGACTTGGAATACCGCTAGGCATGAAGGTGGCGGACGTGGAGCGCGCAATAAAGGAAAATCCAGACGCTAAGGCGGTTATAGTCAACAACCCTACATATTACGGAATATGCTCAAATCTCAGAGAGATTGTACGCATAGCGCACAGCCACGACATGCTCTGCCTTGTGGACGAGGCTCACGGAACACATTTTTACTTCGGTGAGAATATGCCTGTATGCGCTATGGACGCAGGCGCAGACATGGCGGCGGTATCCATGCACAAATCGGGTGGAAGTTTAACGCAGAGCTCGTTTTTGCTTATAGGTCCTAACATGAACGAGGGACACGTAAGGCAGATTATAAATTTAACTCAGACAACGAGCGGCTCATATCTTCTGCTATCGAGTCTTGATATATCCAGAAGAAACCTTGCATTAAGAGGCAAAGAGGCATTCAAAGGCGTTATGGAGCTTGCAGAGTATGCAAGGGAAGAGATAAACGAAATAGGCGGCTATTACGCCTATTCAAAAGAGCTTATAAACGGCGACAGCGTGTACGATTTCGATGTGACAAAGCTGTCGGTAAATACACTCGATGTAGGTCTTGCCGGCATAGAGGTCTATGACATTTTAAGGGACGAATACGATATACAGATAGAGTTCGGCGATTTGGGAAATATCCTCGCTTATATCTCAGTCGGCGACAGAAAACGCGATGTGGAGCGCCTTGTATCGGCAATGGCTGAGATAAAGCGCCGCTTCAGCAAGGGTAAAATGAACATGATGTCACAGGAGTATATTCCGCCGACAGTTGTGGTATCACCGCATGAGGCGTTTTATGCGCCGAAAGAATCCCTGCCGATAGAGGACACCTGCGGCAGAGTGTGCAGTGAGTTTGTAATGTGCTATCCTCCGGGAATACCGATACTTTCCCCGGGCGAGATGATAACCGAGGACATACTCAAATATATACGCTATGCAAAGGAAAAGGGCTGTTCTATGACAGGCCCAGAGGACGCGAAAATAGAAAGACTGAATGTTTTGAAATAGCGCTGTTATTACTGCGAAAGGACTGAGTTTTAAAAAATGAATCTTTGGTTTTCAGAACAGCATACAAAAAACGTAAAGTTATCCATAAAGGTGGATAAACAGCTTTTTTCCGCTCAGAGCGATTTTCAGAGAATAGACGTGTTTGAATCTGAGGAGTTCGGCCGTTTTTTAACGCTTGACGGATATATGATGCTCACCGAAAAGGACGAGTTTATATACCACGAGATGATAACGCATATACCTATGGCGGTTCACCCGAACGTTAAAAAGGTGCTTGTAATCGGAGCGGGCGACGGCGGAGTTGTAAGAGAGCTTACAAGATATGACGACATAGAGCATATCGACATGGTTGAGATAGACGAGATGGTGGTTGAGGTCTGCAAAAAATATCTGCCTAAAACTGCCTGCCGCTTTGACGATGAGCGCGTTCACATACACTATGCCGACGGATTGCGCTTTATCCGTTCCTGCAAGGACGAATACGACCTTATTATAGTCGATTCGACAGACCCGTTCGGCCCCGGCGAGGGACTTTTTACAAAGGAATTTTACGGCAACTGCTACAATGCGCTAAAAGAGGACGGAATAATGGTAAATCAGCACGAGAGCCCGTTTTATGATGAGGACGCCATAGCAATGCAGAGAGCTCACAAGCGCATAGTCGAGTCGTTCCCGATAAGCCGTGTATATCAGGCGCATATACCGACATATCCGTCGGGACACTGGCTGTTCGGTTTTGCCTCAAAGAGATACCACCCGTTAAAAGACCTCGACGAGGTTAAGTGGAACTCGAGAAATATAAAGTGCAGGTACTACACAACTACGCTTCACAAGGGTGCGTTTTATCTGCCTGCTTATGTAGAGGAGATGTTAAAGGATGTTGAATAGCAATATAGAGACGTTTATCGCATGCGACTGCGAGTACAACGACGCTGACACAGTGCTTTTCGGTGCACCGTTTGACTCGACAACGTCATACCGACCGGGAACACGTTTCGGCAGCAGCACAATGCGCCGTGAGTCCTACGGACTTGAAACATACAGCCCGTATCAGGACAAGGATATGCTCGACATAAACGTGTTCGACAGCGGAGATATAGAATTGCCGTTCGGCAGTCCTGAAAGAGCGCTTGACATGATTTTCGAGCGTTCGGCAACAATACTCGCAGACGGTAAAAGACCGTTCATGTTCGGCGGCGAGCACCTTGTAACTCTCGGAAATGTAAGGGCGGTTCATGAGAAATATCCTGATTTATATATAATCCATTTTGATGCGCACGCAGATTTACGTGACGACTACCTCGGCACAAAGCTCTCCCACGCCTGCGTTATAAGACGCTGTGCAGAGCTTATAGGCGATAGCAGAGTGTTCCAGTTCGGAATACGCTCGGGCGACAGAGAGGAATTTAAATGGGGCAAGGAGCACGTATTTACAAATCTCTTTAACTTTGACGGTTTAAAGGAAACAGTTGAGAAATTAAAGGGTAAAAACGTGTACTTTACGATTGACTTAGACGTAATGGATCCGTCAGTTTTTCCGGGAACAGGCACACCTGAGCCGGGCGGAGTCAGCTTTGACGAGTTAAGAAGAGCTGCACAGCTTGTGTGCGATAACTTAAACATTGTCGGCTGTGATGTAAATGAGCTGAGCCCTCACTACGACCAGAGCGGCGCTTCAACCGCCGCGGCGTGCAAAATAGTCAGAGAAATGCTTTTGGCGCTTCACAAATAAAGTTTTAAATGTTTGGCAGCATGACTGCGCAAACTTTGATAAGTATATAAAAGAGAGGAAGATAAAAATGGGAAGATGTCTTATTATAGGCTGCGGCGGAGTTGCTTCCGTAGCAATACACAAGTGCTGTCAGAACAGCGAGGTTTTTGAGGATATCTGCATTGCGAGCAGAACAGTTTCAAAGTGCGACGCTTTAAAGGCAAAGCTTGAGGGTACAACAAAGACAAAGATTTCAACTGCACAGGTAAATGCAGACAACACAGATGAGCTTATCGCACTCATCGAGAGCTATAAGCCTGACGTTGTACTCAACCTTGCTCTGCCTTATCAGGACCTTAAAATAATGGACGCATGTCTTGCTACAAAGACACACTATATCGATACAGCAAACTATGAGCCTGAGGACACAGCTAAATTTGAATACAGCTGGCAGTGGGCATACCGTGAGCGCTTTGAAAAAGCAGGTATCACAGCTCTTCTCGGAAGCGGCTTTGACCCAGGTGTTACAAGCGTATTTTCCGCTTACGCATTAAAGCACGAGTTTGACGAGATAAACTACATCGACATCCTCGACTGCAACGGCGGCGACCACGGCTATCCGTTTGCTACAAACTTTAACCCTGAGATAAATATTCGTGAGGTTTCCGCTAAAGGTTCTTACTGGGAGGACGGTCACTGGGGAGAGACTGAGCCTATGGAGATTAAGAGAGTTTACAACTTTGAGGGTGTAGGCGAGAAGGATATGTATCTTCTCCACCACGAGGAGATTGAGTCACTCGCTCTTAATATCCCTGGAATTAAGAGAATCCGTTTCTTCATGACATTCGGTCAGAGCTATCTTACACACCTCAAATGCCTTGAGAATGTAGGCATGACATCAATCGAGCCTATCATGTACGAGGGCAAGGAGATTATTCCGCTCCAGTTCCTCAAAGCAGTTCTTCCAGACCCTGCTTCCCTCGGCCCGAGAACAGTAGGCAAGACAAACATCGGCTGTATCTTCAGAGGTAAAAAGGACGGCAAGGAAAAGACATACTACCTCTACAACATATGCGACCACCAGGAGTGCTACCGTGAGGTCGGCTCCCAGGCTATTTCATACACAACAGGCGTTCCTGCAATGATAGGCGCTATGCTCGTTATGAACGGCACATGGCAGAAACCTGGCGTATACAATATGGAGGAGTTTGATCCGGATCCATTTATGGACGCTCTGAACAAATGGGGACTTCCATGGAAAGAGTCACACAACCCTGTTTTGGTGGACTAATTTATGATTGAAAATTACTTTGATAAGGACAAATGCCCGCGTACACCGTATTATCTGGTGGACGAGGCGGCTGTGATAAAAAATCTTGAGATTTTAAAGTACGTCTCCGAGCGGGCAGGGTGCAAAATCCTGCTCGCCCAAAAGGCGTTTTCTATGTTCTCCGTTTATCCGCTGTTAAGACAGTATCTTGCAGGTTCGACCGCAAGCGGACTGTATGAGGCAAGACTCGGCAAGGAATGCTTCGGCGGGGAAACACATGTGTTTTCACCTGCTTACCGTGAGGACGAGTTCGAGGAAATGCTGACTTACGCCGACCACTTTGTGTTTAACTCATGCAGACAGGTAGAGAAGTTTGCAAAAAGGGCAAAGGCGGCAGGAAAATCAGTCGGTTTAAGAATAAACCCTGAGTGCTCCACGCAGGAGGGACACGCCATTTATGACCCGTGTGCTCCGGGCTCAAGGCTTGGCACAACGCTCGAAAACTTTGATGAGAGCGTACTCGAGGTTATAGACGGACTTCACTTTCACACGCTGTGCGAGCAGAACTCGGACGATTTAAAGACGACACTAGATGCGTTTGAGGAGAAGTTCGGAAAATATCTCCACGGCTTAAAGTGGATAAATTTCGGCGGAGGACACCACATTACAAGGGATGACTACGATAAGGAGCTGCTCATTGAGTGCGTAAAGCGCATGAAAGAGAAATACAATGTCGAGGTCTATCTCGAGCCGGGAGAGGCTGTTGTGCTCAACGCAGGATATCTTGTCACAACTGTTTTGGAAACACTTAAAAACAAAATGGATATAGCTATACTCGACACATCTGCGGCGTGCCACATGCCCGACGTAATCGAGATGCCGTATACTCCGCCTCTGTTAAACGCGGCCAAACCGAACGAAAAGCCTTACACATACCGTCTGGGCGGTCCTACATGCCTTTCAGGCGACGTTATAGACGATTATTCCTTTGACGAGCCGCTTAAAGAGGGCGATATGCTTGTGTTTGCCGACATGGCGCTTTACACCATGGTTAAGAACAATACCTTTAACGGTATGGCTCTGCCGTCGATAGTGCTCAAAAAGCAGGACGGCGAATTTGTGACTGTAAAGCGGTTTTCATATGAGGACTTTAAAAACAGGCTTTCATAGGACATAACACGCAAAATTCTACATTTTATTTACAGATAATGGGCTACAATAACTACTGTCAAGTGCAGTTGTCATTGTAGTTCATTTAAAATATAAAAATATGTACAATTCGACAAAATGCAATAATCAGCATATTAAAAAATGGTTTAAAATATGCTAATTATACATTAAATGCTATTGACAAACATATCTCATTCGTTTATTATTGAGATACAGTTTCGTTGGAAATAATAACGGAGAAATCAGATGCAGGTTTACAGCTTTGACCGATATAATACCCTTTCAGATGAGACGCTGGCGCAAATGGCTGCGGACGGCGATGCTGATGCTGTCGAAGTTTTGCTCTCAAGATATATTGTGATGCTAAAACGCGCGGCAAAAGGGTACAACCTACCGTCGGTTGACTGTGACGACTTGTTTCAGGAGGAGGCCATAGCCCTTTTGGAGGCGGTCAGAACCTATAACAAGGTGCACGGTGTTCCGTTTCGTTCCTATGTTGCTGTATGTATGAAAAGAAAAGTTGCCTCGGTCGTAAGGCATGTGCTCAGAAAGAAAAATGTTCCTCCCGGAGGTTATGTTTCGCTCGACGAGTGCATTGACAACGGCATTTTATCCGCTGTCAACGATGACGATAAGACCGAAAGTCCTGAAGAGCTCCATATATTAAATGAGAAGCGCATGACTGTAAGGCGGCTTATACAGTTTCTTTTGTCTGACTTGGAAAAGGAAGTTTTACGCCTTTACCTTGCTTGCGTATCATATGAGGATATTGCCTTAAAGCTTGGCATTTCTGTCAAGTCTGTTGACAACGCTCTGCAAAGAATAAGAAGAAAACTACGTTCCGAATACCGCAGAAGCAATCTGTAATTATTGTCAACAACTCCTTTCGGAGTTGATTATATGCCCCGGAGTCCTTAAGCAAGCGTTGTTGATTCAATGTCAGTTTCTGTACCGTGATGGGCAAATTTATTTTCAAAGAGGTAATAAACTATGTACGCAGACAAAACTTTGACCTGTAAAGAGTGCGGAGCTGAATTTGTATTCACAGCTGGTGAGCAGGAGTTCTACGCAGAAAAAGGTTTCGTAAACGAGCCACAGAGATGTAAAGCTTGCCGTGACGCAAGAAAGAACGCTAACAAACCTCAGAGAGAGATGTTTGACGCTGTTTGTGCTGCTTGCGGTAAAGAGGCTAAAGTTCCTTTCAGACCACGTGAGGACCGTCCTGTATACTGCAGCGAGTGCTTCGCTAAAATGAAAGAGGAATAATTTACTGTTTTGCAGTTTTAATTCTATCTGAAAATCAAAACACCGCAGTTTAACCTGCGGTGTTTTTTGTTTATAAAATAAATCAATAGCGCTTTACATATGAACGAAATTCAGTATAATGTAAGTACAAAATATATTATGCCTATGGCAGCTTTAATTTAAGATATTTAAAGTATGTCAGAAAGTATAGTTATGAGTTCGGTAATTACGTTATTTTTATACCGCGGTCGAGATAATAAAAATTAAAAGAAAATCTATCTAACGCAAACAGACTTTGAAAAAGCTGCATATACACCGCCGACACCTGATATTTAAAAAACCGTAAACGGCGGGCGTATTTGCAAAAAAGTGTAAAACTAAAAATAAAATTATATTATAGTACTGCGAAGAGTGCGGCAAGTACAGATAACATATAAAAATATTTTCAAAAAATTTTCGGAATATTTTTTTGAAAACAGCATATTTATATTATTACAGAGCCGAGAAAAGCGCATAAAAAAGCCATCTGAACGCTTTTAAAAAAAAATAAAAAAAATTCAAAAAAAGTGTTGACATTAAGGGCTATATATTATATAATAATTTTCGTCGCTGAGGGAAACCTCAGAGATGAAAATGTGGGAGCATAGCTCAGCTGGGAGAGCATCTGCCTTACAAGCAGAGGGTCACAGGTTCGAGCCCTGTTGTTCCCACCATATGGCCCGGTAGTTCAGTTGGTTAGAACGCTAGCCTGTCACGCTAGAGG
>CALXEM010000114.1 GCA_944387335.1 uncultured Clostridia bacterium | reverse complement strand
ACGGTAATTTAAGAGAGGAATAAAAATTTTCTGCTCAAAAATATAAAAGAGTAAAGAGCCGATAACACACAGATTAAATGCGGTTATCGGCTCTCTTTTTATGCTGATATATTTGGCTGATTTTTCTACTTTCCAGAACAAAAAATCTCAATAGCACGGTTTGCAAATTCGGCTGTACCTTCGCCGCCCGCCTTGTCAATATTCGTCTTAAAGCGTTCGTCGTTTACATACATTTGACCCAGTGTATGCAAGGTCTGGTTACTGCATGTGTAGTAGCTATCTGTAATAAAGCTTTGCAGTTCGCCGATTTTATCCTGTACGGCTTTATCGTCAGGCGGCAAAATCTTTAGTGCTCCCAATTCAGAAAAGATATTCATCATTTGGTTTGCCGTGTCGCTGTCATAGCCGTTATTTTTTCTTTGCTCGTATTCTTTATACTCCTTTGTGTTGCTCCATTTTGCTTTAGCTTCCGCTTTATACTTTTCTATTTCACTTTTATTAAAAGCGTTAAAATCCATATTGATTACTCCATTTCTTTTGATTTCACGGGCAAAGGATATGAGTTTTCCTATACGCTTATACTGCAATTCCAATAATTCAATTTGCTGTGTCAGCGCTTCATCAGAGTTAAAACTCGGGTTGTCGAGAATTGCTTTAATATCCTTTAGAGAAAACTGCAATTCGCGAAATAATAAAATATTTTGCAGACGGCCGAGTGCTGTATCGTCATACAGCCGATAGCCTGCTGGAGTTACTTTTGTAGGCTTTAAAAGACCGATTGCGTCATAATGATGTAGTGTGCGCACACTGACTCCTGTAAGCTTGCTGATTTCGTTTACTGTTCGCATATCTATCCCTCCCGTGTAAACTTATTATAAACTATTACGTAACGTAAGAGTCAATAACCTTTAATAACTTTTATACTGCTTATATTTACTTTCAGTTTAAATTCTTGTTGTCTATCGGTGTTCAGAATAGCTTGTTTAAAGCATTGATGCTATTAGAATATAATTAAAAAAAGAGTAGCTCAAAGATGTTTCGAGCTACTCTTTTTTAGTTATATGGTTTTGTTTTTCTTAATTTTTATTGCAGTTAAAAGTGCAGTCAATGCGATTAGAGATAAAATGGCCGATATAAATTTTATTACAGAAGAAGGCTTAATGTTTGATACATAGATTGCGGTAGGGCCGTCAGCGCCTCTGATTATTCCAACACCCATTTTAAAGCTCCTTTATTTTTATATTGTCAGATACTGCATATCAGATACAGCACGCCGTAAATTACAGGCTGGTGGAGAAGATATATCATAAGAGTGTGTCTGCCTATTGCGGCAAGAGCTGGTACATGCAGTTTATAGCAGAATTTCGGGAGAATATACCGCAGAGCTGACAGTAAGAACGCACCTGCAAGAAACAGGAAAATCCACGGTATGAGCGGGTAGTAATCTGATGAATAAAATTTGCTGTGCGGAAAACCCAAAAAGAATGTGTATTTTGAGGTGTAGAGTATTTTAGGCAGATAAATATTTTTAAAAAACAGATTTAAATACCCGTTTGGAACATTGTATGTCATGTAAAAAATTATAAAAAACAATCCTGAAAATAAAAGTGAGACCTTGCGTGATAATTTTTTGATAGAAGGCATAAATGCCGCTGTAATTATACCGCTTACGCCCAAAAGATGAAGTACACCGAAACGGATTATCTGTGATGGCATAAGTATTGCGGTGATAATTGTCATGCCCATTGCGGCCGCAAATATTATTAGCGAGCGTCTGAGGCTGTTTTTTGAGAGAGTTGAGGACATACCGCTTATAAATATAAAAGAAATGCCTATACATTGCTGGAATATGTGCATTGGTTGGGAGAAAAACCACGATATATTAAAGTGAAATCCGAATATAACAGCCATATCATATAATGTATGATATATAAGCATTGCGATAAGGGCAATACCTCGGTATTCGTCTATATTGTGTATTCGTTTTTTCACTGCGATTCTCCTCCGATTTAGCGTTTATTCAACAGATTTAAGCGACTCAACCATGCTGACGGTTTTAAGCTTGAAGTGAAGCGCTATATTTACTATGAATGCAAATACCGCTGTTAAAACCGCTGAGTAGACAAAGCTTAAAAGCTTTATATCTCTGCCGAACATCAAGGTGTCTATTTCAGCCGTAATGATTACAAATGAGTGCAGTGCAATTCCCATTACGAGTCCGACTGCAATTCCCATTAAGGTGAGCAGTACATTTTCACGGAAAATATATTTTGTAACCTCTGTATCGTAAAAGCCCAATACCTTTATTGTTGCTATTTCACGTATTCTTTCGTTTACGTTTACGTTTGACAGATTATACAAAACTACAAATGCAAGCGCACTTGCTGAGAGTATGAGTACGACTATTACATAATTCAATGTGCTTATCATATCATTGAAGTCTTTTGTGAGAGTGTTGGAGGAGGATACTCCCAAAACATTGTCCTGTTTTAATATTTCTTCGGAAATTGTACTTGTGTTGTCCTTATAATCATCGCTGAAGTTTGCAAATATCATGTTAAAGCTGAGGCCTTTTGAGAAAACCTGAGAATAATATTCAGGCGTCATGTACATAAAATGCGAAGCATAGTTTTCAGCTATACCGACAATGGTTATCTGACGCTCATTTTGTTTTTCATCTGTCACGGTTATTGTATCACCTGTTTTTACAGAAAGCAATGATGCTAATTTTTCTGTTATAACAGCGCCGCTGTCGCTGAGCTCAACAGCATCCTGTGTTTTTCTGTCGTGCAGGGAGATGTAATTTTCAAGCTCGTCGGGATTCTGCGGTACGTAGAGCGTTATATCCTGAGTGTTTACATCCTTTGTACTTATAGTTTTAAGCGTAGTTGAATATACAGGAAGTGTTGAAGATACACCGTCTATTTGAGCTATATTTTTGGATGTATCGGCTGTATCATCTGCTGAGTAGTCGTCGTCGAGAGCGACTATCATATCGTATTTGAAAATCGTAGAGAACTGTGCTGAGGCAATTTGCTCTATTGAATCCTTTACACCGAAGCCTGCAACCATAAGAGCTGTACAGCCAGCTATTCCGAGCACTGTCATAAAGATTTTGCGCTTATATCTGAACAGGTTTCTGACTGTGACTTTTTGGATAAAGCTTAGATGCTTCCAAATGAAAGTAACTCGCTCGAGAAGTACTCTTTTACCCGCTTTAGGAGATTTAGGGCGCATGAGCACTGCCGGTGTAGAGGTGCTCTCTGCATAGCATGCGGAGAGTGCGGCAATACCTGTACCTATGACAGCTACAACTGTGCATGCAATAGCGTAATCCCATCTGAACTGTGTGATTACAGACGGCATATGGTACATTATTCGGTAGGCGTTAAATATTACTGTCGGGAAAAGCCACATTCCTATAACGCTTCCGATAAGACTTCCAAATATACTTGCGAGTGAGGAATAGGTGAGAAATTTAAAGAGTATGGAGCTCAGCGGATAACCAAGTGCTTTGAGAGTTCCTATCTGAGTACGCTGTTCCTCGACCATTCTTGTCATTGTGGTTAAGCTTACAAGCGCCGCTACGAGTATAAAGAAAACAGGGAATACTGCGGCTATTGAGTTTACTCTGTCTGCATCGTCGCCAAAGCCGGAATAGCCCGGGTTATCGTCGCGTGTAAAGAAGTACCATTTCGGCGCTTCGAGCTCGGCTATCTGCTTTTTGGCGTCGTCTATTCTTGCCTGTGCGTCGGCAAGCTCTTTTTCGGCGGTTTCCTTTGATGAGAGATACTCGGCATTTCCGTCCTCCCACTGCTTGTAGCCGTCCTCTATCTGTTTGCGGTTTTCTTCGATTTCATCATATGCTGAGCTGATACGGCTTTCAAATTCTGCTTCGCCGTCGGAAAGTGCCGCATAGCCTGCGTCTATCTGTGCCTTTGCGTCGGACAGCTGTTTTTCGCCGTCTTCCAAAGCGGCATAACCTGCCTCAAGCTGTGCACGTCCTGACTCTATCTGTGCCTTGCCGTTATCCAGCTGAGTCTGGAAATCTTCCAGTGAAGCCATTGACTCAGAGTACTGCTCCTCGTATGCGTTAAGCTCGTACAAAGAGGAGTCGAGCTGTGTCTGAATATTTGCTACGTCAAGGTACATGGCATCAATTTCGTTATACAGACGTGTCTTTAATTCCTCTGACGGTGTGCCGCCGTTCTGTATTGTTGTGACATATTCCTTAATGTCAGCCGAAGCCTGTGCGTTTATTGCGGAAAGTCCGGCAACAACTGCGTCAAGCTGTTCTTTTGGTATCATTGTAGGCGATGTATATGCCGCTTCTGCTCCCTGTACCAAAAGCTTGTACTGCTCCCACTGAGCTTTTTTCTCGTTGTACTGTGTCCATGAAGTGTCGAGAGTTTTGCGCATTTCATCGAGCTGTGTTTTGTTTTTCTCAAGCTCGGCTTGATTTGCGTTCAGCTGTTCTTCTGCTGTGTCGAGCTCTGCTTTTGTGCTTTCTAGCGTTTTAAGTGTTTCGGGTTTCTGCTTGTTAAATTCAGAAAGGTTTGTCTGATATTCGGACAATGCGCTGTCAAGCTTTGCCTTTTGGCTGTCAAGCTCGGCTCTGCCGTCCGCCTCCTGTTGCTTTAACTCTGCAAGCCCTTCATTAAGCTGTTTTTCGCCGTCCTGAAGTTCTTTTAGAGAATCGTCAAGCTCCTTTTTGGCGTCATTTAATTTTTGCTCTGTTTCGGCTTTGGCGTCCTCAAATTCGGCTGTGTTTTTTTCGAGCTCCTCGTTTGCTGTTGATAATACCTCGTCATATCGCTGGTCTATTCTATCTTCACTTACAGGTTTTAATTTATCCTCTATCTCTTCCAAAAGTGTGTCGTAGGAGTAGTCAAAGACCGACATATCGTCAGGCTTTTGCACTGTCAGATAAATCTGAGTATAGTAATCGCTTTTAAAGTTTGATTTATCTATCATTATAAATGTGCTGACACTTCCGTCACCAATAGTGGTAGTACCGTATTCATATGAGATGTAAAGCGGAGTTTCGACAAGTCCGACAACGGTGAACTCGTCGTTTTCAAGTGAGTCGGTTATGGGAGTTTTGCCGTCATCGGAGGCTATGTGGATAGTGTCGCCTATCTCTATACCGGAATGAATACCGCCGTATTCTGCAAGACACTCGTTTTCATTTTGAGGCATTCGTCCCTCTTTTAAAACCGGCATATTTATTGTTTCGGGAGTTGCGTAGACAGCTACTACCGGTTTTGAATCGATATCGGTGTATATTGCGTCAAGAGAGTAGGACGGCTCGATATCCTTTATGCCGTCGACCTCTTTTATTGCGTCTATGTCGTTTTCATCAAATCCCATTGTGGAAACAAGGCGCATGTCCATTAAATTTGTATCGCTAAAATATTTATCTCCCGTAAGCTTCATGTCCGGACCTGTCGCCTTTATTCCCGAAAAAAAGCCGACTCCGAGCGCAACTATCGCCAAAATGGACATAAATCTGCTGAATGTCTTTTTTATTTCACGAAATGTATCTTTTAACAAAGCTTTTTTTGACATAGTTATCACCCCTTCGGTAACGAAATACAGTAGTGTACACTCTAATTATACAATATATTATATGAATTTGTTTGTACAACTTTTTAAATTTATAAATTAAAGATATTTCTTTATTTGACTGTATTCCTGAGTAAGACGCTCCAATGAAAATGCGCAGTTTGCAGGGCTTGTTGACGGGAGTGTGCTTATGGGGTATTTTACACCAAAATCAGTGTACTTATTGTATAACTGTGCCGCTTTTTTACCTGTTGCATAGACTTTTTTGATGTCTGCCGTATTGAAAATTATGTTTAAATCGTTTGCTACGGGGTTTTTTATGCTTGAATCTGCGGCGTTTTCTATATCGCAGGAGTAGAGCACGTCCCAGAGAGCAATGCGTTTTTTTAAAAGCCATTTTGTTTTATCTTCGGCGCTTATTGGCATTAAAGCTTCACCGAATAAATTTTCCATTACGCGCCAAAATCTGTTTTGCGGGTGCATATAGTAAAAGCCGTATTCACGTGACTTAGGCGATGGCATTGTGCCGAGTATAAGTATGCGGCTGTCAGAGTTATATATCGGTTTGAGCGGGTGTATTATTTGAGACATGATTTTTCTCCGTTTTTAAGATAATATATATTATAAGTATAAGCTTGTTTTACATTTTAAGCAATAAAAACGCCGGCGTTACGCCGTGATGTCGTAAAAAAGCGGAATTTGCGCTGTAAAGCGTTTGCAAAATTTATATGTGCACCGTATAATAGTAGAGATTGGAATATTATTACGAAAGGTATGAAATAGATATGAGCACATCTTCGGCAAAAAGGTTTTTTGATGAGATTTTAAATAAAGGGAAAAAGGTAGCGTTTTTGGGTACGGGCGTAAGCCACAGAGAGTGCATAGAGCTGTTTGCCTCAAAGGGTATAGACGTAACACTCTGCGACAAGCGTACACGTGAACAGCTTGGCGAGGAGGTTTGCTCCCGCATGGACGAGCTCGGCGTTAAATTAAAGCTTGGTGAGGACTATCTTAAAGATATAGAAGCTGATATAATCTTCCGCACACCGGGAATACGCTTTTTTATCCCTGAGTTAAACGAGCTTCGCAGACAGGGCAAGGTTGTTACAAGTGAGCTTGAGGTGTTCTTTGAGCTTTGTGACTGCAAAAAAATTGCCGTAACGGGAAGTGACGGAAAGACAACGACTACAACCCTTATCTCCGAGATACTCAAAGCGAGCGGCAAAAAGGTGCATCTGGGAGGCAATATAGGACGAGCTTTACTGCCGATTATTGAGCAGGTTGAGCCTGACGATTACGCAGTGGTCGAGCTTTCAAGCTTTCAGCTCATTTCAATGCGCCAGAGCCCTGACATCGCTGTTGTGACAAACGTTGCGCCGAACCACCTCGATATGCACAAGGATATGCAGGAGTATATAGACGCTAAAAAGAACATATACCTGCACCAGAATGCATTTTCAAAGACTGTTTTAAACCTCGACAACGATATTACAAGCGCTATGGCTGAGGAGTGCCGCGGCGATGTGACATATTTTACACGCAGACAGACCCCGTATAACGGAAGTTTTCTCAACGAGAACAACGTACTGTGCATGAGCGACCACGGAAAAGTGACTGAGGTTGTATCCGCTGAGGATATACGCATACCGGGTATACACAATGTAGAAAACTTCCTTGCGGCTATTGCGGCTGTATGGGGACTTGCCGACGTTCAGACAATTGTAAAGGTTGCAAAGGAGTTCGGCGGAGTTGAGCACAGAATTGAGTTTGTGCGCGAAAAGGACGGCGTAAAGTGGTACAACGACTCTATTGCAAGCAGTCCTACAAGAACTATTGCAGGGCTCAAATCGTTTAAGCAGAAGATAATTGTAATAGCCGGCGGATATGATAAGAAGATACCGTATGAGCCGCTTGCGCCTTATCTTGTTGAAAAGACAAAGTGCATTGTACTAATGGGTGCGACAGCTGAGAAAATTGAGGCGGCTGTAAAGGCTTATCCTGAATACAAAGAGGGAAACCCTGTTATAATCTACGCTCAGTCTATGGAAGAGGCGGTAAAAAAGGCGCAGGAGTTTGCTGTGAGCGGAGATATAATCTCGCTTTCGCCTGCAAGTGCAAGTTTTGACTTGTACCGCAACTTTGAGGAGCGTGGACGCCACTTCAAGGACATTGTAAATGCTTTATAAAAAATCACATTTCCGAAAGGACTTTATAAATATGAGTAATATATCGGATATATTAAAAGAGCTCTCGCAGGCTGTGGGAGTTTGCGGAGAAGAGGATTTTCAGGCGGCGAAAACTGTAAAAAAGCTTATGGAGTCGTACTGCAAGAATATAGAAATTGACGCTATGAACAGCGTTTTGTGCACAGTTAAAGAGCCGAAAGACGGTCAGCCGCTTGTAATGCTCGACGCTCATCTGGACGAGATTGGGCTTATGGTGACTCACATAGACGACAACGGGTTTTTAAAAGTTGCGTCCTGCGGCGGAGTGGATTACAGAATGATACTCGGCAGAAGTGTTACTGTACACGCAAAAGAGCCTGTAAAGGGAATTGTTGTGTGTGTTGAGCAGGACTCTAAAAAGATACCTGACGCCGACAAGGTGCGCATTGACACTGGAATGAGCGGCGAATATGCACGCGAAATCATACTGCCGGGTGATAAGATAACGATTGACGCGCCTTACACAGAGCTTTTAAGCTCAAATGTAACCTCAAGGGCGTTTGATGACCGCGCAGGCTGTGCCGTTGTTGTAAGAGCTGTTCAGCTGTTAAGCGAGATGAATCTTGACTGCGGAGTTGCGGCTGTATTCTCCGTTCAGGAGGAAAACGGTTGCCGCGGAGCTATGACAGCTACATTTAAGACAGAGCCGACGCACGCGATAGTGACAGACGTATCGTTCGGACATACTCCTGACGCGCCTAAGGACAAGTGCGGCGTTATGGGGAAAGGTCCTATGATAGGAATTTCACCTGTGTTGGACATAAAGCTCTCAAGGCTTATGGAAAAGACGGCAAAGGAAAACGATATACCGTACCAGCTTGAAGTTATGGGTGGTTCTACCGGAACAAACTCGGATAACATTTCTGTGAGCAGATACGGCGTTAAGACAGGGCTTATTTCAATACCGCTTCGCTATATGCACTCACCTGTTGAAGTGGTGAGCTTAAACGACGTGGAAAATTGCGCAAAGCTTATGGCTGAGACTGTATGCAGTATTGCCAAGGGAGGAAAAGAAGCTTTATGATGACTGAACTTATTAAGGAGCTGTGCGGTGTTTCCGGTATATCGGGACGCGAGGACAGTGTGAGAGAGCTTATTTTAAATAAAATTTCCGACCGCTGTGAGACAAAAGTCGACGCAATGGGCAACATTATAGCGTATAAAAAGGGCAAAAAGCCTGCAAACAAGACTGTACTGTTTGCAGCGCACATGGACGAAGTCGGATTTATGATAACCTCAATTACCGACGAGGGGTTGCTCAAGTTTACGACTGTCGGCGGAATAGACTCAAGATATGTTTTGGGTAAGTCCGTTTTAGTAGGTGACGGCAAAATTCACGGAGTTATCGGAAGAAAAGCCGTACACATGCAGTCGCAGGAGGAAAAGACAACGCCTGCTGATATAGATGATTTATATATAGACATCGGAGCTGACAAAAAAGAGGACGCAGAAAAATATGTGTCCGCAGGTGACAGCGCTGTGTTTTTTAACGAGTTCTGCGAGTTCGGAGAGAACGGCAGTAAAATTAAAGCTAAGGCTTTGGATGACAGAGCAGGCTGTGCTCTGCTTGTAGACATGATTTTGTCGGACGAGCTTGAATATGACACCGTTTTTGCCTTTACCGTACAGGAGGAAAACGGCTGCCGCGGAGCTAAGACAGCGGCGTTTGCGGTGCGCCCTGACATAGCTGTCGCTGTTGAGACGACTACTGCTAAGGATATTCCGTCGGTTGAGATTGAAAAGCAGGTTTGTCAGCTTGCAAAGGGACCTGTTATGTCAATTATGGATTTCACTACCGTTTATGACAAAGAAATTTTAAAAGACGCTCTTGATATGGCAAAAGAGAAAAACATACCCGTACAGGTTAAAAATGTAGTTTCCGGCGGAAACGACTCAGGCTCTTTGCAGAGAAGTGCAAGTGGCGCAAAAGCCGTTGCTGTAAGCGTTCCGTGCAGATACCTGCATACGCCTAACTGCATGATAGACAAGGGCGATATTGAGAATACAAGAAAGCTGTTAAAGGAGCTTGTCAAGCTTTTGAATGAAGAGAGGGGATAACTTTGATACGCCTTGTGTGCGACGAAAATTTAGATGATTTTTTGGCGCTGAGCAACGACTGCAGTGTGACGGCGTGCAAGATACACACACTGTATCAATGCTACAAAAACGACGCTGACATGGCGCAGTTTTGGATAGTGTACGGCGCGTCAAAGCCTTTGGGTATAATGTGCCTGAGCGCCGATGTGCTTACAGTTCACGCAAAGCTTATGCTCAAAAAGGAATTTACTGAATTTTTGGGCTTTATAAACTGGAAAACAGTTGAGTGCGACTGCACCGGAGTGTTTTCATCGGCAAATGAGCTGGGCGCCGAGGTGAATAATCTGAGTGTACAGCGCTTTATGTATCCTCCGATGGAGTGTATTGAGAAAAGGGACATACCTGAGATTAAAGACGAGATTAAAATTTCCGAATTGTATGACCTTTTATGCGAGGCTGACAGCCACTTTAAGGATGTAAGCGTATTTGACGCCTGGATGTGCTCTATCTCATACAGAGTGCGTCACGGATATTCAAAGGTATACGGAATTTATGAGGACGATAAGCTTGTATCGACAGCCGGAGTGTACACGGAGAGTGATACCTGCGGAGTTATAGAGTCGGTGGCAACTCACCCGGATTACAGAATGAAGGGTTATGCCTGCGCGCTGACTTTGCAGTCTGTACAGCTTTTGATGAATGATAAAAAGAGGGCGCTTATCGTTACATCAAATATGAGAAACCACGAGATGTACCACAAGCTCGGTTTCAGGGACTGCGGTACACTCTTTATTATGAAAAATCCAAACGCTTAAAATTTTGGAAAGGCAGAATAACATGGTCAATAAATCACCGTTTTTTAATTTTGACGATAGAATTTTACAGGCGGCTGAAAATGCCGAGAAGATGTGCTCTGAGGCTTTCAGAAAAATAGAGGAAACCGAGCACTACAATCAGCAAAAAGTTTTGGCGGCGTTTGCTAAGCACCGTATAAGCGAGACTCATTTTTACGGCTCTACCGGCTACGGCTACGGCGACATAGGCAGAGAAGCGCTCGATGCTGTTTATGCTGACGTTTTCGGCTGTGAGGACGCTTTGGTAAGGCACAACTTTGTTTCGGGTACGCATGCGCTTACAACTGCGCTGTTCGGAGTTCTGCGTCCGAAAGACATACTGCTCTGTGTGACAGGCGCGCCGTACGACACGCTTGAAGAGGTTATCGGTATCCGCGGAGAGGGCAACGGTTCGCTCAAGGATTTCGGGATAGAGTACAGACAGGTTGATTTGACCGAGGATTCAAAGCCTGACTACCTTGCAATATCAAAAAATTCCTCCGTTGCAAAAGTAGTTTACATACAGCGTTCCAGAGGCTATTCGCTCAGAGATACTCTGTCGGTTGACACGATAAAGAGAATAATTGAGCATGTGCGCCGTGTAAATCACCATGCGGCTGTCATTGTAGATAACTGTTACGGTGAATTTGTAGATAAAATAGAGCCTACGGACGTAGGTGCTGATTTGATTATAGGCTCGCTTATAAAAAATCCTGGCGGCGGTATTGCAAAGACAGGCGGATATATTGCCGGTAAAAAGGAGCTTGTCGAGCAGTGCGCTTACAGGCTGACATCTCCGGGCATGGGCAAGGAAGTAGGCTGTACCTTAGGCGAGACAAGAAATATGTTCATGGGACTTTTCTTTGCTCCGAGCGTTGTGGCGTCCGCTGTGAAGACTGCTGTTTTTGCCGCGGCTGTATTTTCACAGTTCGGATATGAGGTTTATCCTAAATATGATGAAGCTAGAAGCGATATAATCCAGGCGGTGAAGTTAAAGTCGCCTGAGGCGCTTGAGGCTTTTTGCAGAGGAATACAGAAGGGTGCTCCTGTGGATTCGTTCGTAACACCTGAGGCGTGGGACATGCCGGGATATGAGGACAAGGTAATAATGGCGGCGGGCGCATTTACAATGGGCGCTTCGATAGAGCTTTCCGCCGACGGTCCTATGAGAGAGCCTTATGCCGCATGGATGCAGGGCGGCTTAACATATCCGAGCGGTAAGCTTGGCGTTATGCTTGCGGCACAGTCCATGCTGGAGAGCGGAGTACTAGGCGAAAAATAAAGTGCTTGACAAACGCTGTCACGCAATATATAATATATTGCGTGACATAAAAAGCACTGCTTTATATCAGAGATAAAATTAAGATAAAACCGCAGAAATGCGATTTTATATATGCGGATATGGCGGAACTGGCAGACGCGCTAGATTCAGGTTCTAGTGAAGATTCCTTCATGCAGGTTCGATTCCTGTTATCCGCACCAGCACAACGCTGAACTCAATTCGTTTTGAGTTCAGCGTTAGTTTTTATTTTTGCGCATTTATTTGGAAAACGAAAATTTTGTTTTATAATAACAGTAAGAGGTGATGCTATGAATCCTGCTGTATATATTCTTTGTTTTCTGTTCCTGTTTATCATACTCATTAACAACAACAGAAACAAAAATTTTTTAAAACAAATCATCTGCAAGAAAAATTTGAAAGAGGTAGACGAAATGAAAACACTGGCGCGAAGGTTTATTGACAAAGAATGTCTTATTTATACATTTAATTCTCAGGTGAGCGGAGTTATTAAGGAAATAGGTGATTCAGGTCTGCTTATTGAGAATAACAACAGTAATGAGATTATTAACTTTGACTACATTATCAGAATTAGAGAATATCCTAAAAATAAAAAAGGAAAGAAAAAAGGCTTAATTTTGGACTGATATTAAAATTAAATTTGCGATTACGTCAAAAAGCCCCGAACGCATCATACACGCTCGGGGCACTTTTAGTTTGTTCAGATAAAATGTTCTTTTTACGATTTTTAAATGAGTTTTACCGCAGAGGACATAACTTCTCCGATACTGTCCCTGAAAACAAGTGACGCGATGCTGTCGTACTGTGTGGCGTCGCGGTTGATTAGGACGATTTTTTCGCCGGAAAAATATCTTATAAAATTTGCGGCAGGATAGACCGCCAGAGATGTTCCGCCGATTATCAGCATATCCGCTGCACAAATCGCCTCAACAGCCGATTTTATAACTCTGTCGTTTAAAGACTCCTCGTACAGAACGACGTCCGGACGTACGATATGTCCGCATTTTTCACATTTAGGTACCTTACCGGCAAACGATTTGACCTTTTCGTTCGGCATTACTGTTTTGCAGACAGTGCAGTAATGTTTCAGGACTGTTCCGTGAAGCTCTATTACGTTACGGCTTCCCGCTCGCTGGTGCAGACCGTCTATATTTTGAGTAATTACGGCCTTCAATTTTCCGGACTTTTCAAGCTCAGCCAAGGCGTAGTGTGCGCGGTTCGGCTGTGCTGAGGTATTGAGAAAATAGTTGTAGTAGAAATCATAGAATATCTCCGGGTATCGTTCGAAAAAACTGTGGCTGAGTATCGTTTCCGGCGGGACATTATACTGCTTGACGGTATTGTACAGCCCGTCCTCACTGCGGTAATCTTTCATTCCGCTTTCCGTAGAGACACCCGCTCCGCCAAAGAAAACAATATTATTGCTCTGTCTTATCATTTCAGCAAATTTATCAATCTTTTTTTCATTCAAAGCCATGCACCTCGAATCATTATTACTGATATTATACCACGGAATTATTGACGCTGCCATGTCATAAAAGAGTTTTTGGACTGTTTGTCTTAAAATGAGGTGAAAGAGCAGTGATCTTAGATATTGGAGATTTTTATACGATGTGTGTTTATGTAAAACATGCGTTTTAAGCTGATTTATTTATATAAATTCGATAATTGACAGTATAATGCACCGACAATATAATTTAGGTGAAATTATACTGTCGGCTGTGCATGGCTGGATGATTTATTAAAAAATCAAAATATGAAAGGAGAAAAATAAAAATGTTCGATTTGGAAAATGCAAACATAAACACATATGAGCGTCACCAATACACTTTAGACGAGCTTCGTGAAACATTTGACCACAGATATGAAGAACTGCCGTCTCTGCTTTTGCAGGACAGTATTGACAGCCATGTACACGCAGGACCTGTGCTTATGTCCAACCCCGGATACTGCGACCCGATTGAGATTGCGATTGAGGCGAGAAACGCGGGCATGAAAGCGCTGGTTTACTATGATGTATTCGGATGGGCTTCTGGTACGGCGTGGATGGTAAACAGACACGTAAAGGGTATTAAGACCTTTGGAGGGTATTTGATGAACTCGTGCCATGGGGGAATGAATCCGAGAGCTGTAAAAACCGCCTTGAAGATGGGTGACGGATGCAGATTTATCAGTTTCGGTTCGCACTGTACATATTATTCGGCGTCAAGAGAGGCCACATTGATAGATGGAAAGCTAGTACCGTTAAAGGACGCATACCCTAAATTCAGAGATGAGGAATTGTCGCGCGCCGTACGCATTAAGCTTGACGACCCTGTTCCGCCTGAGCTTGACGAAATTCTCTCCATGATAGCCGAGCATGAAGAGGTATATTTGAATGTGGGCCATGTTTCCGTAGAGGAGGCATTACGTTTAGTAGAACTGGCTCAGCGGTATAAAATTAAAAAAGTTTTGATATGTCATCCTGTACGTGCCAGAATGTCGGTGCAGCAGCAGATTGAGCTTGCCAATAAGGGAGTTTTTCTTGAGGGCTGCGCAGTTGATTTTCTTTATCCTCCCGCTCCGCGCACACACTACTATGTTGAAAAGGAGTACAGGGATATGTCGGACGCACTGCCGTTTATGCACAGCGGAACATACGCGTTTTTCGATGTGCTTAAAGCTGTCGGACCTGAGCAAATTGTACTAGGTACGGATTACGGTATTCGTTCGGCTCCGTCCGCTGTACAGGGAATGAGAACGATGATATCTACTCTGCTGGATTTTGAGTTTGATACAGAGGATATTATTAAAATGGTATCGAGAAATCCTGCACGTCTTATAGGTATAGATTAGTATAAAAACACCGATACAGACCTTACTGTATCGGTGTTTTCACATGAATATCAAGTTTAGTAATAATTTGATAATTATTTGTCCTCATTGCTGACATTTTCATTTTTTAAAATATAAAACAGTGTTGTTTTAAAGCAAAAGACAAATGTGCGATTTATAAGTGAAAATTTTTTATCCTGTTTGTTTTAAGGTTCATATAAGGTTTATGTATTAAAATAAAATAGGCAAATTTTCAGTATCGCAGAAAAATCTAAAAATATCGGGAAGGCGGATAGAAAATGTAAACAACAATTCAATCAGCTGTAAAAGGCAAACGCAAGGCAATGGAAAGTATTTATGAATCCTACAGAGACAAGGTATATTATACTGCGCTTTTAATGCTGTCGGACAGTACTCGTGCCGCTGAAGCCGCATCGTGGGTATTTAAAAATGTGTGGGGCAATGCCGTAGCACAGAATATATCCTCTGAGGAGGAGTTTGAGAACTTAGCTTTAAGGAAAACTCTTGAATGCTGTAAGAGAAAAATAAACAAGAAAAAGCAAAAGGCATTTAGAGTACCTGAAAATCGCGACTTTTCGGTTGCTTTCGATAAAAATATATCCGATGATTTTAAAACGGCTGTGTTTGATTTAACAGCACAGCTGCCTGAGCTGCACAGGTTTATACTTGTACTTAACACTGTTGCGGGCTTTTCCTCTGAGGAGATTGCCGATTTATTTAAGCTCGATGTAAAGACAATAGATGCAGCGCTTGAAGCACAAAAGAAAAACTTTGAGCGGGCATTAAAGTCATCACATGACGGATATTCCTTTGAGAAAGTTGCAGAGGCTTTAAAAGACGGACAGAAGAATGTAAGTGTTCCAAAATCTGTTGACAAATATGCTGCATCAGCTATTGACAGCATAGCTGCTCCGCTTGAAAAAAAGAAGAAAAAATATGCGATGTACTCAGGTGTATTTGCAGTTATTTTTTGTATGGCTGTTGCACTGGGATTTTTATTTCCTGTAATACAGGACAAAGTCTCAACTGTTATAGAAAATAACACATCATCTTCAGAGAGCTCTGAGAGTGAGGAGTATGAGCCTGTAACACTTGATGAGTCGCTGACATATTACGCGGATATAAATATAAAAGACCACGGTACAATAACAGTTAAGCTTGACCAAGAGGCGGCTCCGATTACTATGGAGAACTTTGTAAATCTTGCTCAGAGCGGATTTTATGACGGACTTAAGTTCCACCGCATTATGGATGGCTTTATGATGCAGGGCGGAGACCCTAACGGTGACGGTACGGGAGGCTCTGAAAATACTATTGTAGGAGAATTTTCTGCCAACGGATATGACAACACGCTTTCACATACAAGAGGAGCTATATCAATGGCGCGTTCAACCGACTATGACAGCGCAAGCTCGCAGTTCTTTATTGTGCAGGAGGACAGCACATTCCTTGACGGAGAGTATGCTGCTTTCGGATATGTCACTGAGGGTATGAACATTGTGGACACAATTTGTCAGTCCGCTGAGCCTACTGATGATAACGGTACTATTGAAGCGTCACAGCAGCCTGTTATAGAGTCTATAACTATAAGGACTGAATAATTTTTATCTGAATTAAAAAAGCGTTCTCAATGTATTTTGAGAGCGCTTTAATATATGAAAAGAAAAACTTATTCTTTTTATCTTTAACACGGGAACCGAAAAAACTTTGTTTTTTCTTTTTTTATGTTATAATAATTTTTAGGGCAATTTTTTAATTTAGGAGTTTATGATACGAGGTGTGAAAGGATGAGAAACGGTCAGACAAAGAGCTTGCCGATTTCGGAAATAACAGCTATTCATGTTTTTAAATTTGTCATTCGTTCTGTAATGTTTTTAACTGCAGGACTGTTGTACATAAAAAAGCATATAAGCGGAACAGACGTGTTTTTGGGGAAATTAAACGGCAATTCGGTTATTTTGCTCTTTATGTGGTTTATATTTATGGCAGACATGATACTGCGGGCATTTCCGTCGAAGTACAGCAGTATGGGCTGTCAAAAACAGTTTAAGAAAAATTACATACCTACCGGAAATAACGATCCTCAGATCAATTCAAACAAAATGGCGTTGCTTGTTGCAGTGTTGTGGATAAGCGGTAATTTGGTCGCAGGATTTTTATATAAGCTTCGCATAATAGATGAGGGACTGCTTATATTACTGAGCTTAGCCTATTCAATAGGAGATATGGTATGCGTGCTGTTCTTCTGTCCGTTCCAGACATGGTTTATGAAAAATAAATGCTGTACAAGCTGCCGTATTTATAATTGGGACTATGCTATGATGTTCACTCCTCTTGTATTTATAAAAAACTTTTTTGCATTGAGCTTATTTGCTGTTGGCTTTATATTTCTTGTTTTTTGGGAGCTTTCGCTGTATAAGCATCCTGAACGCTTTTCCGAAAAGACAAATGCCTGTCTGTCGTGCTCTAACTGTACTGAGAAGCTCTGTTTGCACAAAAGACAGTTAAGGTCATACCTTGTGAAAAACAAAGAGAGGTTTTATTTGAAAGGAAACTCATATATAGAAAAGAAATCAGACAGCCGTGCAACGGAGAGATAGAGTAAGTCTGATGTTATATGTAATATTTAAAAGGATGATACTTTGTATCGTCCTTTTTTGTTATCTATTTTGATTTTATGAAAATTTACTTTTATAAAATTAAATTTAGAAAAATAACTTACATTTTACATGTCTGAGCTACAGCACTTTACATCAAAAATATATAATAAGCGTGTAAGAAAAAGTCTTTAAACATTATTGAGGGGGATTTTTAAAATGAGTTATATGCAAAAACAGTCTGCAACACAATCGCAGAAATTGATGGTATTTGTGCTGACAATGTCACTTTACGGATTGGCTACTTTGTTTACTGAGCTGATACCAAAATTTCAGGTGGGAATAGTTGAATTTTCCGTTGAGTACTTCCTGTTTATACCGCTTACACTTTCAATGCTTTTCGACCCGATGTCAGCCGCTTTGGGAGCTGCAACAGGTGAGCTTGTATTCAGCGAGATTATGCTCGGACAGTTCGGCGGACTCGGA
>CALXEM010000113.1 GCA_944387335.1 uncultured Clostridia bacterium | reverse complement strand
TGTTGAAAAGCACCTTGAAGCCGCTGTTGATGAAAACGACGTTAGGCAGAGAGCTGTCGGTATTGCAATGGATATCAAGACCGGTGAAATTTTGGGAATGGCTACAAAAGGCGACTTTGACCCTAATGAACCGTTTGAGGTTATAGACGACAAGCTTTTAAGTCAGCTTGCAGGACTTGAAGAAGGTACTGATGAATACAATGAAAAGCTACAAGAGTTGCAGTTTACACAGTGGAGAAACAAGGCTATATCAGACCCGTATGAGCCGGGTTCTGTATTTAAAATATTGACAGCAGCTGCTGCTATGGAGGAGCATGTAGTAAGCGACAGTGATACTTTTTACTGTGACGGTTCACACACTGTTGCAGGCGAAACAATAAAATGTTGGAAAATCGGCGGACACGGTTCGCAGACATTTGTTGAGGCGTTGATGCATTCATGCAACCCTGCGTTTATGACAATAGGCGAGCGTTTGGGTGTAGAGAAATTCTATGATTACTTTGAACTGTTCGGGCTTTTGGAACCTACAGGAATAGACCTGCCTGGTGAATCCGGAAGCATTATGCACGATCCTGATACAATGAGCATTGTAAACCTCGCCAGCTCCTCAATGGGACAGTCGTTTAAAATAACACCTATACAGCTTATTACCGCAATATGCGGAGTGCTCAATGACGGTAATCTCATGCGTCCTTATATAGTATCACAGGTACTCGATGAGCAGGGAAGCGTAATAGAATCGACAGAGCCTGAGGTTGTACGTCAGGTTGTTTCAAAGGAGACATCGGATGAACTGGTACTCATGCTCGAGCAGGTTGTATGCGGTGAAGGCGGTTCAGGTAAACTTGCTTACAGACCCGGTTACCGTATAGGCGGTAAAACAGGTACATCACAGAAACTTGACCAAAACCCTGACGAAGAGGAAAAGAATGTACTTTCATTCTTGGGATTTGCTCCGGCAGATGACCCTCAGATTGCAGTTTTGGTACTGCTCGATGAGCCTAACCTCAACAATACCTATGGTTCTGTTATTGCGGCACCTGTTGTAGGTAACATATTAGAGGATATACTCCCATATCTCGGCGTTGAGCCTGAATATACTGAAGAAGAGCTTGCAAATCTTGATGTAAATACACCAGGTGTTGTAGGAGAGAGCGTTTATGATGCTCAAAATACAATACATCAGCAGGGCCTTTCAACACGTGTTGTAGGTGACGGAGATACGGTGGTGAGTCAGGTGCCTGCGGCGTCGGATTACTTACCGAGAGGCGGAACGGTAATTCTATACACCGAAGAGGAAGAACAAACAATGATCACTGTGCCAGATGTTGTGGGTAAATCGGGGCAGGTTGCCAATAAGGAAATACTAAACAGCGGACTTAATATAAAGATAATGGGTGCAGATATTGAGGGAAGTACCGTTCAGGCAATGAGTCAGTCGCCTGCGGCGGGTGAGAGCGTGCCGCTGGGTACTATTATTACGGTGCAATTTGCTGACAAGGAAGTCCAGGAATAGTATAATATAATTTTAGATTAAGGTAATCCGAGAGGAGATACACATATGATTTTAAAAGAGCTTTTAGGCGGCATTGAATTTAAAGCTTCTGAGAATTTACCTGACAGCGATATTACGTCCGTTACATGTGATTCGAGAAAAGTAGATGATAAATCAGTATTTGTGTGTGTAAAAGGCGAAAAGGCAGACGGGCATAAATATGCCCGTCAGGCTGTGGAAAAAGGCGCTGTGGCAATCATAACCGATATTGACCTCGGTATAGACAAACAGGTGATTGTAAAAAACACAAGGAGCGCATATGCCGTTATGTGTGCAAACTTAAACGGCAATCCGTCCAAAAAGTTAAAACTGCTCGCAGTTACAGGTACTAATGCCAAAACTACAATAACTTATCTTCTCAAGCATATATTGGAGCACAACAATAAAAAGACAGGTCTTATCGGCACGATACAGAATGTTATAGGGGATATTTCATTTCCTGCAAAACATACAACACCTGACCCGGCTGAATTGCATGTGTTGTTTTCCAGAATGGTTGAGGCAAAGTGCGAATATGTTGTAATGGAGGCGTCGTCCCACGCACTTGACCAGAGCAGAATAGAAGGCTGTGTATTTGAAAGCGCAATATTTACAAACCTCACACAGGACCATTTGGATTACCATATTACAATGGAGAACTACTATAACGCAAAGAAAAAGCTCTTTTCAATGTGCCGAAATGCCGTTATAAACTTAGACGATGATTACGGCAAGCGTCTGTACAGCGAAATAGATGTACCGGTAATAACTTTCGGAACACAAGCAGGGGATTTGACAGCGACTGACATAAAGCTTTCGTCATCCATGTGCGAATTTGACGCAGTTTATAAGTCAAAGAAGCTCAAATGCCATTTTGCAATGCCCGGAAGATTTTCCGTTTCCAACGCTTTGGCTGCAATGGCGTGTGTTATGTCTATCGGCTTTACATTTGAAGAGGCGGTAGAGGGAATAAACACATGTCCCGGCGTGAAGGGCAGAACAGAGACTATTCCGATAGATGCTGATTTTACAGTTATACGTGACTATGCCCATGCCCCTGACAGTCTTGAAAAGATAATTTCCACTGTCAGAGAATTTGCAAAGGGTAAAGTCATAACGCTTTTCGGATGCGCAGGAAACCGTGACAGAACTAAAAGACCTATAATGGGTGAAATTGCGTCAAGGCTGTCCGATTTAGTAGTGCTTACTATGGATAACCCGAGAGATGAGGACGAGGACAGAATAACTCAGGAAACACTCAAGGGAATGAGCGAGTACAATACGCCGTATAAGGTTATACCTGACAGATATATGGCTATAAAGTGGGCGCTTGAGCAATGCCAAAAGGACGATGTTCTCATTTTGGCAGGTAAAGGCCATGAGGATTATCAGGTTTTGGATTACGGCACAATATATTTTGATGAAAAAGTAATTGTTCAGGAACTTGTAAAGAGAATGAATGATAAAAAATAAATACAGACAGATAGACGGAGTTTAAATATGGAAAAAATAAGACTGAGCGAAATAGCTTTAAAGCTAACAGGAAAAACACAGGACTGGCAAGAGAATATTTTAATAGATGATGTATGTACTGATTCGCGTGCAATTACTTCGGGTTGTCTGTTTGTAGCACTTGAGGGAGAGCGCTTTGACGGCCATGACTATATTAAGTCAGCGCTTCAGAAGGGAGCTTGCGCCGCAATAGCACATAAAAAAGGCGATTACGACAGCGACAGAGTTATATATGTAGAAAATACTCTGCGTGCTTTTATGGATATAGGTGGACTTTACAGAGAAAAATTTTCACCGAAAATTGTGGCAGTTACGGGAAGTGTGGGAAAGACAACCACAAAGGAAATGATTTGGTGTGTGCTGTCGTCTGAGTTTAACACTCTCAAAACAGAGGGTAATTTAAACAATGAGATAGGACTTCCTAAAACACTGCTCAGACTCAATAATTCAGTTGAAGCGGCTGTAATTGAAATGGGTATGACAAATATGGGAGAAATATCAGATTTAACTCATATTACAAAGCCTGATGCCGCTGTTATAACGAGTATAGGTGTATCACATATTGAGAATTTGGGAAGCCGTGAAAATATACTTAAGGCAAAACTTGAGGTAACTGAGGGCTTGCCGAAGGGTGCGCCGCTCATACTCAATGTCGACAATGACTTATTGTGCAATGTAAAGATGAGTGACTATAATGTGATAGGATATGCTCTTCACAATGAAAAAGCTGATATAAGAGCAGTTGACGTATGCGAAAATCTCTCTTATACACGCTTTTCAATACTGTATAAGAACGAAAAATATGAGGCGTATATTCCGTGTGTAGGTGAGCACAATGTATTGGATGCGCTTGCAGGATTTGCAGTCGGAGTTACATTCGGAATAGAGCCAAAGAGAGCCGCTCAGGCGCTTGCACGTTATGCTCCGTCGGGCATGAGGCAGAAGATAGTGGATAAAGGTGATTTTACTATCGTTGAGGACTGCTATAACGCCAGCCCTGATTCAATGTTTGCAGCGCTTAAAACACTTTCAAATATGGAGTGTAAGGGAAAGAAAATAGCCGTTTTGGCAGATATGCTTGAGCTTGGAGATTATTCTCAGACAGCGCACTCATCAGTAGGAGAAGCTGCCGCTAAGGAAAAAATAGACCTTGTACTTGCATATGGTGACGAAAGCAGGTATATTATAAAGGCGGCTTTGGAAAACAAAACAGACGCTGAGTTTTTTGAGGATAAAAATGCACTCTTTGAAAGAGTAGTTAAAGAATGTAACGGCGGAAATATAATTTGGTTTAAAGGCAGCCGCGGAATGAAGCTCGAAGAGATAATAAACAGAATTTACGAAGAAAAATAGATTTAAGTTTTAATATCTTCGTGTCTTTTAAAGCAAAAATATCTGAAATGACACAAGAAGCTGAGAAAGGAATGAACTTTAAAAATGAGCGGAATTATTACACTTGTCACGGCTGTCATTGCGTTTGTACTGACTGCGGTTTTAGGAATTTGGGTTATACCTTTTCTTAAAAAAATAAAATACGGACAGACAATAAACGATATAGGTCCTACATGGCATAAGTCCAAACAGGGCACACCTACTATGGGCGGAGTGATGTTCATAATAGGAATAATAGTTGCGTCAATAGTTGGGTTTGCAATGATGGCTTATGAATACGAGGGATTGTTTGCACAGAACTACCTGATTGAAAATGTACGCTTCTTTGCAGGAATTGTAATGGCGCTTGCGTTTGGATTTTTAGGTTTTATTGATGACTATATAAAAGTAGTTAAAAAGAGAAATTTAGGTCTTACAGCTATTCAGAAAATTATTATCCAGCTTATCATTTCAATAGCATATCTCGCTACAATCTACCTTGCAGGAGATACATCAACTGTTATTGTTATACCGTTTATAGGTCAGCTTAATTTGGGAATATTCTATTATCCTTTCTGCGTATTCCTTATAATCGGATTTGTAAATGCTGTAAATCTCACTGACGGTATAGACGGACTTGCTTCTTCTGTTACATTTGTAACTGCAATAGGCTTTATGGTTATGTCCACAATGCTCAACTATATGGGCATGACACTTTTGTCAATAGCACTTGCAGGAGGCTGCGTAGGCTTTCTTATATGGAATTTCCACCCTGCAAAAGTATTTATGGGTGATACAGGCTCAATGTTTTTGGGCGGTATGGTAGTGGCGCTTGCTTTCGGTATAGGTTTGCCGCTCATAATTGTTTTGGCAGGAATTATATATCTTATAGAGGCGTTTTCAGTTATGCTTCAGGTTGCAAGCTTTAAGCTGACAGGAAAACGTATATTTAAAATGAGTCCTATACATCATCATTTTGAAATGTCAGGATACAGCGAAGTAAAAATAGTTGCCCTGTTTTCATTTGTTGCATTACTCGGATGTATAGCGGCGGCAGTAGCGGTATATATTATGTAATATCTGCCATATATTATTTTTGAGGAAGAGAGGAGCATATAATGCAAAAAGCAAGGCGTGAAAACCGCAAAATGATACGCACCGGCGGCGAAGTTAAACCGAAACGCTCCGGAATGGACTACGTCTTTTTGATTCTTGTATTGGTAATATTGATGTTTGGTTTAGTTATGCTCTTTTCTGCAAGCTATGCCTATGATATTTATCACGAGGGAAACAGCTTTTATCACATTGAGCGTCAGCTTATATTCGCGGTTCTCGGTATAACTGCGATGATTGCAATATCGTTTATTGACTATAAATTACTGATTAAATTTTCACTTATTATCTATGCCGTGACCATAGTTTTGCTTATTATAGTTTTATTCATGCCTAAATGGAACGGTGCACGAAGATGGATAAATTTAGGCTTTACTACGTTCCAGCCGTCAGAGATAGCGAAATTTGCCGTTGTAGTTATGTTCGCGCGTTGGATTGATATGTATCAGAAAAAGATGTACACGTTTAAATACGGTGTACTTCCGTTTGCCGTTATACTGGCACCTATTGTTGTATTGATGATTTTAGAGCCGCACCTTTCCGGTACAGTGCTTATACTTTCAATTTCAGCTATAATGATGCTCATAGGCGGTACAAGGCTCAGATGGTTCGGTTTTGCCGCACTTATAGCGGCTGGAGTTATATCGGTAGCTATTATGATACCTGGTGTAATTCCATACGCTATGGGACGAATAGAGCACTGGCTCAACCCATTCCTTGACCCGCAGGGTGAGGGTTATCAGACAATACAGTCTCTCTATGCTATCGGAACAGGCGGACTGTGGGGAAGAGGTCTGGGAATGTCCAGACAGAAGCATCTGTATATCCCTGAGCCGCACAATGACTTTATTTTTGCTATTGTATGCGAGGAGCTCGGCTTTGTAGGCGCAGTAATTATAATTATACTGTTTGTCCTGCTTGTATGGAGAGGCTTTGTAATAGCTATGAGAAGCAGTGATAAATTCGGTGCGATGCTCGCAATAGGACTTGTTTCACAGGTAGGTATACAGGCGATGTACAATATCGCCGTTGTTACAAATACATTCCCGAACACAGGTATCAGTATGCCGTTTTTCTCGTCAGGAGGTACTTCTCTTGTAATGCTTGTGG
>CALXEM010000112.1 GCA_944387335.1 uncultured Clostridia bacterium | reverse complement strand
ACAGCTCACAGAGCATGCTCGCTTCAATAGGACACTTTATAGCGCCTATATTTACACCTCTTGGCTTCAACGACTGGAGAGTATCCACTGCGCTTTTGACAGGTTTCTCCGCAAAAGAGGCGGTTGTCAGCACACTGTCTGTTTTGACAGGTACCACAGTTGCAACATTGCCGCAGGCTTTGGGAAGTCTTTTCACACCGCTTACAGCGTGCTCATATATAATCTTTACACTTTTGTATACACCATGTGTCGCTGCTATAAGCGCTGTAAAACGTGAGCTAAACAGCGGACTTCAGGCGTTTGGAGTAGTTGTATTCCAGTGTATTGTTGCGTGGATAACATCATTTGTATTTTTCCAGATAGCAAGTTTGTTTGTAAGATAACATTGTTGTGAGGTAATTTGAATATGGGAATTGGTGACTTTTTGATATTGGCTGTTATTGCTCTTCTTGCTGTTTTTGCTTTAATTTACTGCAAAAAATCAAAGGGCGGCTGCGGTTCGTGCAAGGGTTGTTCTGAAAAAACAGGAAGCTGTAAAAACAGTCTGTACTGCACTCAGAAAGTGAACAAAAATTAAAATAAATCCATAGTGAAAATATTAAAAGCCTTAAAATTACGGAATGAGTATAAAAATTCCATAATTTTAAGGCTTTTTTATTATTCAAAACATATTGACAATATTATTCGAATAGAATAGAATAAAAACATCGATAAGATTAGAAGAAATGTAAAATAGAGGTTTATGTATTATGAATAAAATATACCATATTGCCATAGAGCAGTCAATGGCGGAAGATTTTACCTCCGCTTTTGTCTTTGCCTCAGATATAGTTGAAAAGATATTGGGAAAGCATGTTTATCCTGATGCGGTGAGCAGGGTACATAAAAAGCTTAAAGACAATTTAAAGGAGTTTAACGACGCTTTTGAACTCATAGTAAACGACGATATGCGTTACAGTCTTATAACTCATATTAAGAAAACTCGCATGACTTTCACACAGCAGACTCAGCTCAACAGCATTGACGAGGTAATTGAAAAAACCGTAAAAGTCGATCCTAAAGAGCTTTTGGCAAGAATTTTTGCCTGTTTTGATAACGATAAGAGGGAAATATCATTTTATACAGGATTATCTGTCGACATGATAGCGGCTTCAAAATATATAGACACTATGGATTTGAGCTCCGAGAGCAAAAATCTCTTATTGAGAACGATTATTGATACCGATGGATATTCAAAAAAGATACTTGATATATGTTATGCCGCAAAACGATTAGTTGAAGAAATTTATTCTGAAAATAGTCAGTACATAAAAACGGCTTTTAAAGTGTTTGAAGATGAAGACAGAGTCAGAAGTGCTCTTTTACAGGCAAATTTGATAGCTGAAAACGAAGATTTGACAATAATACCTTCATTTATAAACTACAATATAGTCCATGCTCAGACATGTAATAATCAGTGTAGAGTTATACTCAGTCCTGATTTTGAAAATGTTATAAAGAACATGATGAAAATGAAGATGAAGGTAAGCATAGACTCTGTCGGAAAGCTTTTTTCAGACGAGACAAGATGCAGGATAATAGACATTCTAAAAGAGCGGGAGTGCTATCTGGCACAGCTGTCACAAGAGCTTTCAATACCGAGCAACACGCTCCACTATCATATACAGCTGCTAAACGATGACGGTATTCTGATAAGCAGAAATGCCGGAAGGCGCTATTATTACAGGCTGAACAGTGAATATTTTGAGGCGATGAAAGACCTTGCGGATAAATATATAGTTGAAATAAATGAAAATATGGAGGCTCAAAATCAAAAATAATTTAACGGCAGTCATATCAATTAAAGTTGAGAAGAGGGGGAACAACAATGGCTGAAAAGAACACAGGCAAAAAATACTCTACAATTTCAAATCTGATGTACATTTTAAAACTGTCGTGGCAAAGCGACAAAAGCGTAATTATATCCATTGCGGTGTACAGTTTACTCAATGCGTTTTATCCTTTTATCGGTATCTTTGCTCCTAAACTTTTGATAGATGAGCTTACAGGGAAGGGACGAGCTGATGTACTTGTGTGGATAATAGTAGGCATGCTGATTATCTCACTGATTAGTGGATATCTCATCGACAGTATGAGAATAAGCGCACACAGTAAAACTGACATACTGATACAATCCCTTAAAAGAAAAATAAGCGAAAAAGCACTTACAATGAAATTCGAATATACCGAAGAACCGGATGCACTTGACAAGCTCCAGGCAGCCAGAGAGGCTGTAAGCATGTGGGGCGAGGGAATAGTTCAGGCAGTTTTTGAAGCATTTACATTCCTGTCTTTGGTATTTGCTATTATAGGTTATTTCGGAATAATGGCTACACTTCACCCGATTATAATAGCGATAATTGTTATAAACGTGACTGTTGTATTCTATTTGAACAACAAGGCGAAGAAAAAGGAGCTTGAGATTCTACCTAAAATCTCATCACTTGTAAGAAAGTGCTCATATATAGAGACAAGTATGGCAGATTTTGAGTACGGCAAGGATATAAGGCTTTACAACATGAGTGACTGGCTGTCTGGTAAGGCTTGGAAGTACAAAAAAGAGAGAATATCCGAGTACTACAATCTGCAAAAGGTACGTTTCCTGCCGAAAAAGGCAAACGGTATAATCCTGTTTTTCAGAGAAGTTATAGTTTACGGTTACCTTGTACTCAGATATATACAGGGTGCTGTTACAACAGGTAACTTTATGATGTACTTTAACTCTATATCTAGTATGACAAACACTCTTATGCAGATGATAGAGTCGTTTGTAAGACTGAAAGGTCAGGCGGCATACGCCGATGTTTACCGCTCGTATCTTGAAATAGAAGACGAAGATAAACTGAGTCCTGACAAAATCCAGCCTATTCCTAAGAGCGGCGAATATGAGATTGAGTTTAAAAATGTACGTTTTGCTTATCCGCACGGCAAAAAGGATATATACAAAAATCTTAACCTTAAAATTAAGGCAGGACAAAAGCTTGCGATTGTCGGTGTAAACGGAGCGGGAAAGACAACCTTTGTAAAACTTCTTGCAAGGCTCTACGATCCGCAGGGCGGCTGCATACTCATAAACGGCAAGGATATACGCACGTTTGACCGCGAGGAATACTGGAAGATGCTTTCGATAGTATTCCAGGAGGTAAAGACCTTTGCGTTTTCCGTAGCTGAAAATGTGGCAATGACAAACGATTTTTCAAAAGAAAAAGTAATTGAAGCAATAGAGAAAGCAGGGCTTAAGGATAAGATATATTCCCTTGACAAAGGGATAGACACACAGGTACTGAGAATTTTTGACGAAAAAGGAATAGAGTTCTCAGGCGGTGAAAGCCAGAAAATATCGCTTGCAAGAGCGCTTTACAAAGACGCTCCGATAGTTGTATTGGATGAGCCCACATCAGCACTTGACGCACTTGCAGAGAGCAGAATATACGAGCAGTTTAACGATATGGTGCGTGATAAGACTGCTATATATATTTCACACAGACTTGCAAGCACACGCTTCTGCGACGTGATAGCATTTTTCGAAAACGGAGAAATTGTTGAGTACGGCACTCACAGAGAACTTATGGCGCTGGGAGGAAAGTACGCAGACATGTTCAATCTCCAGGCACACTACTATCAAAACGATACAGAAAAAACAGAGGAAGTTTCTGTCTCCTCATGTGAGGCATACGGAGTATTTTAAGGGGGGAGAAGAGTGAATATAAAAAAGTCATTAAAAGAAATAAAGCATGAACTCGGAAACCTGTCTGCGTTTGCAAAGCTTGTGCATAAGATGGACAAAAGAGCTTGGCTTTTGGTTTTTGCAACAGCGTCAGTTACAGCGCTCATACCGTTTATAACAGTGCTTATTCCAAAGCTTATACTCGATGAACTCATGGGACAGCAGAGAATGGTTTATTTTATAGTACTTGTCATAGGTGCTGCACTTTTGGACAGTATTCTTACAACAGTAAGCGGTAAATTGGAGACGCTTTTGCAGGGAAAATTCCTCGAAGTTCAGGAAAAGTTCGGAACATATCTCAGCAGATATATCACAAAAATGGATTATGAGAGACTGGAAGATCCGAAAGAGCTTGACGAAAAGGAAAAGGCGGTTATGCCGTTTTTGCAGGGCGGAGTTTGGAGCTGTGTAAATGCCGTTTCAAGCGTGCTGAGTGCTTTACTCA
>CALXEM010000111.1 GCA_944387335.1 uncultured Clostridia bacterium | reverse complement strand
CAGCTGCTTCAAGGTGCTTTTCAACATAATACTGCACGGTTTCATCAATAGTAAGGACTATGCTGTTTCCGTTTTGAGCTTCAAACATTTTTTCATATTGATAGTTCATATCTGAACCGACAGCGTTTTTAGCCGATACAATTTGTCCAGGCGTTCCGCTGAGAATAGATTCATAATATGATTCTATTCCGTATGCACCCTGGTTATCACTGTTTGTAAATCCGAGTACCGCTGCAGCAAAATTTCCGTAAGGATAATATCTCTTATTATCCTCGTCCAAATTGATGCAGTTTAAACCGTTATCTATTTTAAACTGTGTTATTTCGTCTGCAAGAGGTTTTTCCACCTTACGCTTTATTATCTCATAGTATGTATTCCTCTGTGAACGCTCTATAATAAAGTCCTTATCTACATCGAGCATTTCCGAAAGAGTGGAGGCAACCAATTCCCTTTCTTCCTCAGATTTTATGTCAACAGGCGATATGGTTACAGTCCAAACAGTTGCACTCTGTGCAAGTATTTTCATATTTCTGTCATATATAACGCCTCTTTCAGGGCTTATCTCTGTTACACGAAGCTGTTGATTTGCAGCGAGCTTTTCATATTCTTCATGTTCAAAAATCATAAAATATGCAAGCCTGCCTATAAGCACACCGAATCCGACAACACTTATCAAAAATAAAAGTATCATTGATCTTTTGCGCATCTTATTAGTTGGTCCGCCGGTCATTGAGTGTTTCCTCCTTTAAATAATTTCTTTCCTTTTTAATCAGTATAAAAATCTCTCTTTAAATATTTTAAATTATGTTAGGCTGTAATACAAATAATCTGTATTTATCATTGTAACATATTTTATTCACATTAAAAAGAAGCTAAGAACTAATGAGGATTTACCGCTTAACTCTTAGCTTCTATATTATATTATAATTTAATATTCAGATATTCCTTTATGTCATTCAAAAACATACCTATTTTGCTCCAAATACTTATTTCTGATGAATCAGGAACCTCAATCCTGCTTCCCTCGCTCAAATTCAAACTCTCTACCTGATAATCCTCAATCTTGCTCAGTCCCATTGCGGCAGCTGCCTCTTCAATATTTCTGAGTGACATCTTTGTTTCAATCTCAGATGAAAGTCTTGCCTGCTCGCTCTGCAAAATGCTTAATGTTTCATTGCTGTCGCTAATCTGTATGCCTATCTCGTTGAGTCTTGCCTGATTGAACAGCATGAGAAATGTTATTGCACCGGCACAGAGCATAATTGAAATGCTCTTGAAAAGCATAAGCTGAGCAGCTTTCTTTTTCTGATTGTCTTTGACAATTCTTATAGCTGGCTGTTCCTGCTGTTTTTTCTTTGGTACACGAGTTTCAAAACGTTCAAAATCATATGCTAAATTGTTACTGTTTCTCATGCTTTTCAAAATTCCTTTCATTTATAATCTATCTTTTAAAAACCCTTAATCTTCATTATATATTCGCTCGGCAACTCTCAGCTTTGCGCTGCGGCTGCGGCGGTTTTCTTCAAGCTCTTCCTTTGCGGCTTCAATAGGCTTTCTGTTAACCAGTTTTACCTTTGGCTTATTGTTGCACACGCAAACAGGAAATTCCGGAGGACAAATACATCCCTTTGCCCACTGAGCAAATTTTTGCTTTACCATTCTGTCCTCAAGTGAATGGAAAGTTATTATTGCAAAACGTCCCTTATCGTTTAACAAATCCAAAGCGTTGTCAAGACATCTGCTGAGAGAATCAAGCTCCGAATTTACCGCAATCCTTATTGCCTGAAAGCTTCTCTTTGCGGGATTTCCTCCCTCACGTCTTGCGGCGGCAGGTATTGCATTTTTTATTATTTCGGCAAGCTCAAAAGTAGTCTCTATCGGCTTTCTTTCTCTTTCCTTAATAATATTTGCAGCTATTCGGCTAGAAAACTTCTCCTCGCCGAACTCTCTCAAAATTCTTGATATTTCGTTCTGTGAATAGCTATTCACTATATCGTAAGCGGAAGTGCCTGTTTTAGACATTCTCATATCAAGCTTTGCGTCATGCTGATAGGAAAAACCTCTGTCAGCGGTGTCGAGCTGATAGGACGATACTCCCAAGTCAAGCAAAATGCCGTCAACCTTATCAACGCCACGCATTTTAAGCTGATTTTCCATATCGGCAAAATCGCTGTGTATAACCTGCGCCCACGGATAAGGTGAAAGTCTTTCGGTACATATTTTAACGGCGTCCGGGTCTTTATCGAATGAAAAAAGCCTGCCGTTTTCTCCCAAACGTTTTGCTATCTCGGTTGAATGTCCGGCTCCACCGGCTGTTCCGTCTACATATATACCGTCTTTTTTTATATTAAGTGCATCAATACACTCAAAAAGCATTACTGATTTATGATTAAATTCCATTTATCCATCTCACTCCAACGATTGGTGGTTTAAAATCCCATCTTTTTAAGCAAAGCCTGCGCGTCGGCGGCTGTCATTTCGTCATTGAGCTTCTCCCAACGCTCTCTGTCCCAAATTTCAGCACGGACAGACGCTCCGATTATAACAATATCCTTTTTAAGCCCTGCAAAATCTCTGAGTGTCTGAGGGATAAGTATTCTGCTCTGTTTGTCCACCTGAACCTCCCTTGCTCTTGAGTTAAAAAATCTCTGCAAGTCCTTTGCATCCGAAAGCGGCAATGCATCAATTTTTCCGGTAAATTCAAGCCAACCTTTTCTAGTGTATATATTTAGGTATTAATCAAGTCCCTTTGTGATGAAAAAGCTCTCTCCGAGGTCTTCTCTGAGCTGTTGTGGAATGATAACTCTGCCTTTAGGGTCGACAGTGTGATAAAACTCGCCTATCAGCATGTCCGACCCCTCCACTTCGTATCCACATCGCTCCACTTTTCTTATATTTGTAATTATAAACACATTAAAAGATAATTTGAAGGGAAACAATCAAAAAAATTAACGTTTTTTAAATTTTTATTTATGTATATACATGAATTAACGGCAATTTATGCAAACGTTTGTTCTTTTCTATCTTTAATCAAGCCTTATTTTATGCCGGTTTTAAAAATTTGTAATTTTTTAACTATACAAATCTACTCTGCATTATACATTTTTACATTTATTTCCTTGCGTTGCAAGCGTTTATCTTATATGTGGAGGAAAGTGACAAAAAATGACGTGGACTCTTTGTTTAGAGTCCACGTCAGACGAAAAAGAAGCCTATTTTATTAAAATTTTAATATTGTGGGTCAAAAAGTGGCGGCAATTCCCTATTTGAGTATTCCCTTTTCTATTAAAGAGAAAACAGACTCTTTAATTGCCTCAAGTGAAGTGTATCTCGGCTCGTATCCCAAATATTTTCTCGCTTTTTCTATGCTGTAATTAGGGCTGTGGAGAATGTGGTCGAGTGTTAAATCAACATCTTCCTTTGAGTTAGCTTTCTCCCACTCATTAAACGGAACAAACTTCAAAACAGCTTCCTTTGAAAACCATGAAGCTACCGCCTCGGCATAACCTCTCAATGTAACAGCGCCCGGTGATACTGCGTGGAAGCCCTGTCCATAGCTTACATTAGGGTTTAAAACTGCTTTTACAAATACCTGAGCGACATCGGAAGCATGAACGTGGTGGAGAGTCTCCATTCCGAAATTCGGCAAAAGAAGTTCTTCACCGTGCATGAGTTTTTCAAACACCTCAGGGTTTTTATTTCCCGCAGGATTTACCGGCATGTGTCCTGCTCCTACAATATGTCCCGGATGTACTATTGTTCCCGGAAAACCGTTTAAGGCATATTCTGCTCTTAAAATTTCTTCCATTTTAAGCTTGTTTTTTCCGTATTCGCACAGTGGGTTTCTGTCGTGGTTTTCGTCACACGGCACAACAGATGAATGTCCGTGAATCCATGCGCTGCCGCAGCACAAGTAGTGTTTTACCTTACCTCTCAAAGCGTCTATCATCTGCTGCAGGCTTTCAGGTGTAAAGCAGATCATATCTATAACGATATCGGGACTAAGCTCGGCAATTTTCTTTCCGAAAGTACCCTTTTTCTCCTCTTCTTCTCTGTCCAGATCTACCTGTTCCACTTTGCTCCACACACCGTCTTCCAAAAAAGGACTGGATTTTCCTCGGCTTACATTTACAATATCATATCCGAGCTCACTGAGCATCGGTATAAGATATGTTCCGACCTTTCCTTTTCCGCCGATAACAACAGCTTTCATTGCGTTTCCTCCTTTAAATAAGAAAGTAAAATACAAATTGCATTTAATGCAATTAAATTCTTATTTACAGAATATCACGCAATTACGAAAATTACAATTTATTTTTATATATTTAATCCGTCTTCTCTGTTTTCTTCAAGAAAATTGTTGTAAGCGCCGATTATCTTTTCCTCTAATTTCCTTCTAGCCTCGTCGGTTATAGGGTGAACTATGTCTCTGAACATGCCCTTTTCATCTGTTCTGCTCGGCATAGCCGCAAAAATTCTGTTTTCGCCCTGTATAACCTTTATATCGTGCACTGCGAAATCTCCGCCTACTGTCAAAGACACAACAGCTTTTAATTTTCCCTTATTATAAACCCGTCTTATGCGTATATCACTTATATCCATTGTTTTAACCTCCCATAAAATATGTATTTATTTTTTCTCTGTTTTTTTATCTTATTCATAGTTTATTTTTCATATACTGTATTAAAATAATTTATGTATTATTGTTAATAGGCGTCAACAGTAGTATAATAATAAATAGTTTTAAATATCCATTTGAAAGGTAGAATGCTCAAATGAAAGTAATAAATGCAGACGAAAATATTTTAAAAGGAAAAAAACATATACATTTTATAGGTATAGGCGGCTCGGGAATGTACCCGCTCGTGCAGATACTCCACGCAAAAGGCTACTATATAACAGGCTCTGACAACAATGAGACCGATACTCTCAACGCAGAAAAGAAAATGGGAATACCGATTTATATGGGTCAGCGTGCAGAAAACATAGAGGGCGCCGATCTGATAGTCCATACAGCTGCAATCATGTCCGACAACCCTGAACTTATAGCTGCTCAGCAAAGTGATGTCCCGCTCATTGAGCGCTCAGTGCTTTTGGGAATTGTAACGCAGCACTATTCAAACGCCGTATGTGTTTCAGGTACACACGGAAAAACAACAACCTGCTCCATGCTCACACAAATTCTTTTGGGCGCCGGAATGGACCCGACTGCTGTTATAGGCGGAAAACTCCCTGCAATAGGCGGCAACGGCAGAGCCGGAAACTCCGAACTTATGGTATGCGAGGCATGCGAATTTGTTGACACTTTCCTTCACCTTTCACCGGATTATTCAATCATATTAAATATAGACGCCGACCACCTCGACTACTTCGGCACGCTTGAAAACATAATAAAATCCTTTAGAAAATTCGCTTCAATGACAACTAAAAAACTCATAATAAACGGCGACGACGCAAATACTCTCAAAGCTGTGGACGGACTTTCTCAGGAGAAAATAACATTCGGCAGAGGCTCTCATAACGATGTCACCTGTGCAAACATTGAGTATAAGCCTGGCATACACACTGAGTTTGATTTGATTTATAAGGGAGAATTTGTAACAAGAATAGTTCTGCATGTTCCGGGTGAGCACAATATTTTAAATGCACTTGCTGCATGTGCCGCAGCACTCGAATTAAACGTACCTGCCGATGAAATAAAACGCAATCTTGAGCAGTTCGGAGGAGCAGGACGCAGATTTGAGGTACTCGGACACGTAAACGGAGTAACTATCGCAGACGACTATGCCCACCACCCTGCTGAACTTGAGGTAACCTTAAAAGCCGCAAAAGCTATGAACTTTAAACACGTCTGGGCAGTATTCCAGCCGTTCACATATTCCAGAACAGCAATGCTCTTAGACGACTTTGCCAGAGTGCTTCAGATAGCCGACCACACGGTGCTCTCCGAAATAATGGGATCACGTGAAAAGAACACATACAACATCTACTCAAAGGATTTGGCTGAGAAAATTCCTGGCTGTGTATGGTTTGACGGTTTTCAGGAAATTGCCGACTATGTAATGTCACATGCCGAGGAGGGCGACCTTGTAATAACGCTCGGCTGCGGCGATATATATAAATGTGCAAAGATAATGCTTAAAAAATAGTTTAAACAAATAAAAAGCGTCGGGATTAAAATCCCGACGCTTTTTTGTTATCAGATATAAACTGAAGAATTAGCCTCTCCAGTATTTCTCAATATACTGTCTTACGAGCTGAACACCCTTTTTAGCTCTGTATGGGTCGCCTTTGAGTGTATATACATCACGGAAAGCAAACTCAAGGCAGCAGCCCTCTGCAGCATTGAGAGTCTTTTTGATGTGCTCCTCAAAACCTTTCTCCTCGAACACTTCGTCAACACCGAAGAAGTTAGGTGATGGTTTACGCAGATATACAATCTTCTGTCCTTTCAGTCTTTCGCCCATGTACTCCTCGTTGCACCATGCAGATATGGAGATTTTACGCAGGTTTTCGAGCTTGTGGAGAGATTTCTCCCAATAAGCGCTTACAGGCTCACAGCAACCGTAGGAGAGAAGTCCGAATTGTTTTGTAAGCTCAACATAATATTTAAAGAAGAACTCATCGAACATGTCAGGAGAGATATCTACTGTCTCCTGAGAGTCCATATAACCCCATATATCGCTGAGCTTAACATTTGGACGCTCTTTATCTTTAGGCAAATCGTTTGTAAATCCGTATGAACCCTGATTGAGCCAGTCGTTTCCGCCGCAGAGTGTGAGTGCTCCTGCTTTTTCAACTTCTTTCATGTACTCGAGCATATCGTCTGTGAGCATGCGCATCATCTGATGGAACTCATCAGGATAGTCGTACATTGCGCACATCATATTTTCCAGACCCATTGAGTCAAAAATTGCTCTTGCAGGAACAAAGCCAAAGCATCCGCTTCTCAATTCAACAGGCATAATATCGCCTATTACATCCTGTGTCTGTTTTTGCTCTTCCAAAGCTCCCTCAACATCAATTTTCCATGTGGATTTTTTCAGCTTGTGGAAATCATCCTCCAAATCCTGTATAGGATGGTCGAGGTGATAGCCTATTGAGTCGCTGCTTACTCTGTGCTCAACTATATCAAGGTCAAATGGTTTAAAGCTTTTTGGGATAGATACAGAGTAAAAATCAGGTATAACTGTATCATCGTCTATCATTTCATGGTGAACGATTTTATTTAAAAGTGTAAACTCAATCTTTCTTGCCAAATCGCTCTCGCACTTCTGCTCGGGCATTACATCACCCAAAAAAGTGTCCTTTTCAACTGTAACTACCGGTACACTTGTTTTGCAGTCATTGTGCAGATACCAAAGTTTTTCGCGCTCTTTCATTATCGGAAGTGATGCATATTCAAGCTGCTTTTTAGCAAGCTCTCTTAAGTAATCTCTTTCCCACTGTTGCATTTAATTCAATCCTTTCATAAAGCATTGCAGTATGTGTCTCTATTAAAGAATAAAGTAAGAATGTATATTTTTCTTGTAATTTCTTGTTTTTTATAGAAATATATTTGTATTAACCTATAAAAATAATACATTTGACTGCCAAAACGAAAGGCTGATATAAAAAATAAACTTAATATAAAAATAACCGTTTATTCTTCACTTCTCTCAAACGATGCCGCGGCATTTCTGTACCCGTTTTCAGTTAGTTCCAATGTTACGCAAAATTCTGTTTTCTCTGTCTCACCGTTTGCGTCCTTACTCTCCACCCATCCCGATATGCTGTACTTATTGTCACCCAAAGAACTTATATCGGCGTCCTCAAACAGGCAAAAAACGGCATCGACAGGCGAATATAAATTTCGTTCTACAAAATCCTGCGCACATATCCACGCGTCTATTTTATTCTTCTCCGAATTATCAGAACATCCTGTAAACAAAAGCATGACTGACAAAAATAATACTGCAAACTTCCTTTTCATAAATCCCCCTCCGAAAAGTATATAAATATTTATAGTATTTAATATTTAACTGCTAAAGAATAATTGCAGCTTAAACAGACAAACTAAAGATTATTTAACTGTTTTACAATCATATTTTAATTCTTTCTTTCACAAGTTAATTATACTGTTTGTAGGCTAAAAGTCAACTGTTAGTGTAATTTAGATTGTACCTAAAGTCCACTTTATTAGAGATACAATTATAAAAAGGAGTGTGGATATGGTTTTATTAGGTAAAAAGATAAAAGCATTGCGAAACAACTCAAAATTTACACAGGCTGAGCTCGCCGAAAGGCTCGGCGTGACAAAATCGTCCATTGCTTCATATGAAAACGACTCGAGGCAGCCGTCATATGAGGTACTTATTAAAATTGCGCGCATTTTTAATGTAAGTATAGATTATCTGCTTTTAGAGCGTTCCGGCAATATACTTGAAACCGATGGTTTAAAAAGCGAACAGATAAAGCTTTTGGAGCTGCTTATCATAAACTTTCAAAAAAGCAATATGACAGAGGAGCTGCTGAG
>CALXEM010000110.1 GCA_944387335.1 uncultured Clostridia bacterium | reverse complement strand
AATCTGCCCGAGGGAATGGCTGTCGGAGCAGTATTTGCAGGCTGGCTTGCAGGTGAAAATGAAATCGCTTTGAGCGGTGCTTTAGTTTTAGCAATCGGTATTGCTATACAGAATTTCCCCGAGGGAGCAATTATCTCAATGCCTTTGAGGGCGGAAGGAATGTCCAAAACTCGTTCGTTTGTATACGGTATGCTTTCAGGCGCCGTGGAGCCTGTCGGAGCATTTATAACCATACTTTTAGCGGGAATTATGGTTCCTGTTCTGCCGTATGCTTTAAGCTTTGCCGCAGGTGCCATGATGTACGTTGTGGTAGAGGAGCTTATTCCGGAAATGTCTGAGGGAGAGCACTCCAATATCGGTGTTCTGTCCTTTTCACTCGGATTTACATTTATGATGGTGCTCGACGTTGCGCTCGGATAATACAATAAATGCAATAATATATTTTAGGAGAAAATCATGGTAAAAGAGATTTGCAGAGATAAAGAATTTTTATCACAGAAAAGTGAGATTGCAGGCACAGAGGATTTACCCGTCGCTCAGGACCTTTTGGATACACTCAAAGCGCATAAAGATGAGTGTGTTGGAATGGCAGCGAATATGATAGGAATAAATAAGAGAATTATCGTATTCGATGACGACGAAAGTTACACTGTGATGTTCAATCCGCAGATTATAAAGAAATCAGAGCCTTTTGATACGGAAGAAAAATGCCTTTCATTGCTCGGCAGCCGAAAAACAAAGCGTTGGAAGTCAATAAAGGTGCAGTATCAAAACGAGAAGTTCCAGACAAGACTTAAAACTTATAAAGGCTGGACAGCGCAGATAATTCAGCATGAAATAGACCACTGCGACGGAATAATCATTTAAAGGGGGCGTTTTTAGTGTTTAAAGGACGTGTAGCTGTTGTGACAGGCGGCGCAAACGGTATAGGCAAAGCCATAGTGGATGAATTTCGCAGACAGGGTGCAAATGTGTGCATAATAGATTTGGCGGAAAATGAATATTTTACAGGTGATGTCGGCAAAAAGGAGGACCTTAAGGCTTTTTCCAAAAAGGTAATAGACGAATACGGACATGTGGATTTTCTTGTTAACAATGCTCTGCCCGTTATGAGGGGAATAGACGAATGCACATACGATGAATTTAACTACGCTTTAAGTGTAGGAGTGACCGGACCGTTTTACCTTGCAAAGCTGTTTTCTAAGCATTTTGCAAAGGGCGCGAGTATTATAAATATCTCATCATCGCGTGACAGAATGAGCCAGCCTCAGACTGAGAGCTATACTGCGGCAAAGGGCGGCATTTCCGCACTTACTCATGCGCTTGCGGTAAGTTTTTCCGGACGTGTCAGAGTAAACTCCATTTCACCCGGCTGGATTGATACAAACTATACCGAATATACAGGCGCAGACGCTGTTCAACATCCTGCCGGACGAGTGGGAAATCCTATGGATATAGCGAATATGGTCATGTTTTTGTGTTCGGATAAGGCAGGATTTATCACAGGAGAAAATATCTGCATTGACGGCGGAATGACACGTCAGATGATTTATCACAACGATTTAGGCTGGAGCTTAAAGCTATAAAACAGGCGATAACATCATATTCAAAAAGAGGTGTGTGAATATGAAGAAAAGATTTTTGAGGAGAAGTTCGTTTTTATTTCTATTCTCTATACTTTTTATGTCAATGACTTTGCTGTCAGGCTGTGTTACTGAATATAAAAGAAGTGATATTCAAAAAATAGTGCGCGAGGATATGGGGATAAAAAACGCCGTTGTTTCAGATACTTACAGAGAATTTGAGGGCGAGGACGGTTATACCGACAGGATATGGACAATTACCGTAAATGACAGCGGACTTGTGTTCAATATAATAGACGACTACCACTGGGGCATGGAGAGCCTTACAAATTCTCTTAAAAATGATTATAACGAGGCACTTTTAGCTTTTGTGCAGGATAACCGGCCCGATTTAAAATACCTTAAAATAAACACATATCAGGAGGATGGCATTTATTACGGAGAAATAACAGGAGAATACAATAACGCGGAAGAATTAAAGAACTGCAAGGAAGAACTGGATATTTTAAAGCAGAGTTTTTCCGACTTGGGTTATCCCGACGCTGCGGTGCGATACAGATTTGAGTATCAGCATCCTTTGAGAAATGTAACGGAATATGTAATAGACGACGCCGATGTATTTGGAAGGACTGATACTGATGAATCGTATGAAAGTATGCTGAACGAATATATTACGACTGTTTTGGATTACAGATATGACGATTTGAAAAACTTTACTGATGAACAGATAGAAACCGCCTTAGCCGATTACAAAAACCGCATAGGTGTATACACAGGCATACAGAGTGATGAAAAACTGTATGAAAAAGATAAAATCACATATTACGATGATATCATAGCCAATAAATATTATTACGGAATAAGCTTTGGCTCACTGTATGAAATACTGCTCAGAGAAGGATATGAGCCGACGGGAGATTTTTGGCATTACAGTTTTGTCGGTAAAGATGAAAGCGTATATGAAATTTCGTATGATTTCTGTGACTATCAGTTTTTAAATGACGATAAAACAGGATACAGAAACGGATATTACTACATAAAGGACGGCGAGAAAATCCCGATGTCTGCATATTTCTACAATCACTTTACGACAAAAGAAATTTATGAAATGACAGGACTGAAGCTTGTAGATATAGTAGAAACGGAATAGCGATTGCGGAGGAGTTTATATGTCACATGACGTGATTATGATTTTGCTTATATTTTTTATTATTGTTGCAGTGCCTGTCGCGGTAGTTTTTATCGTTTTAGGAGTAAGCAAATACCGCCGCAAAAAGAAAAAACAAAAATATACTCTGCTTGTAAAGGCGCAGGTTGCGGATATTATAAGAAAAGGCTCCGACTTTCCGGACGTTGTATGCGCTGTATATTCCGTAAACGGCAAGCAGTACACTGTAAAGGAAACTTTAAAACTTAAAACCGAAGCTATAAAAATTGCGGGTATACCGATAGGCATGAAAAAAACTTACGTTTTATGCAGTATTAAAAAGGGTGACACCATAACAGTGAGGTGTGATGAACGAGATCCGTCAAAAGCGATTATTGATGGTAACGACGGATTTGTGAATGTATAGCAACTATATTTACAAAGTTATGAAAACAAAAACTTATAGATAATCGACAAATTAAAATAAAAAATGACAAAAATATTGTAAGTTTATGAATAAAGTGATAAACTATAATCAAATCATAGAGCCTCAGAATTTATAGTATTGCGGCGCTTTAACGATTTACACTAATGATATATGGAGGGACGAAAAATGTTCTGTACTAATTGCGGAAAAAATTTACCTGACGATGCAAAATTTTGTGATGCATGCGGTTTTAAACTGACAAATGAGACAACTGAAACTCCTGTTGAGCCACAGGCAACTGAAAGTGCACAGGAGCCTGTTGGACCAGCTCCTGACTTCACTGCTCAGGCTGCACAACAGCCGAACTATAATCAGAATGCTCAGCAAATGCCAAACTACAATAATGTACCGCAGCAGCCGTATACTCCACAGCAAAATTATAATCCAAACATGGCAGGACAGCAGCCGCAGAGTTATGCCAATATACCTCAGCAGCCACAGCAGCCTGCGGGAGAAGCTTTCCAAAAGAGTGTAAACGAGGCTATGAACAGCCCGATAGTTAAAAATTATATTGCGCGTATAAAGGGAGTTTTCTCTAAAAATACTGTAAAAGCTGTCGGTGAAGCTGCAAAGAGCAACGAAATAGAATGGGTACTGCTGCTTGTAACAAATGTTATTATATTTGCATTAAGCATGGCAATTACAGTTAAGCACGTATGGTCTGTATTGCTCAAGCCTATCAACGACATTATGAGCATGTTCATGGGCGGATTTTCATTTGATAAAATACTCGGCTTTTTCCCGCTTCTTTTATCTGGACTATTTTTGGGTGCTATTACATATTTCTTGATGAGCGGTGCTATTTTTGTATCAATGAAATTCATAATGAAGAAAAATGTAAATATTATGGGTGTATTTAATCTTGTTGCAACAGCTGCACTTCCGCTTTCTGCTGCATACATCCTCAGCACATTGTTCTCATTTATCTGGATGCCGTCTGCAATAATATTTACTGTAACAGCTTTTGCTATTACTACTGTGCTTTTATATGCAGGTATACAGAAGCTTGATAAGCTGGATAAATCTCCGATTTATGTATATGCAGGTGTTTGGTTTGTAGTTGTAGTTGTACTTATGATAGTTGTAAGCATCATAATGAAACTGGTGTTTAACAGCATGGCATCAAATATCACAGATTCTCTTGGTGGTATGAGTAGTTTATTTTAATAGATAATACACTTTTATGATGTCACAAAAGAGGGTGTTTTGATGAGAAAATTTAAAAAACCGCTGTTGGTGACGCTGTTTCTTATTGTTGTGGCATGTATATTTGCAGGTTGCGGAGCAAATATATCGACAGAGATGACAATAGGCGACGGCTTTTCGGGACAGCGTGTAATAAACGTAAAGTTTGACAGCAGTGATTTAGATGAATATGTTACAGGCGGAATTGATGAGCTCAAAAAAATAGCTGACGAAAATTTACCGTCTGAGCTTACATATACGCTGACGTCAGACGATACAAGTTCTACTATGTCGTTTGTGCTTGCATTTTCTGACATAGACGATTACAAAACAAAAGTTAATTCACTTATAAGTAAGGGAAGCAATACAGAGCTTACTCCTGAAATAATTTATGAAAGCGGTGACACACCGTTTAAACAGGGACTTAAATTTCAGGAAAACTTCACATCGTTTGATTTGCTTCAGTGGTATTTTGACGCAGTTAAAAGTGCAGGCATAGTAACACATGAAGATGAGAGCGAATGGTATGAGTTAGGCGAAAACTATATTATTACATCAGACGGTGAAAAAGAGTATTCATACTCTGAACTGTCTATATCCAAGCAGGATAATAACTGCCTTGATTCTATCGATGTGGAAACAACAGTAAATATGGACGGTACCTTTAAAAGAGTTTTCACATTCCGTGCATATGAAAGCACTGTTGAGGATCTCAGCAAAAACGGATGTGTGCTGAGTACATATCTTTCTGATTTAACCCCTGAAAACGACACGTTTGAGGAAAATACAGAAACATCCCCGTATGAGTACAAAATAACTGTAATTGCCGCAGATATGCAGCAGTTAGTCGATAAGACAAACTCAATTCTTCAGACAGAGAACAGCTTTTCCTATGAGATAAAAAACGATACACAAACTCCGGGAACAGCGCTGATAACTCTTACTGAAAAGCTTGACGGTTCATATTATCTTGATTACAGCTATGGTTCTTCTCTTGAGAGCAAGGTGAATTTGTTTAACAACATAAGCTTTGCGGACGACAGCGGTGAAGATGCTTATTTGGAGGACTCAGGATTTTCCTATTATCCGTTGTCTGCAAATGAGTACACCTATAACATCAAGTGGAAGATTAGCTTTGAATCTGTTGAGATGCAGCCTGAGGTAAACGGTGATAAATTAAATGTCAAATTTATATTTACACTGGGCGATATTTTGGCTGACGACCTTAAAACATCTGCTGTTGATGCGCTGAAAGCTTCGGCAGAATCGTTCGGCAAATTTAATCAGACAGACAATGGCTGTGAACTTGAGTTTTCAGGAAAAACTGAAGAAGTAATTTCACAGATTAACGAGTTTGTAAGAAAAAATGATGAGAATCCGTCGGAAGAGAATATATATTTCTCCATTACAAACGGAGAACTTCAAACAGGCACGAAATTTACAAACGGTGTAACAGGCAGTATTTCTTATGACCTTTCGCCGATAATCGGGGACACTTACGTTATATTCAACGATAAGGAAGGACTGTTGGCAGATTATTATTACAGCGGTGATATGCAGACAGACGAGAACGGAAACAGGGTTTTAAGTTCCAATGGCTATGTTCAGTTTACGGTTGTCAAAGTATCGATTTTGACTGTTGTATTAACAGTTGTTTTTGCCGTTATTCTGATAGCAGGTATTCTGCTTGCAGTTATTTTCAGAAA
>CALXEM010000109.1 GCA_944387335.1 uncultured Clostridia bacterium | reverse complement strand
TATGTCAATCAGCTCATATGAAGCGCACAGTGAAGCGGTTGTAAGGTTTAACGATGCTCTTGCCTGCGAGCAAATACCTAAAATATCATCCTTGCCATAGGCTGTGACAAAGGGGTTATAATTTTTTAAATCTATATCCTTTTGAATATCGTCAAATGCGTCACATAAATATATATAGCGACCTAACATATAGCCGATATGTCCGAGAACTCTCTTTTGTGTTTCATCTTCATTCAGTAGAGAAAAAACTGTTGACAATGCCTGTGCCGTAGGTTCGGCGGCTTCGTCCGTTACATGTGAATTTTTTAATTCTATCTCTGCCTGCTGTGCAGTTATTTTCTGCATTATAGAGTCAATATCGGGATATTTTTTAGCGGCTTTTTTTCTTGCGTGAGCCGCTAACGGGTAAAACAGCAAAGCTTTTATTTTTTCGGAAAAACCTCTGTCCGCAATGCTGTCCTTTGTCTTGTAATAGAGCATTATCATGGCACACGCAGCGGAAAACTCCAAAGCCTTATTATCAGCTACAAACTTGCGCTTTTTAAATGGATTTACAGGACATGCGCCTGTTTCGCACACAGCGTTTTCCTCTGTTACAGCCATAGCCATCATGGCTAAAAAGGTAAAGTCATAGCTTAAAGTAAGCTTTGCAAAAGGACCGAAAGAATGTCCTAATTGACGGCACAAACCGCAGTAAACGGACTGATATGTTTCAAAATCGCGTATTTTCATATCAGGTTTAAAGGGTTTAACATATCAAAACAATAAAAAACTCTCCCGTCCGGTTTATCTGTTATAAATGTAAAAAATTCAACAAATTTATTTTACTCTAATAATGCCCATTATTCAATTAAGAAAATGTAAATAATAAATGTTGAAGTCGGTCAATAAAATTGACATATAAAATCCAAAATATTATAATTAAAAAAGTTTGTGTAAAAGTTTTATTAACGGGATGAAAGGATTGAAAAAACAATATGACAACGTGGACGCTGTTCATTCTTGCAATCGGACTATCAATGGACGCATTTGCGGTATCCATATCGGACGGAATGTCTTACAGGAATTTAAGCCGTATAAAGGCTCTGATAATAGCAGCTATGTTCGGATTATTTCAGGGAATAATGCCTGTCATAGGCTATTTGGCGGGAACTACTTTTTCGTCTGCTGTACAGAATATAGACCACTGGGTAGCGCTCATACTGCTCGGATTTATAGGCGGTAAGATGATATGGGAAGCAGTCGGCGAAATGCGCTCAGGTGAAGAAGAGGAGCCTGCGGTTAAGGAATTTTCGTTTAAAGTACTTTTCCTGCAAGCTGTTGCGACAAGTATAGATGCTCTTGCAGTCGGTGTCAGCTTTGCACTTATGAATGTAAATATTGTGACAGCGTCGTCTTTTATAGCTGTTGTGACATTCCTGTGCTGTGTTGTCGGAGTGTTTGCGGGAACAAAACTCGGAAACGTGCTCAAAAACAATGCAGAAATCTTCGGCGGAGTTATACTTGTGTTTTTGGGAATAAAGATATTCTGCGAGCACATGTTTTTTTCATAATAAAAAATTTAAAGCGGGGTATGCGGAGCTGTTTTGCATATCCCGCTGTTATTTTTTCACTTAAATATGTGTTTTATTAAAATAAAGTTTAGTTAATCCTTGCAAAATGAATAAAAAGAGAATACAATAAAAACATTGACACTTTAAATTGCTAAAATAAAAGTTGTTTATATAAGTGTAAAATGATTCGAAGGATTGATTTTGATGTTTTTCCAAAAGGAAATTGAGACAATGAGCCGCAAAAAGCTTGAGGAACTTCAGCTTGAGAGGCTTAAATGGGTAGTGGACTACTGCGACAGAAATGTTGAGTTTTACCACAAAAAGCTTAGCGAGGCGGGCGTGACAGCGGAGAAAATAAAGTCACTTTCCGACTTGCAGTATATCCCGTTTACAACAAAGGACGATATAAGGGATAACTACCCGTTCGGACTGTTTGCCGCACCTATGAAAAAGATTGTCAGACTGCACGCTTCAAGCGGAACGACAGGTAAGCCCACCGTTGTGGGATATACCAAAAAGGATTTGGATACATGGTCTGACATTGTTGCAAGACTGCTTGTTGCGGGCGGTGCTACAAGTGACGATATAGCCAATATATCGTTCGGATACGGTCTTTTTACAGGAGCTTTGGGACTGCACGGAGGTCTTGAAAAGCTTGGAGCCACCGTTGTGCCGTCATCGAGCGGAAACACACAAAAACAGCTTATGCTGATGAAAGATTTCGGCGCGACTGCACTCATTGCGACGCCGTCATATGCAATGTACATGGCGGAGACTGCCAAAGAGCTCGGTTACAGCAAGGACGACTTTAAATTAAGGCTTGCCTTTTTGGGTTCTGAGGGCTGTACCGAGGAGCTCAGAGATAAAATAGAAGAGGCATGGGGAGTATTTGTAACGGACAACTACGGTATGAGCGAGCTTATGGGACCGGGTGTTTCGGGCGAGTGTGAATACCGCAACGGTCTGCATTTTGCCGAGGACCATTTTATTCCGGAAATTGTGGACAGAAACACTCTCGAGCCGCTTGGATACGGCGAGACAGGTGAGCTTGTCATAACCACCATAACCAAAGAGGGCTTTCCTGTACTGCGTTACAGGACAAAGGATATTTCACGCTTAAACTGTGAGCCATGCCCATGCGGCAGAACTCATGTTAGAATGGACAAGGTAAAGGGCAGAAGCGACGATATGCTCAAGATAAGAGGAGTAAACGTATTCCCGTCACAGATAGAGAGCGTGCTTTTGCCGATAAAGGAGATAAGCCCGAACTATCAGCTCATACTGCGCAGAGAGGACTATACAG
>CALXEM010000108.1 GCA_944387335.1 uncultured Clostridia bacterium | reverse complement strand
ACACTGTTAAGAGCCCGATGCTGTTAAAAATAAATCCTGATATGCTGCCTGTTATGGTGGCAAGCGTAGATGTTGACGGCATGGACGCTAAGGAAATATCGGATTACGTTGAAGAAAGCGTTATTCCTGCGTTTGAGAGAATAGAGGGAGTAGCGTCTGTTTCAGCCAACGGAATAGTTGACGACAGACTTGAAATTGTACTAGACCAGGAAAAAATAGACGCACTCAACGACAAAATTTTAAAAGCTGTGGACGAGGGTTTGGCTGAAGCTCAGGCAGAGCTCGACAAATCCAAAAGTCAGATAGAAAGCGCAAAGGAACAGCTTGCGGCAGGACAGGACGCAGGCATGGATCAGATTGTGTCCGCACAGTCGCAGGTGGATTCGGGAAATGTTCAGCTTGAGATTGGTTCTTCTGTCACTCAGACATTAAAGCCACAGCTTGAAAATATGATAAATGCGCTCAAAGAGCAGAGGGATTCTCTGGATTCACTCATAAATGTGAAGAGTGAAGTAGAAAAAAATATGGAGAATATAGGCGAACAGATAGCTCAGACTCAGCAAGAGATAGCCGCTGCTCAGACGTCTTTAAGCGAGACTGAGACAGCAATAACTGCTTTGGAGGCGCAGATTGCCGACATAGACAGTCAGCTGAGCGGACTTGACGAAAGCTCTCAGGAGTATATTGAACTTACAGAAAAACGTCAGGCTCTGTTGAATCAAAAGGAAAATTTACAGACAGTATATAATACACAGAAAACACAGCTTACAGCGCTTGAGGCAAAGCTTGCATCATTGCAGAGCGCTTACAGTGAGCTTGAAAATACACTTGAGCAGTTAAATAGTTCAATGACTGACGCGGGCGCGCAGGATATGCAGGCGCTCGAGACAATAAAGCAGACGCTTGACAGCACGATAGAGTCATCTCAGGCGGTGCTCGACGAGCTCAACAAACAGGACAGCGATATGCAGAGTGCCAAAGAGAGCATATTAAAGGCACAGCAGGAGCTTGAAAAGGGCAAAATGACTCTTCTCAATGAGACTATGCAGGCATCGGTATCTCTGGCGGTTGGTGAATCACAGCTGACTTTAGCTCAGCAGGAGCTTGACAAGTCCAAGGACGAGGCATATAAGTCGGCGGGCCTTGATTCGATGATAACAGGTTCTATGATAAGCGGTATTCTGACAGCTGAGAATTTCTCAATGCCTGCGGGATATATTGATACAGATGACGGCTCTCAGACTGTTGTTAAGGTGGGAAATCCGTTTGCTGACAGAGAAGAGCTTGAAAAGTTAGTATTATTCCATGTTGACGCGGGAGACATAGGGGATATAAAGGTCTCCGATGTTGCCAAGATTGAGCAAAAGGATAACAGCGACGAATTTTACGCGAAGATAAACTCAAACGACTCCATAATACTCTCCATGCAAAAGCAGAGTATATCCTCCACAGCGCAAGTGTCCGACGACATAAATGCGCAGATAGAAAAGCTGACACAGGCAAATCCAAATTTACACATAACAGCGCTCAGTGACCAGGGTATGTATATCGACATGGTCACAGGTTCAGTTATGGAAAACCTTTTAATGGGATCTGTTTTGGCGATAATTGTACTTTTACTGTTCTTAAAGAGCATAAAGCCGACGATAACTGTCGCTTTCAGTATTCCGATAAGCCTTATAGCATCGGTGTCGATGATGTATTTCAGCGGTGTTACTTTAAACATAATATCACTTTCGGGATTGGCGCTCGGTGTAGGTATGCTGGTTGATAACAGTATCGTTGTTATAGAGAACACTTACAGATTAAGACAGAGCGGAGCATCTGCGGCGTCCGCCGCCGTTTACGGTGCAAAACAGGTTTCGGGTGCTATATTTGCCTCAACGCTTACCACTGTATGCGTATTTTTACCGATAGTTTTTACAGATGGTATGTCAAGAGAACTTTTCTCCGACATGGGACTTACCATAGCATACTCACTGCTTTCAAGCCTTGTGGTGGCTCTGACAGTAGTGCCTGCCATGTCATCACGTCTGCTTTCAGGTAAGATACCGCAGGAGGGACGATGGTTCAAGGCATTTACAGATAAATATGAAAAGATTTTGGACTTCACCTTAAGACACAAGGCACCCGTGCTTATTCTTTCGGTAGGACTGCTTGTTTTGAGCGGTGTTTTGGCTATGTCCATGGGAACGGAGTTTATACCGTCGTCAGAGACTACTCAGATGAGCGTTACTTTAAGTATGCCTGACGAGCTCAACACCGAGGAGTGCAGAGAGATAAGCGATACAGTCGCAAAGAGAATAGGCGAGATAGACGATGTTGAGACCGTAGGCGCAGTTGAGGGCTCTATGATGAGCGCCGTTATGGGTTCTGGAATGTCCGGCGGTTCTGACAGCTCATCGTATTCGATGTATGTTGTGCTAAAGGAAGACAAACAGAACACGAACGAACAGATAGCCAAGATGATAACAGAGAAGACCTCCGACCTTGACTGTGAGGTTGAGGTGGCTGAGTCTGGCATGGATATGTCGTCACTCGGCGGAAGCGGTATACAGCTTGTAATAAAGGGCGACGATTTGGACGTGCTCGAAGAGACAGCACAGGAGATTACTGACAGGCTGTCTGGTGTTGAGGGAATAGAGGAGATAGACGCTTCCTCCGCTGAGCTCTCAGATGAGATACGCATTGTTGTAGATAAAAACAAGGCAATGAGCAATAATCTGACTGTGGCACAGGTGTTCCAGCAGGTATCTCAGAAGCTGACCAACGAGACTGAATCTACAACACTCAGCTTTGACGGAGAGGATTTATCCGCTATTATCGTTGAGCCTGAGGGTTCAAAGGTAAGTGAAAATGACATAGAGGACATTGTACTGACATCTCAGAACACGCAGGGAGAGAGCAAAACCGTAAGACTAGGCGATATTGCTTCATTAGAGCACGCAAAGACACCTGCTTCAATCTCCCACGATGAGCAGTCAAGGACACGTACAGTATCGCTGACGATAGCCGACGGATACAATATCGGTCTTGTCAGCCGTGATGTAGATAAGGCGCTCGAGGGATACATTCCGCCTGAGGGCTATACGGTTGAGACGACAGGTGAAAACGAGACTATAAACGACAGTTTATCTGACCTTATTATGATGGTTGTGGTAGCCATTGCGTTTATCTACCTTATAATGGTGGCGCAGTTCCAGTCGCTTTTGTCTCCGTTTATAGTTATATTTACAATTCCGCTGGCGTTTACAGGTGGTCTTATCGCACTTTGGATAACCGGATTTAATATCAGCGTTATATCAATGCTCGGTTTCCTTGTGCTTTCGGGAATAGTTGTAAACAACGGTATAGTATTTGTAGATTACACTAATCAGTTAAGACTTGAGGGTTACGACAAAAAGACAGCGCTTCTTATGACAGGTAAGGCGAGAATACGTCCTATTTTGATGACAGCTATGACAACTGTTTTCGGACTTTTGACAATGGCGTTCGGTGTCGGTATGGGTGCTGACATGGTTCAGCCTATGGCAATAGTTACGATAGGCGGACTTGTATATGCTACACTGCTGACTTTGCTTGTTGTACCGTGCCTTTACGACATATTCTACCGCAAAAAGAATATGGAGAAGATAGAGCTTGAGCCTGAGGAGAATTTTAAGCTTATATAATATAAGAAGAAAGAAAAAAGGATTGTAAAAAGTATTATGAAAAATCAGAATATGCCCGAGAAGAAAATACAGATTTTTAAGGGCTTATTTAAACTTATAAAACAGGGCAAATCACCTGAGAGCATAAAGGTGTCGGACATAGCACTGGAAGCTGATATAGGCAAGGGGACTGTATATCAGTATTTTACCTCAAAGGAGGAGATTATCTCTCAGGCGCTGTTATACCACATTAACAGGTCATTTGTCTCCATAACCGAAAAGATGCACCGCTTTAACACGTTTGAGGAGAGAATACGCTCGGTTATGGATATTGTAGAGCAGAGGGTGTCGCTGATACCCTCGTCGGTGGGGCTTTTGTTTTTCAATACGGGAGTCGGAAGTCTGAGAAAGTATCTTCAGGACGAGGAGGATAAATTTAAGGAATTTCACTCCATAATAGCGTTTGAGGTTGACGAAATAGTAAAGCTCGGAATAAATGAGGGCATTATTGATAAGGATATTGACTTTAAATATGCAAGACACGTTTTTTCGAGCGCAATGATGAGCTATTTCGGTGTTATGTCATGTGATGTAAAAAGAGCCGCGACAGATATTTCACAGCTTAAGGATTACACATATAAGATGATTGTAAAGTCACTTTCATAGGGTTTTTTATATAATCTCGGAAGATTATATATTATATAGGAAGAAGCTGAGATTTTAACGGTAAATCTATGAATTTTAAGGCGATTTTTTGGCGTGAAAAAACCGACAATTTAATACTTTATAGTGACAAAAAGAATGAAAAAATAACAAAAACACGGCGATGTAATTTTTTGGCATTGTCGTGTTTATTTTTAATAATAAGCGATAATTATGTAATAAATCTTTGGATAATGTGCACTGACAAAACAGGGGATTTTTTAAAAAAAGTTTTTTTGCAAATTCAACAAATTACAACCTTTTTTTAAGCGTAAAAAAGCTTGATTTTGGGAATAACAGGAAGAAAACGCGCAAAATTGACGTAAAAATAGACGAATTTTGTCTTTCGGGTGGCGCTTGACGTAAAAATAAAAGTTGCATATAATGGCAACAGTTTCGGGAAAATAGAAGTACGGGATGCAAAAACGACTGTTTTCAAACTGAAATTTACCGAAACAAAAAGCAAATTTTACATCGAGAGATTTGCTTTTTATATTTTACCGAAGGAGAAACGTATGAAAAACTTATTAAAAAATGTTCCGGCTTTGATAAGTGTTTTGAGAAGCAGAACTTTTGCGGTAGGCTTATTGTCAGCGGTGCTTGCCCTTACGGTGTATACTGTTTCGATGAAAACTTATGCTGTATATATCAAAGACGGTGACGATGTTCTTTTGCGATTCACAATGGAGGATAACGCTCAGGACATTTTGGAGGAACACGGTATTGTCACGATAGCCGCCGATGTGGTGGACTTTTCGGGCTTTGTCGGAAACACCGGAGAAATCAATATTACAAGAGCATTCCCTGTAACTGTTACGGCTGACGGAGTGACACATGATGTGATGATAGCCGAGGGCGATGTATCGGACGCTATTGCGGCAGCCGGTGTTGAGGTAGACTTGGACGACGAGGTCAGCAAGGATTTGAGCGCCGACATACAAGAGGGCGACGAGATTGTTGTAAAGCGAGTAGAATATACTACAAGCCAGCAGACTGTCAAAGTAGAGTACGACACAGTGGTGGAGAAATCGTCAGCTTATGTATCAGGTGTAACCAAGGTTGTAGAAGAGGGACAAGACGGTGAGCGCCTTTTGACTTACCGACACAAAACCGTTGACGGGGTTGAGCAGGAGCCTGAGCTTATAAGCGATGTTGTTACTGTTGAGCCTAAGAGTGAAGTTAAGGTTGTCGGAAGTGTAAATGCGGTGTCATCGATGGATTTCGGATATACTCTGGAGAACGGAGTGCCGACAAGCTATTCGAGAGTTATAACAAATGCCAAGGCGACAGGTTACAGCGCTAAAGCTGGAGCATACACCGCCAGCGGCAGACCTGCAATGGTAGGCCACGTTGCTGTTGACCCAGATGTAATACCGTACGGAACAAAGCTCTATATTGCGTCTGCGGACGGAAGCTTTGTTTACGGATATGCGATTGCCGCAGATACGGGAACAGCGCTGATGGACGGACGTGTTGATGTGGATTTGTTCTACAACACATATTATGAGAGCTGTCAGAACGGAGTTAAATGGGTTAACATCTATGTGCTCGACTAGAATTTATCTGAAATAATAAATAATGTCCGGCGGGAGAGAAAATACCGCCGGATTATTTTTTATATTTAGCCTTAAAACTTTTGACACTTTAGTATAGCTGAGTTATAATAGGAAAGCGGTTTTAATAATATTTACAGGCACAAGGGCGTTTGTGTAATTTTACAAAAAATCAGCTGTTGATACTGTGTTTATGACGAATTTGTAGAAAATCAAAAAAACACGATTTTAACGTTATTTTTTTGTAAAAACGCTTGCATTAAAGCCCGGCTTGTAGTATTATAATAGAGCGTGACTGCACAAGATATGCGATGAAGCGAGAGGTTGCTGTTCTGAGAAACAGGTAATTTTCGGTGAGTATGTCCGATTTTAAACCGGGCGACAGAAATACTGATTGACTAAAGTACGGTTGGTGCTACTATACCATTACTGTGCTTGACTGACTTGTCCGGATAAAACTGCGCCTTAAAAACGCAAATTTTAATCCGGTTTTTAAATATACGAGCGCGGAACACACGGCTCGGTGTTCAGTTTTTTGGTTCGTCGTCCCAAAGCTATTTACTTTCAAGGAGGCGATGTAAGGTGGCAGTCAAAGAAAAAATCAGAATCAGACTGAAAAGTTATGACCACCAGCTGATCGACGCAGCTGCAGAGAAGATCGTTGACACAGCATCAAGAACAGGTGCTAAGGTTTCGGGTCCTATCCCGCTGCCGACAGAGAAAGAGGTTGTAACAATCCTCCGTGCTGTACACAAGTACAAGGACAGCCGTGAGCAGTTTGAGATGAGAACTCACAAAAGACTCATCGACATTTTAAGACCATCTGCTAAAACAGTAGAGGCTCTTACAGGTCTTGAGCTCCCCGCTGGTGTTGACATAGAGATAAAACTCTAATAGACGCGCTGGCAGGTCATGTTGGTGTAATACCAACCAATAACCTAAGGAGGTAGGAAATATGCAGAAATGTATCATCGGTCGAAAAGTGGGTATGACCCAGATATTCGACGAAAAAGGCAACGTGGTTCCTGTAACAGTTATCGAAGCAGGCCCATGTGTTGTTGTCCAGAAGAAAACCGTTGAGAACGACGGCTACAACGCTGTTCAGCTCGGTTTTGGTGAGACAACAGGAAAAAACCTGAACAAACCTGAGAAGGGACACTTCGCTAAAGCTGACGTGGCTCTCAAAACAATTCTCAGAGAGTTCAGACTTGACGATTGCTCAGTTCTCAACGTTAAAGACATCGTTAAAGCTGACACATTCGCAGCTGGCGACAAAGTTGATGTTTGCGGAACAAGCAAAGGTAAAGGATTTGCAGGTACAATCAAGCGCTGGAACAACCACTCCCTGAAAGATACTCACGGTACTGGTCCTGTTCACAGACACGCTGGTTCTATGGGTGCTACAAGTACTCCTTCCAGAATCATGAAGGGCAAAACAATGCCTGGTCACCTCGGTGCTGAGAGAGTTACTGTTCAAAACCTTGACATCGTTAAGGTGGATGTTGAAAACAATCTGATTGCTATCAAAGGTGCTGTTCCTGGACCTAAGAAGGGTATAGTTTACATCACTGATAGCGTTAAGGCTTAAGGGAAGGAGGAAGTACAATGCCAAACATTACCGTATTTGACATGGCAGGTAAAAATGTGGGAGAAGTTACTCTTTCCGATGCCATCTTCGGTATCACACCGAACCAGCCGGTTATGCACGCTGCTGTTGTAAATTACTTGGCTAATCAGCGCCAGGGTACACAGTCTACTCTGACAAGAACAGAGGTTAGCGGCGGCGGCCGTAAACCATGGAGACAGAAAGGAACAGGTCACGCTAGACAGGGTTCCATCCGCGCTCCACAGTGGAGACACGGCGGTATCGCTCTTGGTCCAAAGCCACGCGATTACAGCTACTCCCTGAACAAGAAAGTTAAGAGACTGGCTATGAAATCGGCTCTCTCCTCCAAGGTTCTTACAAACAACATGATAGTTGTTGATAAGATCGAGGTTGCAGAGTTCAAAACAAAGACAGTTGTTAACATGCTCAACGCTCTCGGAGCTGCTAAGAAAGCTCTTATTGTTCTTCCGGAAGTTGACGAGAAGATCATCAAGAGTGCAAACAACATCCCGGGCGTTAAGACAACACTTGTAAACACACTCAACGTTTACGACATCCTCAACTACGATAGCTTTATCGTTTCTCAGGATGCAGTTGCAAAGATTGAGGAGGTGTATGCATAATGAAGTCGGCACACGATATCATTATCCGCCCAATCATCACCGAGGCTTCTATGTCCGGTCTTGCTGATAGGAAATATACTTTTAAAGTTGCTCGCGATGCAAACAAGATTGAGATTGCAAAAGCAGTTGAGACACTTTTCGGTGTTAAGGTTACTAAGGTTAACACAATGAACTGCAAGGGCAGAGCAAAGAGAATGGGTATGCACGCAGGTTACAAACCTGACTGGAAAAAAGCTGTTGTAACACTCAGCGAGGATTCCAAGACAATCGAGTTCTTCGAGAACATGATGTAATTACCCACACTATGGGATAACTCATAAATCCCGACAAGCTTTTATGAGGAGAGTGAATCAGAAATGGCTATCAGAACTTATAAGCCGACAACTCCTGCTAGACGTCAGATGACTTCTACTGACTACACAGGTTTGTCAAAAGTAGCTCCTGAAAAGAGCCTGCTTGAGAGCTTATCTAAAAATTCTGGTCGTAACAATACTGGTAAGATCACTGTTCGTCACCGTGGAGGCGGCAACAGAAAGAAATACCGTATAATCGATTTCAAGAGAGATAAATCCGGAGTTCCTGCTCAGGTTGCTACTCTTGAGTACGACCCAAACCGTTCCGCTCACATTGCACTTCTGCAGTATGAGGACGGCGAAAAACGTTACATCATCGCTCCTAACGGACTTAAAGTAGGCGATACTGTTATGTCCGGTCCGGACGCTGATATTAAACCGGGTAATGCGCTTCCGCTTACAAATATTCCGGTTGGTACCTTTATCCACAACGTAGAGCTTTATCCTGGCAAGGGCGCTCAGCTCGCTCGTGCTGCTGGTATCATGGCTCAGCTTATGGCTAAAGAAAACGGTTACGCAATGATTCGTCTGCCATCCGGCGAGCTCAGAAACGTACCTGCTAACTGCATGGCAACAGTAGGTCAGGTTGGTAACATCGACCACGAGAACGTTTCTTACGGTAAAGCTGGACGCAAACGCCACATGGGCTGGAGACCAACTGTTCGTGGTTCTGTAATGAACCCATGCGATCACCCACACGGTGGTGGTGAAGGTAAATCTCCTATCGGTCGTCCGGGACCTGTTACTCCTTGGGGTAAACCTGCTCTCGGTTATAAGACCAGAAAGAATCATAACCGCTCCGACAAGTTTATAGTTAAACGCCGCGGTGCGAAATAAGCGGAAGGAGGCAGATGATTAATGGGAAGAAGTATTAAAAAAGGACCTTTCGTTCAACCGGTTTTATTAAAAAGAGTTGAAGAGATGAACGCTACAGGCGACAAGAAAGTTCTTAAAACCTGGAGCCGTGCATCCACAATATTCCCTGAGTTTGTTGGACACACATTTGCTGTACACGACGGACGTAAACACGTTCCGGTATATGTAACTGAGGATATGGTTGGCCATAAGCTCGGCGAGTTTGCTCCAACAAGAACATACAGAGGCCACGCAGGTTCGAAAAAATCGAACAACGGTAAATAGTGGAGGCCGAAAGGAGGATTACAAATGGAAGCAAGGGCTTATCTTAAAAATGCCCGTATTGCACCTCGTAAGGTTCAGATCGTGCTTGATCTTATAAGAAACAAGCCGACAAACGTTGCGATGGCGATATTAAAGCACACTCCTAAGGCTGCTTGTGAGCCACTCGAAAAGCTCCTGAAGTCGGCCATAGCTAATGCAGAGAACAACCATAACATGGATAAAGATAATCTCTACGTGGCTGAGTGTTTTGTTTGTCCGGGTCCGATAATGAAGAGAATCAGACCTAGAGCGCAGGGACGTGCGTTCCGTGTATTGAAGAGAACTTCTCACGTAACTCTCGTTCTTAAAGAAAAGGAATAGTCGGAAGAGGAGGTAAACTATGGGACAAAAAGTTAATCCACACGGTTTAAGAGTGGGTGTCATTAAAGATTGGGATTCCCGCTGGTTTGCTAAGGACGAGGCTTTCGGCGATATCCTCGTAGAGGACTATAAGCTGCGCAAGTTCCTTAAAAAGACTTTGTACGGTGCAGGCGTTCCACGCATCGAGATCGAGCGTACGGCTGCAAAAGTTAGAATCCACATCCACTGCGCTAAGCCAGGCATGGTTATCGGCCGTGGCGGCGCTGAGATAGAGAAGCTCCGCAAAGAGTGCGAAGCTATGATTAACAAAGGCAAATCTGAGCCTGTTCAGGTTTCCATCAACATCGTTGAGGTTAAACAGCCTGACAAAAATGCTCAGCTCGTTGCAGAGAACATCGCTGCACAGCTCGAGCGCAGAATTTCTTTCCGCCGTGCTATGAAGCAGGCAATCGGCAGATCCATGAGACTCGGTGCAAGAGGTATAAAAACAGCTGTTTCCGGTCGTTTGGGCGGTGCTGATATCGCTCGTACAGAGCAGTATCACGAAGGTACTATTCCGCTTCAGACACTCAGAGCTGACATCGATTACGGATTTGCAGAGGCAGATACAACATACGGTAAGATCGGCGTTAAAGTTTGGATCTATGCCGGTGACGTTCTGCAGGAAGTTAAAAAGCAACCTCGTAAGGAAGGAGGCAAGAAATAATGCTTCTGCCTAAGAGAGTAAAGTACCGTAGAGTACACAGAGGAAGACTTAAAGGCACAGCTACCAGAGGAAACTTTGTTTCCAACGGTGATTTCGGCCTGCAGGCTCTTGAGCCGGCTTGGATTACATCCAACCAGATAGAGGCTGCACGTATTGCCATGACTCGTTACATCAAACGTGGCGGTCAGGTATGGATTAAAATTTTCCCAGACAAGCCAATCACTGAGAAGCCAGCTGAGACTCGAATGGGTTCCGGTAAAGGTTCTCCTGAGTATTGGGTTGCTGTTGTTAAACCGGGTAGAGTTATGTTTGAGATCGGCGGAGTTTCCGAGGAACTGGCTCGTGAGGCTATGAGACTTGCATCTCACAAGCTGCCTGTCAAATGTAAATTTATCACTAAGGAAGAAAAGGGGAGTGAAGAGTAATGAAGGCTGTTGAGATTAGAGAGTTTTCTGTTGCAGAGCTGAATGAGAAGCTTGCCAACCTCAAAGCCGAGCTTTTCAACCTGCGCTTCCAGCACGCTATCAATCAGCTCGATAATCCTACACGCATAAGCGCTGTTAAAAAGGATATCGCACGCATTAAAACAGTTATCAAAGAGCGCGAGAGCGATAACGTGCAGTAATTTGGAAGGGAGGATTTAGGCGTGAGCGAGAGAAACCTGAGAAAAACCAGGGTCGGCAAGGTTGTCAGCGATAAGATGGACAAAACCATCGTAGTAGCAATCGAGGATAACGTAAGACACCCCCTTTACAAGAAAATTATCAAGCGTACCTACAAGCTGAAAGCTCATGATGAGAACAACTCATGCGGCATTGGCGATAAGGTAATGGTTATGGAGACCCGTCCGCTCTCTAAAGACAAGAGATGGAGACTGGTTGAGATAATTGAGAAGGCTAAGTAATTTAACGTATAAGTTTAGATTTAGAGTCTAATCGAAAGGAGGAACGCAACTGTGATACAGATGCAGACCTATCTTAAGGTTGCTGATAACACCGGTGCAAAGGAGCTTATGTGTATCCGTGTACTGGGCGGCTCCCGTAGAAGATATGCCAATATTGGCGATGTGGTGGTTGCTTCGGTTAAAAAAGCTGCACCAGGCGGCGTTGTTAAAAAAGGTGACGTTGTTAAAGCTGTAATAGTTCGTTCTGCTAAAGGTGTTCGTCGTGAGGATGGAACTTACATCCGTTTCGATGAGAACGCAGCAGTTATTATAAGAGAAGATAAGAACCCAAGGGGCACACGTATTTTTGGCCCAGTGGCGAGGGAACTCCGCGATAAGGATTACCTCAAGATATTAAGCCTCGCCCCTGAGGTGCTCTAATGGGAGGTGCTCTGAGAGTGAATAAGCTTCACGTAAGAAAGGACGACATGGTCGTCATTTTGTCTGGTAAAGACAAAGGCAAGAAGGGAAAAGTTCTCGAGGTGAGCCCGTCCGAGGGTAAAGTCATCGTTGAAGGCTGCAACATGATTACAAAACATGTTAAGCCTCGCAGAATGGGTGAAACCGGCGGTATTGTTAAAGCTGAGGCTCCCCTTTATGCAAGCAAGGTTATGCTCGTTTGTCCAAAATGCGGCAAGCCAACAAGACTTGCTCATAAAATTTTGAACGACGGCACAAAAACTCGCGTTTGCAAAAACGCAGACTGCAAAGAAACATTCTAAGTAAGGAGGAAAAGACATGGCTAGACTTAAAGAACAATACACTAGCGAAATAGCTCCGGCTCTTATGAAAAAGTTCGGCTATAAAAGTGTCATGCAGATTCCTAAGCTTGAGAAAGTTGTTATCAATGTAGGCTGTGGAGAAGCACGCGACAATCAGAAAATGGTCGACGCTATCATGGGAGATCTTGCAAAGATTACAGGCCAGAAGGCTGTACCATGTAGAGCGAAGAAATCCGTAGCGAACTTTAAACTCCGTGAGGGTATGGTTATCGGAGCTAAGGTTACACTGCGCAGCGAGCAGATGTATGAGTTTGTTGACAGACTGTTCAACGTAGCTCTTCCTAGAGTTCGTGACTTCAGAGGAATCAACGGAAACGGCTTTGACGGCCGCGGAAACTTCAGCATGGGTCTTAAAGAGCAGCTGATATTCCCTGAGATCGAGTACGATAAAATTGATAAGGTTCGCGGAATGGATATCGCATTCGTTACAACCGCGAAAACTGACGAGGAAGCTCGTGAGCTCTTGACACTCATGGGCGCTCCGTTTGCGAAGTAAGGGAGGTTTTTTCAGTGGCTAAAAAGTCTATGATCGCTAAACAGCAGCGTACACCTAAGTTCTCTGTTAGAGCTTATAACCGCTGCAAAATCTGCGGCAGACCACATGCTTATCTTCGCAAGTTCGGCATTTGCCGTATCTGCTTCCGTGAACTGGCCTACAAAGGACAGATTCCGGGTGTGAAGAAGGCTAGCTGGTAAGCAAAGCAAAGGAGGTTGACGGTATGCACATCACTGATACCATCGCTGATATGCTGACACGTATCCGCAACGCAAACAGTGCGAAGCACGATACTGTGGATGTACCTGCTTCCAACATGAAAAAGGCAATCGCTCAGATTCTGTTGGACGAGGGTTACATCAAAGCTTTTCAGGTTATCGAAGATGGAAAGCAAGGTGTTATCCGTATTACACTGAAATACGGTGAAAATAAATCGCAGGTTATTACAGGTCTTCGCAGAGTTTCCAAACCTGGTCTGCGTATCTATTCTAACTGTGAGGATATGCCAAAAGTTATGAAGGGTCTTGGCATTGCTATCATTTCCACTTCTAAAGGCGTTATGACCGACAAACAGGCTCGTAAAGAGAATGTTGGCGGCGAAGTCCTCGCATTCGTTTGGTAAGGGGGTGCACTTGAATGTCTCGTATAGGTAGAAAGCCAATTACAATACCAAACGGTGTTGAGGTTAAAATCGATGGCGCAACAGTTTCTGTAAAGGGACCTAAAGGCGCACTGACACAGACATTTAACAGCGAGATGGGCATTGCGGTTGAGAACAACGAAGTTGTTGTTACCCGTCCATCCGAAGATAAACTTCATAAGAGCCTTCACGGCCTTACAAGAACTCTCATCAACAACATGATCGAGGGCGTTACTAACGGCTTCAAAAAGGAGCTCGAGGTTAACGGTGTAGGTTACCGTGTAGCTAAACAGGGTAAAGACCTTGTTATGAACCTCGGTTATTCCCATCAGGTAGTTATGCCTGAGGTTGAGGGTATAACAATCGAAGTTCCAGCACCAAACAAAATCATTGTTCACGGTGCTGACAAACAGAAAGTAGGACAGTTTGCAGCCGAGATCCGCGAGAAACGTCCACCAGAGCCATATAAGGGCAAAGGTATTAAGTACGTAGACGAGTTTATCATCCGCAAGGAAGGTAAAGCTGGTAAAGGCGGCAAGAAGAAGTAAGTAAAGGAGTGAAGAGACGATGGTGAATAAGCCAGATAGCAATAAAGCAAGGCTTAAAAGACACGCAAGAGTTCGTGCTAAAATAAGTGGCACAGCAGAGCGTCCGCGCCTTAATGTATTCCGCTCCGCTAAACACATCTACGCTCAGTTGATCGACGATGTGAATGGTGTAACACTTGCCGCAGCATCTTCAATGGATAAAGGTTTTGAAGGTTTCGGCGGTAATAAGGAAGCAGCTCACAAGGTAGGTGCTGTTCTCGCTCAGAGAGCTATCGAAAAAGGCATTGAAGAAGTTGTTTTCGACAGAAGCGGTTACATCTACCACGGCCGTGTTAAAGAGCTGGCCGAGGGCGCACGCGAGGGCGGCCTCAAATTCTAAAGAGGAGGGATACTTTTGGCAAGAATAGACGCTACAACACTTGATTTGTCAGAGAGAGTAGTTGCAATTAACCGTGTATCCAAAACGGTTAAGGGTGGTCGAATCTTCAAGTTCGCTGCTCTTGTTGTCGTTGGTGACGGCAACGGAACAGTAGGTTTCGGACTTGGAAAGGCTTCCGAGGTTCCTGACGCTATCCGTAAGGGAATTGAGGACGCTAAGAAAAACCTGAGAAAAATCGCACTTAAGGGCACAACAATTCCACACGAGATCATCGGCGAGTTCGGTGCAGGTCGTGTGCTCATGATGCCAGCTCCTGCTGGTACCGGTGTTATCGCTGGTGGTCCTGTTCGTGACGTTCTCGAGGTTGCAGGCATTAAGGATATTCGTACAAAGTGCTTGCGTTCTAACAATCCTTGCAACGTAGTAAGCGCAACAATCAACGGATTGTCTGCTCTTAGAAACGTTGAAGAGATTGCTGCTATTCGCGGCAAATCCGTACAGGAAATATTGAAATAGGAGGGGAGCAATTATGGCAGCTTTGAAAATTAAGTTGGTTAAAAGTTTGGTTGGCAGAAAACAGCCACAGATTGCGACCGCTCATTCTCTTGGCCTTCGTAAAATCGGCGCTGAGGTTACACAGCCTGACAACGCTGCAACACAGGGCAAAATAGCAAAAATTTCTCACCTCATCGAGGTAACCGAAGCGTAAGCAAGGAGGTGCGATCAGTAATGAAACTGCATGAACTTTCTCCGGCACCGGGTTCTAACAAGAAAGCTTTCCGCGTTGGTCGTGGAGCTGGTTCCGGTAACGGTAAAACAGCAGGTAAAGGTCACAAAGGTCAGAACGCTCGTTCCGGCGGCGGTGTAAGACCGGGCTTCGAAGGCGGACAGATGCCTTTGATGAGACGTATCCCAAAGAGAGGATTTGTCAATATCTTTGCTACTAAATATGCAATAGTCAATGTTGGCGATCTTAATCGTTTTGAGGACGGCGCTGTTGTAGACGAAAAAGCATTGGTAGAAGCAGGCATGATCAAGAAAACTCTTGATGGAATAAAAGTTCTCGGCAACGGCGAGCTTACTAAGAAGTTGACTGTAAATGTAGCTGCTTTTTCCAAATCTGCTAAGCAGAAAATTGAGGAGGCAGGCGGAAAGGCCGAGGTGATCTAAGTTGCTTCAGACCTTACGTAATGCCTGGAAGATTCCTGATACACGTAAAAAGATTCTCTACACTTTGATGATTCTTATTATATTCCGTATAGGCGCGGTAGCGTTTCCGGTTCCTTTCTTGGATCCGAATGCGCTGCGCGATATGCTGGAAAGCGGACAGAGCTTACTCGGCTTTGTTGATATGATGTCCGGTGGTGCGTTTGCAAACGCTACTATCTTTGCGATGTCTATATCTCCGTATATTACATCTTCCATCGTTATTCAGCTGCTTTCTGTGGCGATACCTGCTTTAGAGAAACTCGCTAAAGAAGGTGCCGACGGCAGAAAGAAGCTAAATAAAATTACAAGGTATACTACTGTTGCTCTCGCAGCAATTCAGGCGTTTGCATATTACATCCTTATGAGAAATATGAGCGCTGTAAGTTATACCTCTGGTTTCTCCGGTGTACTTGCTGCAATAGTTATTATCCTTATGTTTACAGCCGGCTCAATGCTCGTAGTTTGGCTCGGTGAACAGATTGATAAAAACGGTATAGGAAACGGTATTTCAATGATACTTTTTGCAGGTATTATCTCACGTGCTCCTCACGTTATGAGCACAATGTGGGCTTATCTGCAGATGGGTACTAAATACTATGTATTTGTTCCGATTGTCGCAGTACTCTTCCTTCTGCTCATCGCATTCATTATTGTAATGACTAATGCGGAGAGAAGAATACCGGTACAGTACGCTAAGCGTGTTGTAGGAAGAAAAATGTATGGCGGCCAGTCCAGCCATATTCCGATCAAGGTCAACATGTCGGGTGTTATGCCGATTATCTTCGCAAGCTCGATACTTTCAATCCCAGGACTTATTCAGGGATTTGTTGATCCTGATAAATCCTCCATCTGGGGCAAGATATTGGGAGCTTTAGGCTACAATAGCTGGGTATATGCAATACTCTACTTTGCATTGATTATCCTGTTCAACTACTTCTATGTAGCTGTACAGTATAACCCTGTGGAGATGGCAAACAATTTGAGAAAAAATAACGGCGGTATCCCGGGTATTCGTCCTGGTAAACCTACCACCGATTATATTTCTAAAATAATATCAAGAGTTACTCTTGTAGGTGCAGCGTTCTTGGGAGTTATAGCTATACTTCCTATCGCAGTCGGTCAGATAACCGGCATGAACATTGCGCTTGGCGGTACATCGATAATCATCGTTGTCGGTGTTGCGCTGGATACGACAAGACAGCTTGAATCTCAGATGATGATGCGTCATTACAAGGGATTTCTTGAGTAATTACTAAACAGGAGGGTTAGATTATTATGAAACTTATTCTTTTAGGTGCTCCGGGCGCCGGCAAAGGCACACAGGCTGAGGTAATTTGTGAGAAGCTCAACATTCCTGCAGTAAGCACCGGTAATCTTATCCGCGCTGCTCTCAAGGAAGGTACTGAGCTGGGACTTAAAGCTAAATCCTATATGGATTCGGGTAACCTCGTTCCTGATGAAGTTGTTATCGGCATAATCAAAGAGCGTTTGGCTCAGGAGGACTGCCGTGACGGATTTATCCTCGACGGTTTCCCGAGAACAGTTCCTCAGGCTGAGGCTCTCGATGCAATGGGTGTCGAAATCGACAGAGTTATTGACATCGAGGTTAAAGATGAGGACATTATGAAAAGATTGTCCGGACGCAGAATTTGTGAGAACTGTGCCGCTTCCTACCACGTGCTTTATAAGCCGTCCGAGGTTGAGGGCAAGTGCTCTAAGTGCGGAGGCAACCTCATTATCCGTAAGGACGATGAGCCGGCTACAATCGCTGCTCGCCTTGAAGTTTACCACGAGCAGACTGAGCCTCTTAAGGATTACTACTCCAAGAAGGGTATACTCCGTATAGTTGAGGGTCAGGAAGAAGTTGCCGATACTTCCAAGCTGACTTTAGCAGCTTTGGAGGCGTAAAAAATGATTGTTTTAAAAACCTCAAATGAACTGCGTAAAATGCAGAAGGCCTGCCGTATTTCGGCACAGGCTCTGCAGGTCGCAGGGCAGGCGGTGAAGCCGGGCATAACAACACACGAGCTTGACAGAATAATTGAACGCTTTATCCGTTCACAGGGTGCTGTCCCTTCCTTTAAGGGATACGGAGGTTTTCCTGCAAGCGCCTGCATTTCTGTAAACGATGTTGTAATTCACGGAATCCCCGACCGTCGCGTAATCAAGGAAGGCGATATAGTCAGCATTGATGTAGGCGCGATGATTGACGGTTTTCACGGAGATAATGCCGCTACATTTGCAGCGGGTACAGTTTCTCCAGAAGCTCAAAAGCTTATGGATGTTACAAGAGAATGTCTTTACAAGGGTATTGAGGCAGCTCAGCCAGGCAACAGGATAGGCGATATATCCTTTGCAGTGCAGACACATGCAGAAGAAAACGGATTTGCTGTTGTAAGACAGTTTGTCGGACACGGAGTCGGAAATAAGCTGCATGAGGACCCGGAGGTCCCGAATTTCGGAACACCGCACAGAGGTCCGAGACTTATGCCCGGTATGACAATAGCTATTGAGCCGATGATAAACGGTAAAGGCGCAGGTGTAAGAGTGTTAAGCGACGGTTGGACAACTGTAACACAGAGCGGTTCACTTTCAGCTCACTTTGAACACACCGTAGCCATTACAGACAACGGACCAGTTATTATGACCGTGCCGGAGGACTGTAAATGATTGAAAAAGGCTGTATAGTAATATCAAAAGCTGGTAGAGACGCACAGCGGTTTTTCGTTGTACTGGATGTTGATAAGGACTTTGCCATTATAGCTGACGGTAAGGTAAGACCTTTGGAAAAGCCAAAGCGCAAGAAATTAAAACATCTGCAAAAAACTAACCGATGTGTTGATTTGAATGAAATGATAACCAATAATAAACTGAGACATACATTGTCACCCTGGAACAACGACAGGAACAATGGAGAAGTCGTCACCTGATGGGAGGTTATTTACTTGGCGAAGGAAGATGTCATTGAGATTGAGGGTACGGTAGTAGAGGCACTGCCAAACGCTCAGTTCTTAGTTGAGTTACCGAACGGACACAGACTTCTGGCCCACATCTCAGGTAAGCTTAGGATGAACTTTATCCGAATTCTACCGGGGGATAAGGTGACGGTCGAAATGTCGCCATACGACCTCACCAAGGGACGTATTACATGGCGTTCCAAATAGCCCGATAGGGTTATAGATACAAGGAGGTATTTCACATGAAAGTCAGACCTTCCGTTAAACCTATTTGCGAAAAATGCAAAGTAATCAAACGTAAGGGTCGCATCATGGTTATTTGTGCTAACCCTAAACACAAACAACGTCAGGGCTAATAGTGCAAAACCTATAAATGGAGGTGCAAAGATACATGGCTCGTATAGCTGGTGTTGACTTGCCTAGAGAGAAACGTGTTGAGATCGGTCTTACTTACATTTACGGTATCGGCCGCACATCTGCAACAAAAATTCTCGAGGCAACAGGTGTAAATCCTGATACAAGAGTCAAGGATCTGTCCGAGGACGATGTTTCCAAACTTCGTGAGTACATCGACCACAACTTTGAGGTAGAGGGTGATCTCCGCCGTAATGTTGCTTTGGACATCAAGAGACTTATAGAAGTTGGATGCTATCGTGGTGTTCGTCACAGAAAGGGTCTTCCAGTAAGAGGACAGAGAACTAAGACGAATGCTAGAACTCGCAAAGGTCCGGTTAAGACCATTGCTAATAAGAAGAAGTAGGAGGGATTTGAGAAATGGCTAAAGCTGCTCCAAAAAAAGCCGTTCGCAGACGTCGTGAGCGTAAAAATATTGAGCGTGGCGCTGCTCACATCCAGTCCACTTTCAATAACACAATCGTAACTATTACTGATACACAGGGCAATGCGCTGTCTTGGGCAAGCGCAGGTGGATTGGGCTTCCGCGGTTCCAGAAAATCTACTCCATTCGCAGCACAGACTGCTGCTGAAACAGCTGCTAAAGCTGCTATGGAGCACGGACTGAAATCCGTTGAAGTTTATGTTAAGGGTCCTGGATCCGGCCGTGAGGCTGCTATCCGTGCACTGCAGGCTGCAGGTCTTGAAGTTAACATGATTAAAGATGTTACACCTATCCCGCACAACGGATGCCGCCCACCAAAAAGAAGACGCGTTTAATCACATAATCAGGAGGTGTAACCTATGGCAAGATATACCGGTGCGGTTTGCAGACAGTGCCGCCGTGAGGGTCAGAAATTGTTCCTGAAAGGTGAAAGATGCTATTCTGAGAAATGTGCTCTTTCCCGCAGAGGATATGCTCCGGGACAGCACGGACAGAGCCGCAAAAAGGTTTCCGAATACGGACTGCAGCTTCGTGAGAAGCAGAAGACAAGACGTTTCTATGGCGTTCTTGAGGGTCAGTTCGCTAAATACTTCGAGATGGCTGAGCGTAAGCCAGGTATCACTGGTGAAAACCTGCTCTCTATCCTCGAGTGCCGTTTCGATAACGTAGTTTACAGAGCAGGTTTCGCTTCTTCCAGAAAAGAAGCTAGACAGCTCGTTCGTCACAACCACTTTGTTATTAACGGTAAAAAAGCTAATATTCCATCTATCCTCATCAAACAGGGTGATGTTATAGCTGTTTCTGAGTCCTCTAAGACAAGCGACAAGATTAAAGCTGTTGTTGAGGCTAACAGCGCTAAACCTGTTCCGAAGTGGCTTGATTGCAACAAAGAGCAGATGACAGTAACTGTAGTTGAGCTTCCAAAACGTGAAGACATTGACCTCGACGTTGCGGAGCACCTGATTGTTGAGCTCTACTCCAAGTAATCTGAGGGTTAGACTAATCAGAGGAATGCGATTACTCAGACGGGTTTTGGCCTGTCCCTTAAGGAGGGTTTTAAATGATAGAGATTGAGAAGCCAAGAATTGAGACGGCCGATATCAAACCGGATGGAACATACGGTAAGTTTATACTCGAGCCCCTCGAGCGTGGTTTTGGTACGACATTGGGCAATAGCTTAAGACGTGTCCTGCTCTCCTCGCTTCCTGGTGTTGCTGTAACATCTATCAAAATTGAGGGTGTTCAGCACGAGTTCTCAACAATTCCGGGTGTTAAGGAAGATGTAACCGAGATAGTCCTGAATATTAAAGGACTTACCGCTAAGCTCTATTCCGACGGTCCTAAGGTCGTTTCAATAGAAGCTGTTGGCGAGTGCGAGGTTACTGCCGGTTCAATAAATGCCGATTCAGAAGTTGAGATACTTGACCCGAATATGCATATTGCAACTTTGGGCGCAGGTGCTAAGCTCAACATGGAGATTACTCTTGACCGCGGTCGTGGATATGTTCCTGCAGAGCGCAACAAGCAGAATCTTCAGTCTACAATAGGTGTTATTCCTGTTGATAGCATTTATACTCCGGTTCTCAAGGTGAACTACACTGTTGAAAACACCCGTGTCGGACAGATTACCGACTACGATAAGCTCACACTGGAGGTATGGACCGACGGAACTATTTCCGCTAAAGAGTCCGTTTCCCTGGCAGCCAAGGTCCTCAACGAGCATCTCAACTTGTTCGTTAACCTTTCTGACGAAGCATCCCACACCGAGATAATGGTGGAGAAGGATGACAACGGAAAAGAAAAGGTCCTTGAGATGACCATTGAAGAGCTTGACTTGTCTGTTCGTTCCTTCAACTGTTTGAAGAGAGCAGGCATTAACACAGTAGAAGATCTTACAAATAAATCTGAAGAGGAAATGATGAAAGTCAGAAACCTCGGAAGAAAGTCTTTGGAAGAGGTTATTGCCAAGCTGCAATCTTTGGGATTCAACCTCACAAAAGAAGAAGAATAAGTTTATCAAACCAGGTAAAGGAGTGAATTTCGATGCCAGGTACCAGAAAACTCGGCAGAACTTCTGATCACAGAAAAGCTATGCTCAGAGCTATGGTTACTTTCCTGCTGGAAAAAGGCAGAATTGAGACTACTGTAACAAGAGCTAAAGAAGTTCGTGCTATGGCTGAGAAAATGATTACTACGGCTAAAGAAGACAATCTCCACTCCAAGCGTCAGGTTTATTCCTTTGTTACAAAGGAAACTGTTGCGAAAAAAGTTTTTGATGAGATTGCTCCAAAATACAAAGAGCAGAACGGTGGTTACACACGTATCATCAAAATCGGACCTCGCCGCGGTGACGCTGCTGAGATGGCGATTATCGAATTGATCTAACCGCAGTTATTCCCGATAGGGTTCATTAAATAAAATATATTTTATTTAAAAAATCCCCGCAGAGTATTCTCTGCGGGGATTTTCTATTTATTTTTATTTTGCTTTGCCGTAAAAAAACCTCCGCATAAAGCAAAGGGCAAAAATCTTTAAAATAAGAGCTTATTATTTGCGTGCGCCGCATTCGCATTTGTAGTAACCAGGTTCTTTTTCATAGGTCTCAGTCTTATACTTAGTTTCGGTCTTGTACTGTGTTTCCTGCTTGGTACCAGTTTGGACTTGCTCTTTGTGAGGAGTGTAACCACCGCCGCACACTGTGAGGATGTGGTATCCCACATCATTTTCGTTGTCGAATCGAGTACCACACTCGTTGCAAGTCCAGTATGTACGCCACTCATACACAGGTACCTCAACAGTATATGGCACTTGCTCCTCGTATGCAACCTGACGTTTATCCATAACAGGCTCAACCCAAATGTTGTAGTTGTGCTGGTGAGCAGGTTTGCTCGGCTGAGATGATGTACTTGAGGTGTTGCTGCCTGAGCTTGGCTTGGAGTTTGAGTTACTGTTAGAGTTACCGCCGCTCGGCTTATTGTTAGAGCCGGAAGAAGAGCTTCCGTTATTGTTGCTAGGTTTAGAGCTAGAGCTGCCACCGTTAGAGGTCGGCTTTGTTGTGGAAGAATTGCCGTTATTTGAGCTGCTCGCAGAGCTTGTCTTGTCGTCAGACTCACTTCCAGCTTCGGATGAAGAAGTGTCAGAAGCTGTGCTTTCGGTTTTGTCGTCTGCACTGCTTTTTTCCTCATCAGAAGAAGCAGCAGAGCTTGAAGAACTTTCGTCCTTTACAAGAGAGAAAGTATTTGAACTGCTGTTATTTGTGTTTTTATCGTCTGTTGTTTTGCTGTTACAGGAAACGAGCGAAGCAATGAGCAGGCAGATAACGAGTAAAATCGCTATTATTAAAACTATAATTTTCTTTTTCATTTTATAAAATCTCCTATTTGCATATTAGAATGTCTTTATAATAACTATAAATTTTTACTATTTTTAATTATAGTCAATATATTATGCATAGTCAATAAGTTTGGCAAGATACCATGCAGAAAACCGACAAAGGGTGTGACTACATGTATCCTGCCAACCGATTTATAATACGATGTATAAAAAGGGGATTACAGCGTATGATTTGATATATAAGTTTAGTATGCCTGCAAAATAATACACAGAATGAAGCACGGCATACCAATCACCACGACAACCCTTGACACCCTTTGAAGTATTTTAGAGTGCAGGGTAGAGGATATTTAGAAACAGGATTGCTATCTAATTAGATACGTCCTGTTTTTTCGTTATTTTACTTTTGTTTCAAAGAAGCTGAGAATATCCTGTTTGTCATTTTTGAGATATTCCTCTGTCCAACTAATATTATATTCTTAAACTTATCGTTTTCAAGATACTCCCACGGCTGGAGTGTTTCAGCAATTCCATATAGGCGGGCAAAGGTGATTGCAGTTTCTATGTATTTATTGTTCATATTTTAAGCTCTTCCTTTCTAATCTGATATCACACTTATAGTATTTATTGTTTTGTGCGCGGTACAGGTTAATTTGTTCTTTTGCAGTTCTTTAATCTTTTAACATAGATCACCAGTATTTTTTTATACATATCTATGTACCTCCTTTCATCATCGCCCTCGCATTTTTTCACGGAGCTTTGCGGAGTGATAATGAAAAATACATATAATAGGAAAGAGCGTAATTTGATGAAATTTTTATAGCCATAAAAAGAGCTGCTTCACACATTGTGTGAAGCAGCTCGAGTTTTAAAGAATTATATAAAAATTAGTTATTAACATTTTAAAGATTAAAGTGTTTAAAATTAGAAATTTAAATATTTAATATACATGCGGTTTTGAATATTTTTAACTGTACAAAGTTTAAAAGTTATTGTTTAGGTAAAAAAATAACAGCTGTATTTAAAAAATACAGCTGTTAAAAGTATGCGTTTTACTTTTACTGATTTCCGCCGCCTACTGCACGGTTGATGTCGCTCTGGATGATGCAGAAGCTTACAATGCTAAGACCAAAGATTGACAGAATCAGGTACAACATGCTGTTGTCTGAGGAACCAGGAAGCACGCTGAATGCTTTACCCATTTTGTAGTTCCAGTAAATAGCATAGATACCGCATGTAACGATAGACAGAAGTATAACGATGATACCGTCTGTAGACCATTCATTTGGATTTACCTGGCATGCAGCAGTATTGATCTGATAGAGCCAATAAAGACCGTAAATACCGCAAGTTACGATTGTTAAAATGATGCACAGTGCAATGTTTCTGTTTGCCATAGGTTGGTACCCTCCCCAAAATATTTTTTTACATTTTACCATATTATAATTAAATATGCAACATGTTTCTAGCTATTCCCCATAAAATCAGCAAAATAATAAATAAAATTGCAATTATATTTATTATTTTATCATTTAGAGGTCTGTGCCACAGCCATTTTATTAAAATATATAGTAAAAATATTCCGAGTGGCACAGCAAAAATAGCAAGCCCCATATTAGCTGTGAATGCCGCTTGAAAATCGCCTCTTAAAATCGCTAATATCGCAGTAGTTATTCCACAGCCCGGACACTTAAAGCCTGTTGTCTGATAAAAAAGGCACGGTATTGAAAAACCTATTGTCTTTATTTCTATATAGTAGAGTATGCCGATGGCTATAACAATAATGACAAATTTTAGTCTTTTTTTATCCATAGAAAATTATTTAATTGTAAAGCCTGCTTTATCAAGATAGTCGCGGAACGCTGTCATTCCATTTTCATCCTCTTTGAATACGCTTACGTCGTTGAGTATCATAGAGAATTTAACGCCGACTTCCTGACGGACATATTTCTGAGCGTTCTCTTTTGTGCAGGATGTGCCGTATTTTGAAATGAGGAAGTCTATCCAGTCAGCGTGGTCATGGAGCTGGTGAGCGCTGTCAGCTCTAACCTCAGCCGCATTGTATTCAGCACCGCAGAGAATATCTTCGATAACTCCGAGAGTTGTCAGAAGACGTCCCGGAAGAATTGCAAGTCCCATTACCTCGATAACGCCGATGTTTTCCTTTTTGATGTGGTGGTGCTCAGGGTGAGCGTGGAAGATACCGCCAGGGAATTCATCTGTTGTGACGTTGTTTCTGAGAATGAGGTTTACTGTATATGTACCGTCTTCGCCTTTTCTTATTGTAGGAGTAATTGCGTTGTGCATTGTCTTTGTTTCACCGTCAATGCTGTACGCTTTTATGTTTACGCCCTCGTTGGAATACTCCTGCCATGTTGTGAGAATGTGGTCGCAGAAATCTACAAGCTCCTCACGTGATTTTGTATGTGCGCGGATTGTGGCAACAGGCCATTTGATTGTCTCTGCTGTAATTCCAGGGAATTTGTCTATTTTAAGCTCCCAGTTATTTTTTGCGTTCTCAAGAGGGAGTATCTCATTTCCGCCCTGATAGTGGTCATGTGTGAGGATAGAACCGCCTACAACAGGAAGTCCTGCATTGGAGCCCAAGAAATAGTGCGGGAACATATCTACAAACTGAGAAAGACGCTCAAATGTGTCACGGTTTACGTGCATCGGGCGGTGGTCTGAGCAGAATACAATACAGTGCTCATTGTAGTAAACATAAGGTGAATACTGCATATGCCACGGCTCGTTGTTGAGTGTGAGCGGAATTGTACGCAGAGTCTGACGTGCAGGGAAATCTGTGCGTCCGACATATCCTGCGTTGTCAAGGCAGAGCATACATGTAGGATACGGACGGTCCTTTTTAACCTTTTTAGGTACAACGTCGTTAGGGCTTATTTCAGGTTTTGCAAGGTTTACTGTTATTGTAAGCGGGCCGTACTCAGTGTCGGAATTCCAGCTGAGGTTTTTGTTTATACGGTCCATACGGATGTAGTTGGAAGCCGTTGCAAGGTGATAGAAATAATCTGTTGCCTTTTTCGGGTCCTCGTTAAAGTATTCAAAGAATGTCTTTATGACATCGGACGGGCGGGAAAGCAGTGTGCCCATAATCTTTGTATCAAACAAATCGCGGTAAACGACATTGTTGTGCTCGAAAAGACCTTTTTCATATGCTGTGTCGAGCATATCGGAGAGAATTTCTGTAAGAGCAGGTATCTGCTCAGGTACTTCTTCATAGCATGGGTCGTCGAGTCCAAACATATCGAGCAGTGTGTTGCGTGTAAAGTGCACGTCATTTTCGTCGATAAGCTGTTCTCTTAAACCGTAGCGGATAAGCTGTTCAATGGCAATTGAGATATTCATAAATATGACCAGTCCTTTTCCTCGGCTTTTGCGTTTGGCCGATAAAGTAATTTTAAAAAAGATTCGTTACTTTTATAATACATTATTTTCATATGTTTTTCCATAGCAGATATATGAGTTGAGAGGAAAAAATTATATTTTATTTCAAAATAAAAGCGACAATCTTAAACGATTGTCGCTTTTTAAAACATTAAATATTCTTGTATTAGTGGCAAAATTACATTCTGTGGAGTAAATCTGTATATGTCGGTACAGGCCATACAGAACGGTCTACTATTGTCTCTGCCTCGTCAACATGGCTTCTGAGTGAGTTCATGGCAGGCTTTATCTTATCAAGCAAATATTTTGCGTGCTCAGGTATATCGGATATATCTGATGCAGTATTCAGAGCGTCTGTCAGTGTATCTGTGTCAGCGGATATAAGTTCAATGAGCTCTGCAAACTTATTGAGCTTAGCCTTAACAGATGTCTGCTCTATACCTGCCTCTTTAAGGCTGTTGTATGACTGTGCAAGCTGTCCTGCATATTTGATTACAGAAGGTAAAAGCTGACGGTTTGCCATTTCGAGCATTGTCTGAGCTTCAATGGAAACTATTTTTACGTAGTTTTCCATCATTATTTCATATCTTGAGCGGCACTCTACTTCACTGAATACATTGCGGCGGCGGAAAAGCTCAATATTTTTAGGGTCATTGAGCGTATTGAACGCCTCTACGCTGGAATGAAGTATAGGAAGGCCGCGGCGTTTTGCCTCTTCAATCCACTCGTTGGAATAGTTATTGCCGTTGAAGATTATATCCGAGTATTTTTCCATTGTATCGGATATAATGTTTTTAACCTCAAGGTCAAAGTCAGCGGCTTTTTCAAGTCTGTCAGCAAATTCGCACAGCACGTCTGCAACGGAGGTGTTGAGCACAACGTTTGCCATTGCTATCGACTGAGATGAGCCAACCATACGGAACTCGAATTTATTTCCTGTAAATGCAAATGGGGAAGTTCTGTTTCTGTCAGAGTCGTCCATAGGAAGATTAGGCAGTGTGGCAACGCCCATTTGCAGAGTCTGTGTTGCGTGTGTATCAGGTGTATCGCCCTGAGCTATACTTTTCAGAATTGATGTCAGCTGATCGCCTAGGAATATGGAGATAACAGCAGGAGGTGCTTCAAATCCACCCAGACGGCTATCGTTTCCTGCGCATGAAGCGGACATTCTGAGCAAATCGCCGTAACGGTAAACGGCTGTGATAACGGCGCAGAGGAATGTTAAGAACTGTACATTCTCCCACGGTGTTTTGCCCGGCTCCAAAAGACGTATGCCGTCATCTGTTGTGAGCGACCAGTTGTTGTGTTTACCTGAACCGTTTACATAGTTAAACGGCTTTTCGTGAAGAAGGCACGCCATGTGGTGCTTTTTAGCTATTATTCTCATAAGCTCCATTGTGAGCTGGTTGTGGTCGCAGGCGATATTCGCATTTGCGTAGATAGGAGCGAGCTCATGCTGAGCAGGAGCGGCCTCGTTGTGTTTTGTCTTTGCGGTTACACCGAGTCCCCAGAGGTTTTTGTCGAGATCTTTCATGTACTCGGCTACACGCAGTTTAATTCTGCCGCAGTAATGGTCGTCGAGTTCCTGACCTTTAGGAGATTTTGCGCCAAAAAGCGTTCTGCCGCAGAGCTTTAAGTCAAGGCGCTGTTCGTATAAATCTCTGTCTACAAGGAAGTATTCCTGTTCTGCGCCGACTGTCGGAACTACGTTTTTGGAGGTCATATTTCCGAAAAGGTGCAGTATGCGCATTGCCTCTTTTGAGATTGCCTGCATGGAGCGCAGAAGAGGTGTTTTTTCGTCAAGCGCTTCACCTGTATATGAGCAGAAAGCGGTTGGGATAAACAGTGTTCCGTCACGTACAAATGCAGGGGAAGTAGGGTCCCATGCAGTATAGCCTCTGGCCTCAAAGGTTGTTCTCAATCCGCCTGACGGGAATGAGGAAGCGTCCGGCTCGCTCATTACGAGAGCCTTGCCCGAAAACTCCGATACCATGCGTCCGTCAGAAGTCGGATTTATAAACGCATCGTGTTTTCCTGCGGTTATGCCGGTGAGTGGCTGAAACCAGTGAGTGTAGTGAGTTGCGCCCTGCTCGATAGCCCATTCCTTCATGGCTCCTGCAACGACCTCTGCAACAGACGGGTCGAGCTTTAAGCCCTCGCGGCTTGTCTTTACAAGGCTCTGATATACACTTTTGGGAAGACGCTGTCTCATGACAGTATCGTTAAAAACCTGTTTGCCAAAGTAATTTATGACGTCCATTTGTTATCCTCCGATATTTTTTAATCTATATATTTAACGGTTTTACTTTAAAAAGCTTAAAGTAAAATTATTCCGTGCTCTTCACAGCACCTTATCATATCGTCCGGCCATACGGAGGCCTGAACCTCGCCTATATGAGCCTTTTCCAAAAGGAGCATACATATTCTTGACTGTCCGATACCGCCGCCTATTGTAAGCGGAAGCTCGTTGTTTAAAAGCATTTTATGAAACTCAAGCTCACGGCGGTCCTCACAGCCTGCTTCTTTGAGCTGTTTGTCGAGTGATTTTGCGTCTACGCGTATTCCCATCGAGGAGACCTCAAGAGCTCTGTTTAAAACAGGATACCATATAAGTATATCGCCGTTTAAGCTCCAGTCGTCGTAGTCCGGTGCGCGTCCGTCGTGCGGAATACCGCTTTTGAGTTTTCCACCTATCTGCATGATAAACACAGCGCCGTATCTGCGGGTTATCTCGTTTTCACGCTCTTTAGGTGAGAGGTTCGGGTACATATCCTCAAGCTCCTGGCTTGTTATGAAGTGTATTTCCTCAGGAATAAATGCGTCCATCTGCGGGAAGTGCAGGCAGAGCTTGTTCTCTGTAATCTGAAGTGCGCGCATTATTGCCTTGACAGTTTTTTTCAAAGTGTGCTCGTTGCGCATATCAACTGTTATAACCTTTTCCCAGTCCCACTGGTCAACATATACCGAGTGCAGGTTGTCGAGCTCCTCGTCGCGTCTTACAGCGTTCATATCTGTATAAATTCCGCGTGATGTGGAAAAGCCGTAGCGCTTGAGAGCCATACGTTTCCATTTTGCGAGCGAATGTACTATCTGGACATCTTCGTGAAGGTCAAGTATGTCAAACTGTACAGGACGCTCAACGCCGTTGAGGTCATCGTTGAGACCGCTGTTTGGGTGTACAAAAAGCGGAGCAGATACACGGATAAGGTTGAGCTGTGCGGCAAGCTCTCGCTCAAATGTATCTTTTACCATTTTGATTGCGACCTCTGTTTCAATAAGCGAAAGCTTTGAAACATAGTTTTCGGGAATTATGAGTTTTTCTAATGACATACCGGTTTCGACCCTTTCTATATGAGGAATATTTATACTGCGGTCTAAGCTGTGAATATTTGATATATTCAAACAGACCGTATGAGAAATACAAATAATATAAGTAGAATATATAGTTGTGTATTTCTATAATTTTATCATTTTGAAAAAACACGTGCAAGTTTTTTGCACATATAGATTGAGATGTATTTCAATATTATATAAACGCACGAAAGTATTAAAACAGCTTTGAGCTATTTTGGCAAAATTTTTTAAATCAGCGCGTTTAAATGTTGACAATAAACATTTTTTTGGCACAATAATTACATAGAAACTTTTTTGCGGAGGTGTTTGTACAATGGCGGAAAACAGAAAATGGGTGGCTATAAGCTATAATCTGCCGATACAGCCCTCCAACGCGCGTGTATATGTCTGGAGAAAATTAAAGGAGATAGGCGCAGTGCCTTTAAGACAGGGTGTAGCTGTTTTACCTGCGTCGAGTACAAGCGCAAAGCTAAACGAGCTTTTAAAGCTTTCGGAGCGTATAAAGGCGATGAACGGCGAGGCTGTTTTGTTTGAGATGAGCTTTTTAAACTCAAAGGATGAGCAGCGCATGTCTGAAAAATTATATGAGCAGCGCAGGAGAGATTCCGATGAGCTCATTAAAAAAGCCGGAGAATTGGTGCCTGAATTAGAGGGGAAAAATTCTGCATCCGCACAGAGAAAGATAAATAAGCTCATAAAACAGTACAGAAAAATTTGGGAGGACGATGTGCAGCACCAGTCCGACAATGCAGTCAAGGGAATGTGGGAACAGTTTTCAAGCGAGACCACACAGGCTACACAGCTTTTAAAAAATCTGTTTAAGCTGTAAGTAACTTGAAAAGACTATTATATTTTTTTAAAATAAAAAAAATTCGTTGATATTTACAAAAATGAATATAATAAAATAATTTGTATAAAATCTTAAGGGTTCTTTCAACATATAAAAGCTCATATTTAATAACCTTTGAAGTGCTTTGGTTGAAAAATGTTAGATGTTAAAAAATGTATATAGTGTATATCAAACCACAATATATTGTGGTTTTTTTCTTTTTGTGCAATAAAAGATGTATTTATTTCTAATTGACAAAGTAAATGCTATGGAATAAAATAAATGATGTTGAGTTCAATAGACAACTATATATAGTGTTTAATTTCTAATAAAGTACCTATATACAGATAAAGAAAGCTGTTTTAAATATGTGGAGGGAGAGATAATGGTGATTACTACTATTAAAAAGCGTGACGGTAGAATTGTTGCGTTTAACGTTGAGAAAATCGCAGACGCTATTTTCAAGGCTGCCAAAGGTGTAGGCGGAAATAACTATGAGACTGCTTTGGAGCTTGCAGGTGAAGTAGTTGAGATTGTAAACAACACATACATAAAAGAAGTACCTACTGTTGAGCAGGTTCAGGATATAGTTGAGAAGGTTCTCGTTGAGAGAGGACATGCTAAAACTGCAAAGAACTATATTCTGTACAGAGCTGAGAGAACACGTGTACGTGAGATGAACACACGTATAATGAAGGTATATGAAGACCTTACATTTAAGTCCTCTGCCGACAATGAGGTTAAGAGAGAGAATGCCAACATAGACGGTGATACCGCTATGGGTACAATGCTCAAATACGGTTCCGAGGGTGCAAAACAGTTCTATGAGATGTTTGTTCTCAACCCGAAGCACGCAAAAGCTCATATCAACGGTGATATTCATATCCATGACCTCGACTTCCTTACACTTACTACAACGTGCTGTCAGATAGATATTGAAAAGCTCTTCCAGAACGGATTTTCAACAGGTCACGGTTATCTCAGAGAGCCTAACGATATTCAGAGCTATGCAGCTTTGGCTTGTATCGCTATTCAGGCAAACCAGAACGACCAGCACGGCGGTCAGAGCATACCTAACTTTGACTACGGTATGGCAAACGGTGTTGCAAAGACATATAAAAAGCACTACCGTGCAAATATCATAAAGGCAGCTGAGATGCTGTGCGATGATGAGAGCATCGTAGAAAAGCTTCAGAATATGTTTGAGACACTCAAGTCAGAGGGCTTGGAGCCTGTACTTGCAGGTGACAACGGCTATCTTGAGAGAGAGCTTGAGCTTATGAGCGGTATTACGGACAAAGCAAAGAAAATTCAGGACGCTGCCGTAAAATATGCTTACAAAGAGACAAAGCGCAGCACATATCAGGCAATGGAGGCACTTATACACAATCTGAATACAATGAACTCACGTGCAGGTGCACAGGTTCCGTTCAGCTCCATTAACTACGGTATGGATACATCCGCAGAGGGAAGAATGGTAATAGAGCAGGTACTGCTTGCAACTGAGGCAGGTCTCGGCAACGGCGAGACACCTATATTCCCAATTCAGATATTTAAAATTAAAGAGGGCGTAAACTATAACAAAGAGGATAAAAACTATGACCTCTTTAAGCTTTCATGCAGAGTTTCTGCAAAACGTCTTTTCCCGAACTACTCGTTTATAGACGCTCCTTTCAACAAGCAGTACTACATTGAGGGCGACCATACAACTGAGGTTGCTTACATGGGCTGCCGTACAAGAGTTATAGGATATGTTGACGGCGAGGATAAACCTATCGTTCACGGAAGAGGAAATTTGAGCTTCACATCTATAAATCTTCCTAGACTTGCAATAGAGGCAAAGGGCGATGTTGATAAATTCTTTAAATCCCTCGACGATATGATGGATTTGTGCTGCGAACAGCTTATGGAGCGTTTTAGAATACAGGCTGCTAAAAAGGTTAGAAACTATCCGTTCCTCATGGGTCAGGGCGTTTGGAAGGACTCCGAAAAGCTCTCCGAGCAGGATGAGGTAGGCGAGCTGCTCAAGAAATACGGTACACTTACAGTTGGATTTATTGGTTTGGCAGAGTGCCTTAAAGCACTTGTGGGCAAACACCACGGTGAGAGCGCAGAGAGCCAGCAGCTTGGACTTAAAATAATCGGACATATGCGTGACAGAATGGATGAGGAATCCGAAAAGACAGGCTTCCATTATTCTCTCATCGCTACACCTGCTGAGGGACTTTCAGGAAGATTTGTAAAGATAGATAAAAAGAAATACGGAATAATTCCTGGAGTAACTGACAGAGATTACTATACCAACTCATTCCATATACCTGTATACTACAACATCTCCGCTTTTGATAAAATTCAGCTTGAGGCACCTTATCATGCGTTTACAAACGGCGGACATATAACATATGTCGAGCTGGACGGAGACCCGACTACAAACCTCGAAGCTTTTGAGAGAGTTGTAAGATGTATGAAGGAGTCAGGTGTAGGCTATGGCTCTATTAACCACCCTGTTGACCGTGACCCATGCTGCGGATACACAGGTATAATCAACAACGAGTGCCCGAAATGCGGCAGAAAAGAAACTGAGGACGGTCCTAAGTTTGAAAGAATCCGCCGTATTACAGGATACTTAGTAGGTACTCTTGACAGATTTAACAACGCTAAGCGCGCTGAGGTAGAGGACAGAGTAAAACACGGTATAGGCAGCGGATTTGAGGTTATTTAAGCTGTTGTAATTGATTTTTAGATATGTTTTAATGCCGCAGACTTTATTTTTAAGTTTGCGGCATTTTAAAATAGTGAGAATGAAAGGAAAATTTTTATGCGCAGAGGGATAATTTCGCATAAGATTGCATAAGCCCATGTAAATAATTATTCTATAAATCTGTTTTTAAATTTACATGGGGGAAAATAAAAATGAAAGAAAACAAATATGACAACGAGATATTTTTCAAAAAATACAGTGAGATGGCACGCTCTAAGAACGGACTTCAGGGAGCGGGAGAATGGTCGGAGCTTCAAAAAGTTCTGCCTGATTTTAAAGACAGGCGAGTTTTGGATTTAGGATGCGGATACGGCTGGCACTGTAAATATGCCGCTGACAACGGAGCAGAATATGTATTGGGATGTGATATATCACATAAAATGCTTAAAACCGCACAAGAAAAAACGCAGATGAAAAAATAGAGTATAGGTGCATTGCCATGGAGGACATAGACTTACCTAATGCCTCTTTCGATATTGTTTTGAGCTCGTTGGCGTTTCATTATATAAAGGACTTTGAGGCTTTGGCTGAGAATATCTCCAAATGGATAAAAGATGGTGGAGAATTTGTATTCTCTGTTGAACATCCTGTATTTACATCTTACGGAGCACAGGATTGGTACTATGATGAGGACGGAAAAATACTCCATTTTCCTGTCGATAACTATTACTATGAGGGAAAACGTGATGCGGTATTCTTGGGTGAGAAAGTTATTAAATATCACAGAACACTGACAACATACCTGAATACACTGCTTAAAAACGGTTTTGAGCTTCAACACATTATAGAACCCAAACCGCCGGAAAATATGATGGATATACCCGGCATGAAGGATGAGATGCGCAGACCTATGATGCTGATTGTATCGGCAAAAAAGAAAACGGAGGAATAAGAACATGGCTACATTAAGACTGGCAGGAGTTGTAAAGGAATCGATAGTGGACGGTCCCGGAATAAGATTTACAGTATTTGTGCAGGGATGTCCGCACCACTGTTACGGCTGCCACAATGCACAGACGCATGATTTTTCCGGCGGATATGATTGCGACACTGACAGAGTAATAGAGGAGATAGAGAAAAATCCGCTTCTTTCCGGTGTTACATTCTCGGGCGGAGAGCCGTTTTGTCAGGCAAAGGCACTGGCTGAGCTTGCCAAAGAGATAAAGAGCCGCGGATATAATCTTATAACTTATTCCGGATATACATTTGAGCAGATTTGTCAGGACAGCGAAACTCACCCGGAGCGCATGGAGCTTTTAAAGCTGTGCGATTATCTGATAGACGGCAAATTTGTTATGGAGAAAAAGGATTTGACTTTACACTTTAGAGGTAGCTCAAATCAGAGAATAATAGATGTTGCAAAGTCTCTCGAGGCAAAAAAAGCTGTTGTGACAGAGCTTTAATAACAACTTAAACAAAAGCACAGCCATATTATTGAGATGAAAGCGGCTGAGTCTGAGCCTTTATGGTTTGGATTCAGCCGCTTTTTTACGCAAAGAGATTAAATTTTTCGTCTGTTTTCGCGCATAAATTTTTACGAAGTTGTTAAAAGCGAAAGTGGTTTATTGATATTATTAAATCAGCGTGATAAACTAATTCTAAAGATTTGTTTTTTATGACAAATCTTTTAATTTTGAAACACTGAAACTGAAAAGCTGTTGCTTTTCTATTTGTATGTTATGATATATTTCGCTTGTGAAAGAGAGAAAATGAAAAGATGAAATCAAAGAGGTCTTTTGCTTTTAATATACGCTTTTTGGCGGTTATATTGACTTTAAGCTTTATGTCAAATATGCTCTCGGGCTGTTTTTTAAAGGAAACCGAGGGGGCAATATTCAGATACGATATATATGAAAATCCAACCACGTTTGACCCTCAGCTTGCAGAGAGCGACGTTGAACTTATGATTGTAGAAAACGGTTTTGAGGGGCTTTTGAGGAAAAACGGGAACGGTGAGCTCGAGCAGGGTGTTGCGTATGAATGGAGCGTGTCGGAGGATAATTTGACATATACGTTTAAATTGAGGCAGGACGCAAAGTGGGACGACGGTGAAACTCCAGTTACAGCTCACGACTTTGTATTTGCGTTAAGGCGGCTTTTGACACCGCAGACAAATGCGCCGTCGGCTGAGAATTTTTTGTGCATTAAAAATGCGTCCGAGGTTTTAAACTCACACTTGCCTGCACAGGATTTAGGTGTGACTGCACAGGACGACTATACTCTTGTAATAGAGCTTGAATATGAAAATCCGCTTTTCTTGGAGCTCTTGACATCTGCGGCTGCAATGCCGTGCAATGAGAAGTTCTTTAATGAACAGATGGGTAGATACGGCGTATCTGAAACGCACACACTGTTTAACGGTCCGTTTATGGTGACTACTTGGGATCCTGAAACATATGTGGTAATGCGTACGAATGAGGGATATGCCTCAGAAAAGCCGTCTGTTGCAGGCGGACTTACACTGTATTTATGCGAAAATTCGTCAGAAGCAGTTCAGAGAGTGCTCGACGAGACTACTGATTTTGTACAGGTGACATTTGACGAAAAGGAAGAATTAAAGGATAGCTTAAACTATGTAGAGTTTGAGGACACTGTCTGGTCGCTTACATTTAATCAGCAAAACGAATATTTTCAAAATTCAAATATCCGCAAGGGTATAATATATGCGCTTGACACCTCTCTGTTAAATGACCAAAAAAGCGAAAATTACAGCTGTACCAATTCGTTTGTACCGAGTGCAGTTACGCTCGGAGAAAATTCCTATTCTTCGTTATCTGAA
>CALXEM010000107.1 GCA_944387335.1 uncultured Clostridia bacterium | reverse complement strand
CTTGAATGTGAGTACCGTTACTGGATGCGCAAGGCTCGCCAGTGCGGAGCTGTTTGCTATAAAAATTTACATTTATAAAATGACGGAGGTTTTTTATGATGAGTCCTATTTTTATAGTAACAATAGTTTTCATATTTTTACTTATGGCAGGATTATATAAAAACTTAAAAAAGCCTGTCAGTACTGCACTGTTCACATCGGCAAGCGGAACAGTAGGGCTCATCGCGGTAAATCTCCTTGGAATAGAACTGGCAATTAATTTTTACACGCTTGCATTCAGCTGTTTAATGGGTATTCCCGGCGTTATCTGTATGCTTGTTTTAAAGCTTTTACTAAAGTAATTTTAAGCGAATAATTCAACTGCCTTTTGGGCAATTCGTTTTCCGAAAATTTCAAACTGAGCTTTGCTCTCTTCAAAATTCTCCTTTAAAGCGACTGCGCCCAAATGAATATATGGCTGTCCCAATGCAGAGCCGGAAGAATACACAAGCATACCTTTAACGAGCATGTGCTCAATTATGTTCTGTATAGCTATATCAGGACCGCCCTGAGCATATTGAGCTGTTGCAAAAACTGCTCCCAATTTGCCAGCAAGGTCGTACTGCTTTGATTCGTCAAACCATTTCTTTATCTGCCAACAGGTGTTCGCATAATATGTAGGAGTTCCAAACACAACAGCTTTGCTCTGAGCTATTTTCTCCGGGTCTGTGTGCTCAACGTCAAAAAGCTCAACCTCAACTCCTTCAACACTTCTCATTCCTTTGGCTATTATCTCAGCCATTTCCTTTGTATTGTACGTTTTGCTGTAATAGACGATTGACAGTAACATTTTAAATCCCCCTGTCCTTTTTTCTTTATTTTAAGTTCAGTATAGCACCGCATTATGTTTTCTTCAACGCAAAAATCCGTACAGAAAAACTGTACGGATTTTTTATACCTATATTTATTCCTCTACTATACTGAAATCAACAAGTCCGGCAGATACATTTGCCGCTTCAACTCTTATTTTTACGCTGTCACCAACCATATAGCTCTTTGATGTGAGAATATTTTTCAGACTTACCTTTCCGTCATATTCAAATCCCGGTTCAAGCGTATTTATATTTACCATACCCTCAACCGTATTCGGAAGCTCTACATATATTCCCTTTGCAGTGACAGATGAGATAATTCCCTCATACTCCTCACCGATATAATTTTTAATATATTCAGCCTTATAGCAGTCGTCACAGTCACGTTCAATATTCATTGCACGCTGTTCTGTCTCACTGGAATGCTGAGCCGCTCTCACAACAAAATCGCTGTATTTCTTTACAAGCTTTAATTTATCCTTTTCAGATTTACACAGCAGAAAAGCAGACATAATTCTGTGAATACAAAGGTCAGGATAGCGACGTATAGGTGATGTAAAGTGTGCATAATTTTCGAGTACAAGTCCGAAATGGCCTATATTTTTTTCGCTGTATATAGCCTTTGCCATTGAACGCAAAAGCTGATTGTTGATTATAACAGACTGCTTTGTACCTTTAACCTTGTTGAGAATTGCCGCAAACATTGCAGATGTAACAGGAGATGATGGCTTTACATCGTCTAAATTAAGCGCTGTCAGCAATTCGGAAAGGTTTGCAAGCTTTTCCGGTGTAGGTAAATCGTGCACACGGTAAACAAAAGGTATCTGCTCTCTCATAGCCAATGTTGCCGCAGCCTGATTTGCCATTAGCATGAAGTTCTCTATCATCTCTTCAGATTTTCCGCGCTCTCTTGGCTTTATGTCTACTGCCATTCGGTTTTCGTCCAGTATAACCTTTGACTCCACCGACTCAAGCTCTACTCCGCCTCTGTCTGCACGCTTTTTGCTCAAAAGCTCAGACAGCTCATACATCTTGAATATCATATCTTCAAGTCCGGCATATTTTTCTTTTATACTGTTGTCTGCACTGCCGTCAATCAAGCTGTTTATTTCACTGTATACACCCTTTACTCTTGAGCGTATAACGGATTTTTTAAACTTAAAGTCCTTGAGCTCACCGTCTTTTCCTATCCACATTATAGCCGAAAAAGCCAGTCTGTCCTCATTAGGATTGAGGGAGCATATACCGTTTGAAAGCTCTTTCGGAAGCATTGGTATTACACGGTCTGCATAATAAATAGAAGTACCTCTCTCAAATGCTTCGTCATCAAGCGGAGTTCCCGGACGCACATAATGGCTTACATCAGCTATGTGAACTCCCAATTCCCAACCGTCATCATATTTTGTAAGTGAAACTGCGTCGTCCAAATCCTTACTGTCAGCAGAATCTATTGTAAAAATACGCTCAAAGCGTAAATCCTCGCGTTTTGCAATTTCCTTTATATCTATTGGCTTTGATGCAACTAAATCAGCCTGCATCTGTACTTCTTTGTTAAAGACAGTATTTGCACCGCTTGCAGCAACAATGGCTTCACAGCAGTTATCCGCTTTTTCGGCATCTCCGAAAACACGGATTACTTTTGCCACATGGTCAAAATGCCTGTCACCTCTTGATATAAGCTTTACAAGCACCTTGTCGCCGTTTTGTGCCTCCAAAGCACTTGATTTCTTAACTTTTATAGGAAATCTTGCAAGTGTGTCAGGAATAACAGCGCATGCCCCGTCCTCTTTTACAAGTGTTCCGGAAAATACATTGTCTGCCTGCTGTAAAACAGCTACAACGACTGCCTCGTCAAGCTCACCTTTTCCCTTTTTCTTTTTTATGAGCACTCTATCCTTGGGCATTGCTCCCATTAAAGCGTGTCCCGGAACAAAAAGGTCGTTTTCATATCCGTCCGGTCTTACAAAACCAAATGTTGCATTCACCTTTACAATCTCACCCGGAATGAATCCATTATAAAGCGACGAATAATATTTATGCTTTTTTTCTAAAAGCAAGCCTTCTTCACACATACTTTCAAGCACAGCATTAAACTGAGAAATTTCATTCTTTTTTATTTTTGCTTTGGCTGCAAGTTCTTTCTTTGTTAGAGGAGATTTCTTTCTTTTTCTAAAAACATCGTCTATTCTCTTTTTCATATTAGCACCCATATTAACTCATCCTCCTTTTACTTCATTATATATTTTCCAACTTCTATTTTACCTCATTTTAGAAAAAATAAAAGCCCTATCAAATACGACAGGGCTTTTTGTGTGTTAAATCTTGATAAACTATTTAATATAGATAACCAAAAGGTTAAGAACGAGAGTAAGCACAAAGAAAACTATTGCAGCATATTTAGTTGCTTTTGAAAGCATTACATCTAAAGTTTTGCTCTGATTTCTTGTATTATACTGCTGTTCCTGACCGGAAAGAGCACTCATGGATGAATTATGCTCCTGCATGGTAATGACAACTATAAGAAATACACAAGTTATAATCAAAAGAATTCCTGCTACTATTTCCAACGGACCCACAATTAGCACCTCCGAAATATTCTTAAAATCAACTTTTAGTATTATATCATGTACAGTAATTTTTTGCAACTATTTATAAAAATAAAAATTTCATATTCATTAAATGCCTATTTTCTTTGTGTACTTTTATCTTTTTATTCAAATTTCAACATCAAAAGCCTGTTAAAACAAATAAATATTTAAAATTTTTAAAATAAAATGTAAAAACGCCCTTTTCAGACCTATTTTTTTAATATATAATATCTCTTAATATTTTAGCAATACACCAGTGCAACGCTGTACTATGCTAAATTATAACCGTAGCATTATTTGCTCTAAAGTGATTAAGCAAATGGTGCTACGGTAATTTTATTACTATATTGGGGTTTGCAATGTATAAACTCCGGATTTTTAAAAAGGAAGGATATTATGGAAAAGAGAAGTACTTTCAGCGGAAAGCTCGGCTTTGTTTTGGCTGCAGCTGGCTCTGCTGTTGGATTGGGTAACATATGGCGTTTCCCATATCTGGCTGCAAAATACGGCGGAGGTATATTCCTTATTATATATATTTTGCTCGCCGTTACATTTGGTTTTGCAATTATGGTATCCGAAATTGCAATAGGCAGAAAAACAGGTAAAAGCCCTATTGGAGCTTTTCGCGCACTCAATAAAAAGTTCACATTCGTTGGTGTACTGTCATCTGTTATCGCATTTTTAATTCTCCCCTATTACAGTGTAATCGGCGGATGGGTGTTAAAATATCTCGCTACATTCGTAAGCGGAAATGCCGCTCAAACAGCAGGCAGTAATGCCGATACATTCTTTTCATCGTTTATCGCACAGCCGGTTGAGCCAATTTTATGGCAGGCAATATTCGTAATCGCAGCTATGGTTGTAGTTATAAAGGGCGTTGATAAAGGTATCGAAAAAGCAAGCAAATTCTTAATGCCGATTCTTGTTGTTTTATCAATCGTCATTGCAATTTATTCAATGACACTTCCGGGAGCTTCTGAGGGTATTAAATATCTGTTTATCCCAAATATGTCGCACTTCTCTATAAAAACTATTCTCGCGGCTATGGGTCAGATGTTCTACTCCATGTCGCTCGCTATGGGTATTATGATAACCTATGGCTCATATCTCAAAAAGAGTGACGACTTGGAATCATCTGTAAAACACATCGAGATTTTCGATACAGGTATCGCTATTATTGCCGCTATGATGATTGTTCCGGCAGTCTTTGCTTTTTCAGGTGGAGACCCTGAAGCTCTCAATAAAGGTAAAGGACTTATGTTTGTAACACTGCCAAAGGTATTCAACAGCATGCCTTTGGGTTCAATAGCAGGCGCTGCATTTTTCCTGCTTGTACTTTTTGCAGCTTTAACTTCAGCCATCTCACTTATGGAAGCAGTTGTTTCGACAATATGTGATGAGTGGAAGCTCAAAAGAAACACTGCTGTTATTATTGTAACTGTACTTGCAATACTCATAGGTATGCCGTCATCAATGGGCTACGGCGTATGGAGTGAATTTAAAATCTTCGGACTTCAGATACTCGACCAATTCGATTTTCTCACAAACTCCATCTTAATGCCTATTGTTGCACTGATAACATGTATTTTTGTCGGGTATGTTATAAAGACAAAAGCTGTTTCGGACGAAGTAAAACTCTCATCACCTTTTAAGCGTGAAAAGCTTTTTGTAATTGTCACAAAATATATTGCACCTGTATTCATTGTTCTCGTGCTCATAAGCTCTATTCTGGACGGACTTGGAATATTCAGTATTTAATTTAATATATCATAAAAGCTCTTGAGATAATCTCAGGAGCTTTTATTGATTTTTTTGTAAATAAATATTGCAAATTGCACTTTATCAATCTTAATAGATTTAATTTTGTATTATTTTTTGCAAGTTTGTACTTTTTATATTGCAAAATTTGCGTTTTTATGATAGACTAAATCAACTGATTTTACTAATTATTTTAAATACTAGCGAAAGGAATGACCTCCAAATGAAACGCTTTGAAAACGGAGCTTTTTTATTAAACGGTAATACGATTGCAGAACGCACAAATGAATCTGACGAGCGTATAGCTGAATGTTCTAAAAATACTATAAGCTATTCTATACTTAAAAGTCACGATACTTCAGATGATAAAAATCAGCTTAAAATTAAATTTGACGCAATAACCTCGCATGACATTACATATGTAGGTATAATTCAGACTGCGAGAGCAAGCGGAATGAATGAATTTCCTCTGCCGTATGTACTTACAAACTGTCATAACAGCTTATGTGCAGTTGGCGGTACAATAAACGAGGACGACCACCTTTTCGGACTTTCCGCAGTAAAAAAATACGGAGGAATTTATGTACCTGCTCATCAGGCGGTAATTCATCAATATATGCGCGAGATGATGGCAGGTTGCGGCAAAATGATACTCGGCTCTGACAGCCACACACGTTACGGCGCAATAGGTACAATGGCAGTCGGAGAAGGCGGTCCTGAGCTTGTAAAACAGCTTTTGGGCGACACCTATGACATACAGCGTCCTAAAATTGCAGCAGTATATCTGGACGGTTCACCCAGAGTTGGAGTAGGTCCGCAGGACGTTGCTCTGGCAATCATAAAAGATGTCTTTGCAGACGGTTTTGTAAAAAACTGTGTTATGGAGTTTGTAGGTCCCGGAATTAAAAACCTGAGCATGGACTTCCGCTGCGGTGTAGATGTTATGACAACTGAAACTACTTGTCTATCCTCCATTTGGGAAACTGATGAAAAGACAAGGGAGTATCTTGCAATTCACGGACGCGAAAACGAGTATAAAAAGCTCTCTCCTAACGACTGCGCATGGTATGACAAACTGTTGTATGTAAATCTTTCTGAAATTGAGCCTATGATTGCAATGCCGTTCCACCCAAGCAACGCATTTACAATAAGTGAGCTCAACAAAAATCCTTATGATATATTAAGCCATGTCCAAAAGAATATATCCGAACAGTTTGGCGGTTTATCAGTCAAACTGATAGATAACCTCAAGGACGGAAAATTATATGTTGATCAGGGCGTTATTGCGGGCTGTGCAGGCGGCGGATATGAAAACATTTGCGAAGCTGCGCACATTATCGGTCAAAACAGCATAGGTAACTCAGATTTTGCACTGAGCGTTTACCCTGCTAGTCAGCCTGTTATGATGCAGCTTGTTAAAAACGGCGCTGTAACGTCTCTAATGAGCGCAGGCGCAACCATACGCTCGGCATTCTGCGGTCCATGCTTTGGCGCAGGCGATGTCCCTGCAAATACCTCCCTCAGCATACGCCACACTACACGAAACTTCCCTAACCGCGAAGGCAGCAAACCAACCGAGGGACAGCTTTCCGCTGTTGCGCTTATGGACGCCCGCTCAATAGCTGCGACAGCTGCAAACAAGGGATTTTTGACTAGCGCCTGTGATATGCTCGACAAGCCGTTTAAAGCACCTGCATATTTCTTTGATAAATCAAGCTATGACAGCCGCTGCTATTACGGATTTAAAAAGGCAAATCCCGACGAGCCACTGCGTTTCGGCCCTAACATTGCCGACTGGCCGGAACAGTCCGAGCTCAAAAAACACGCTGTACTCAGAGTTTGCAGTGTTATAAACGACCCTGTTACAACAACAGATGAGCTTATTCCGTCAGGAGAAACTTCTTCTTACCGTTCAAATCCTCTCCGTCTTGCACAGTTTACACTCTCCAGAAAAGACCCACAGTACACTTCACGTGCAGCAGATGCAAAAAAGCAAGCTGAAAATATTTCCTCTATTCCTGAATGGAAAGATATTGTGGCTATTACAAACGATACAGCTTCTGATAATTACAGCTTTGGCAGCACAATATGGGCTGTAAAACCCGGCGACGGCTCAGCCAGAGAGCAGGCGGCATCATGCCAGAGAGTCCTCGGCGGACTTGCAAATATCTGCTCCGAATATGCTACAAAGCGTTACCGCAGTAACCTTATAAACTGGGGTATGCTCCCTCTCAGATTAAGTGGCGACGAAAACATATCATTTAGTAACGGCGACTGCATTGTTATTCCTAATGCAGATACATTCATAAAAGAAAATCTCCCGTCAACAAAGGCATATCTCATATCCAATAAGAGCATAAAGGAAATTACCGTTACGGCAGATTATTTAACCGAACTGGAGCGCCAGATCATTCTTTCCGGTTGTTTAATCAACTTTAACCGAAACAAAAACTCAGTTAAATAACAATTCAAAGTAAAAGTCTGACATCTACCACATTGTTAGCTTTAAATCACGGGGGCTTGACCTTTTAAATTTAATATGTTACAATAATTAACAGAATTAAAAGAGCGTTTGCGAATCATATAGATTTGTAAAGCGCTCTTTTTTTGCTAAATTACATTTTTTTAGAAAGGGTGTGTTTGTGCGGTGAATCGTTTAAAAATTAAAGTAACACGCGAACAGGTTTTTGAGAGCTCCAAAGTAATATTTATGGAATTTCTCGGAAGTATTCTTATATCAATAGGTATATATAACTTTGCTGTAAACGCAGGTTTTCCTATGACGGGATTTTCAGGTATAGCCATTATACTAAACAGACTTTTTTCTGTTCCGATAGGTGCTTCCACTATTGTACTTAATATACCGGTTGCAATTCTGTGCTATAAACTTTTAGGACGTGTTTTCTTCTTCCGTTCTGTCCGCTGTATGATCATATCCTCAGTTATGATAGACTACCTCGCTCCCCTATTTCCTGTATATGAGGGCGACAGACTTTTGGCGGCAATATGTACAGGTATAATTGCAGGCTTCGGATATGCAATTATATACATGCAGAACTCCTCAACA
>CALXEM010000106.1 GCA_944387335.1 uncultured Clostridia bacterium | reverse complement strand
GAGCTCGGTGCGCGTCCGAGAGATTTGCATATATCATCTTTAAAAAATCTCGGTGCAATGATTTACGAAGAACACGGGTACATAAACTGTATTTGCGATTCCGGAAAACTTAAAGGCAGCAATATTTCACTGTCATTCCCGAGTGTTGGTGCAACGCAGAACATAATTTTATCGTCATGTACGGCGGATGGCATGACGGTGATAAACAATGCGGCAAGGGAACCTGAGATAGTTGATTTACAGAATTTTTTAAATATGTGCGGTGCCGACATTAAAGGAGCGGGAAGCGACACGGTTATAATAAACGGTGTTAAGTCGCTTCATTCGTGTGAATACAGTGTAATGCCGGACAGAATAGTCGCGTCCACATTTTTGGCGTGTGCGGCGGTTACAGGCGGCGAGGCACTTGTCACAAACGCTGTGCAGGATCATTTGTTGGCAGTTTTGCCTGTTTTTGAGGAGATGGGCTGTAAGATAAAGAGCTTTAAAGGGCACAGTATCCATATAAAGGCGCCTGAGCGTTTAAATGCGGTAAGACTCTTGAGAACTATGCCTTATCCGGGATTTCCGACGGATGCACAGTCGCCTTTTATGGCACTTGCAGCAACATCATACGGTACAAGTGTCTTTATAGAGAATATATTTGAAAACCGTTTCAGACAGGCGGAGGAGCTTGTGAGAATGGGCGCCGATATAAAGGTTCACGGACGTGTGGCTGTAATAGAGGGTGTAAAAAAACTGCACGGAGCACAGGTAAACTGCACCGATTTGCGCGGAGGAGCTGCGCTTGTAGTTGCTGCATTGGGTGCAGACGGTGAAACTGTCATTACAAATATTAGACATATCGATAGGGGATATGATAGAATAGAAGAAAGGCTTAAAAAGCTCGGAGCAAAAATAGTGAGGAAGTAAGCTATGAAAAAGCAAAAAGGAAAAAATAAAACTACAAAGAACGTTAAAAATACAAAGACAAATAAAAACAGCAGAAAAGCTGTGTCCAATAGAGCTCCAACAACGACAAAGAGCAAAAAAGCAAGTACAGCAGTACAGGGAAAAAAGACTAATAATGCTACAAGCGAAAGGCAGCGCCGTATACAGGAGGCTGCCTTAAGGCGCGAGAGAAGCAAAAAGAAAAAATATGCAGTTATATACACATTGCTTGTAGTATTTTCTATTACGGCGGCGCTTATGGCGACAGTTGTGATTTTCTTTAAGGTTGAGAGTATAACAGTTAGCGGAAATACGAGATATACCACTGAGCAGATAATAGCTGATTCAGGCATTGAACTGCGCATGAATATGTTTAATCTGCCGTCAAAAGAGGCTCAGGAAACTTTAAAGGAGAAATATACATATATAGAAAGCGTTGATATAAAGAGAAAGCTTCCTACCGGAATAGAGATAGTAATAACTGAGGAAAAACCTCTGGGCTTTGTAAAAACCGATAATGGATACACAATAATTGCCCAGTCGGGAAAAGTGCTGGAAACCAACTCTGTTAATATATCCGGAATGCCTATGATAAAGGGACTTGATGTCAGCGGTATGCAGCAGGGAGATTATATAGACAACAATGCTGCAACTCAAAAGCAATTCGGAATATTAAAGACTGTCTACTCAGAAATGGAGAAGGTGGGACACAGCGATTACGATATTATAGACTTAATGGATGTTTATAATATTAAGCTGTATTATCAGGACAAATATGAGGTCATCCTTGGCTCAGAAAGTGAAATGGACTACAAGGCGGCAGGTCTTAAAAAGCTCTTTGAGGAAGAGCTTACAGGCTTTAAGGGCGTTATAAATGTCAGTGAGCCGTCCAATATATCTACACGTTCAATGAGCTTTGAGGATTACCGTACACAGGTTCAGAAAAACGCGGGATTTGAAGAAATCACGGACGTAGAGCCTCAAACAGAAAAGTAATAGTAAAAAAGTTTATATTTTATCGCAAAAGATGTGGTTTTATTGACAAAATAGACTTGAAAAATGTATAAAAATCTGATAAAGTTATTTTAGTTATATCATATGTATGAAAATAAGGAATTATAAATTTTTAGGATAGATGCAGGAGGACCGTTCGATGATGATGAATTTCCAGATGGATGACGAGTTGGAGCAGGTAGTTGCAATAAAGGTTTCCGGAGTAGGCGGAGGCGGCGGTAACGCAGTTAACAGGATGGTTGAGTCGGGAATGCAGGGCGTAGAGTTTATTTCAATCAACACAGACCAGCAGGCGCTTTTTCATTCCAAAGCCACACATAAAATACAGATAGGAAGCAAACTTACAAAAGGACGCGGTGCAGGCGGTTCACCTGAGAAAGGTCAGCGCGCTGCTGAGGAAAGCCGCGATGAGATAGCAGCTGCTCTTGAGGGCACACAGATGGTATTCATCACAGCAGGTATGGGAGGCGGAACCGGTACAGGTGCTGCACCTATCGTTGCTGAAATTGCTAGAGAAATGGGCATTCTTACAATAGGTATTGTTACAAAACCGTTTAAATTTGAGGGTAAACGCAGAATGGAGCAGGCTGAGCTCGGCGTTGCTGCGCTTAAAGAAAACGTAGATGCACTTGTAGTTATTCCTAATGAAAGATTAAAACTCTTATCCGAGCAGAAGGTATCTCTTATGAACGCCTTTAAAGCTGCGGATGACGTTTTGCGCCAGGGTGTACAGAGTATATCCGACCTTATAAATGTTCCTGGAATAGTAAATCTTGACTTTGCTGACGTTACATCAATAATGAAGGACGCCGGCTATGCTCACATGGGTGTAGGACGAGCTCAGGGTAAGGATAAAGCTGAGCTTGCAGCTCAGATGGCAATTTCCAGCCCACTTCTTGAAACATCTATCAGTGGAGCTAAGGGTGTAATTGTAAATATTACTGCATCTCAGGATATAAGCCTTGATGAGATTGATGTTGCTTCATCTATGATTCATGATAAAGCTCACCCTGATGTAAACCTCATTTGGGGTGCTACATTTGACGAGTCCTTTAAGGATGAAATGCAGGTTACTGTAATTGCAACAGGTTTTGAGGAAAATAACAGTGAAGAGCCTGTAGCAAAAGTTGAGGAGAAAACTGAGGAAAAGGCTAAACCAGCTGTAGAAAAGAAGGACACATCGTCAAACGACGACAGCTTTTTCGATATTATGCAGATATTTAATCAGAAAAAATAAACTTAATGTTAACTAATGTAAACAAGGTATCGCAAAATTTATGCGATACCTTGTTTTTGTTTACTTAGAATTAACATTGGCGGGATTTCGGAGTTAACATCAAAAAAGTAGAATATAGTTGTACTCGAAAAGAGAAAAGAATAAAAGAACAAATGGAGAAAAGGTCTCCAGTCTATGTGTTTTGGATTAAATGAAATCCGAAATTTCGACCGCCAACATTTACCTTAACGGCGTTTGAGAAATGACACATAGGCAAAGAAAGGAAAGGTAGAAAGTATGAAAAAGATTTTGATGTCAGGTATTTCTGCAACATTGGCACTCGTTATGCTTGCAGGCTGCTCAGCAAACACAACAAGCGGTACAGGCGACAGCTCAACAGGCGGTTCTGAAAGCCGTGCAATCAGCGTAATCTCCCGTGAGGATGGTTCCGGTACAAGAGGCGCATTCATCGAGCTTCTCGGAATTGAAGAGAAAAACGAGAGCGGCGAGAAAGTTGATAACACAATCCAGACAGCTGAGATTACAAACAGCACATCTGTTATGATGACAACTGTAGCAGGAAACCCTGATGCAATCGGATATATCTCACTCGGTTCTCTCGACGATACAGTAAAGGCTCTTAAAGTAGACGGCGTTGAGGCAACAGCTGAGAACGTTAAAAACGGCACATACAAAGTATCCCGTCCATTTAACATCGCTACAAAAGAAGGCGTTAGCGAAGTAGCTCAGGACTTCATCAAATTCATCATGAGCCCAGACGGTCAGGCAGTCGTTGAGGAAGAGGGTTGCGTAAGTAAAGAGGCTGGCGAGGCTTATACACCTTCCGGTATGTCCGGTACAATCAACATCTCCGGTTCTTCTTCTGTAACACCTGCTATGGAAGCTCTCAAAGAGGCTTATGTAGCACTCAACCCAGATGTAACAATCAACCTTCAGCAGTCTGACTCTACAACAGGTATGAACGACGCTATCGAGGGCGTAAGTGACATCGGTATGGCTTCCCGTGAGCTCAAAGACAGCGAGATTGAGGCTGGCCTTACACCAACAGTTATCGCTCTTGACGGTATCGCAGTAATCGTAAACAACGAGAACACAGTAGAGGATATCACAGCTGACCAGATCAAAGGCATCTACACAGGCGAAATCACAGACTGGTCCGAGATTAAATAAGTAAAAAACATATAGTAACTTAAGAAAAAGGGGCCTATGACCCCTTTTTCTGCTATGAGGTAAAGGAAATGAACAGATTTAAAGAAGAGGCCATGAGGGCGGTATTTTTTATAGCTGCATGCGTATCTATTTTGGCTGTAGTTACGATATGCGTGTTTATGTTTGCTAACGGTATACCGGCCATGGCGGAAATAGGAGTATTTGATTTCCTGTTAGGCACAGAGTGGCGTCCAGGAAATGATATATACGGAATTTTCCCGATGATAGTGGGAAGTATTTATGTAACTGCGGGAGCTCTCATAATCGGTGTTCCGATAGGTGTGTTGTGCGCAGTATTTATGGCAAAGTTTTGTCCTGATAAGGTTTATAAATTTGTAAAGCCTGCTGTTGACCTTTTGGCAGGAATACCATCTATTGTATACGGATTTTTTGGACTTGTTGTAATAGTTCCAATGATAAGAAATATTTTCGGCGTAAGCGGTAAAGGTGTGCTTACAGCATCTATTCTGCTTGGAATTATGATATTGCCTACTATAATAAGCGTTACAGAGGCATCACTCAGAGCAGTTCCGGAAAGCTATTATGAGGGTGCGCTTGCACTTGGTGCATCGCATGAGGAGAGTGTATTTTTTACAGTAGTTCCTGCGGCTAAATCGGGTATTACAGCCGGTGTTATTCTCGGTGTAGGACGTGCTATCGGTGAGGCTATGGCTGTTAATATGGTAGCTGGTAACCAGCCGATTATACCTGACAGTATACTCAGCGGAGTAAGAACACTTACAGCAAACGTTGTTTTGGAAATGGGTTATGCGGCTGACTTGCACCGTGAAGCTCTTATAGCAACAGCAGTTGTACTGTTTGTGTTTATACTTATAATAAATATGCTCTTTGCACTTGTAAAAAGAAAGGGAGATAAATAAATGACTAAATCCTTGCAAGCTTGGAAATTGTGTCTGAAAAGGCCTAAATCTTTATTGCTCCGCTGTCTTGTAATGTTATCTGCAATCATAACAATATTTGTTCTTTTATACATAATCGGATATATTTTAATAAAGGGCATACCGAATTTGAAACCGGAATTGTTTGCGTGGGAGTACAATAAAGACAATGTATCGATGATGCCCGCTATTATAAACACTATTACAATGACATTTATGTCGCTGCTTTTTGCAGTACCTGTTGGTATAGCATCGGCTATATACCTTGTAGAATATGCAAAACGCGGCAACAAAGTAGTACCTATTATAAGACTGACTACGGAAACACTTTCAGGTATACCGTCAATCGTTTACGGTTTGTTCGGATATTTGATGTTTAACCTCACATTCAAATGGGGATATACAATGCTCAGCGGTGCTTTGACACTTGCTGTAATGATACTTCCGCTGATAATGAGAACAACAGAGGAAGCACTTTTGGCTGTTCCTGATACATACAGAGAGGGAAGCTTTGGTCTGGGTGCAGGAAGACTCAGAACTATATTTAAAGTTGTACTGCCGTCCGCTGTACCGGGAATACTCTCAGGTGTAATTCTCGGAATAGGAAGAATTGTCGGAGAGACAGCTGCACTTATATATACAGCAGGTACTGTTGCAGGCATACCGAACAGCTTGATGGATTCGGGAAGAACACTGTCTGTTCACATGTATGCACTCTTGTCCGAGGGACTTTACACTGAGCAGGCGCATGCAACCGCAGTTGTACTGCTTGTACTTGTACTTGTAATAAACTATTGCAGCTCATTGGCGGCGAAAAAATTGGGAGTGAAAAAATAGTATGGGAAAATTTGAGATAAAAAATCTGGACTTGTATTACGGCGATTTTAAAGCGCTGAAAAATGTAAGCCTTGATATACCTGCAAATCAGATTACAGCATTTATCGGTCCTTCCGGTTGCGGTAAGTCAACACTTCTGAAAACACTCAACAGAATGAACGACTTGGTTGAGGGTTGCAGAATAGAGGGTAAAATACTGCTTGACGGACAGGATATATATACTAACACAGACGTATATGACCTGAGAAAAAGAGTAGGAATGGTTTTCCAGAAGCCAAATCCATTCCCGATGAGCATATATGACAATATAGCATACGGACCGAGAACAC
>CALXEM010000105.1 GCA_944387335.1 uncultured Clostridia bacterium | reverse complement strand
GGTTGATTTGGGCTCACTTGTACTGCTGATGAGCATTTTCGGCTGGAAAGTCGCCGTCGTGTATGTTGTTGTAGGACTTATTATAGCGGTTATCGGCGGAACGCTGATTGAAAAAATGAAACTTGAAGATCAGATTGAGGAATATATAAGAAACGCATCAGCTATCGACATACCTCAGGAGGAGCTGACGGTTAAAGACAGGCTGAAATATGCGTGGGAGCAGGTTGTATCCACGGCTAAAAAGGTAGCGCCGTATGTCTTGATAGGCGTCGGAATAGGCGCTGTGATACACAACTGGATTCCTGAAGATTTGATAGTAAAAATACTCGGAAACGGCAACCCGTTTGGCGTTGTACTGGCGGTTATATGCGGCGTTCCGATGTATGCGGATATATTCGGCACAATTCCGATTGCCGAAGCTCTTTTGGCAAAGGGAGCATTGCTCGGAGTTGTTTTATCCTTTATGATGGCTGTAACAACGCTTTCTCTGCCGTCTATGATAATGCTCAGAAAAGCGGTTAAACCTAAACTTTTAGGAATATTTGTATCTGTATGTACAATTGGTATTATAATTGTCGGTTATCTGTTTAATATTTTTCAGTATTGGCTTGTATAAACTATAAGTTATAAGTATATTTATATTTTAATTTTTGGAGGTATCTATTATGGCACTGTTTAATTTTGGAAAGAAAAAAGAGGAGAAAAATACATGCTCATGCAAATGCGGCTGTTCTTCATCAGCCTGCGGTGAGCAGACATGTACAAACGAAGCTGAAAAAAACGTAAATAACGGTACATGTACAATAAAGGTACTTGGCTCAGGGTGCAAAAACTGCCATACACTGCATGAGAATGTGAAAGAGGCAGTGAAGAATATGGGGATTGAAGCCGATGTCCAGTATGTTACCGATATGTCTAAAATAATGACATATGGTGTAATGAGTATGCCTGCTTTGGTTGTAAACGAGAAAGTAGTTTCAATGGGAAAGGTATTAAAGGCTGCTGATGTGCAGAATATACTCAGTCAGCTCGGTTTTTAATTTATAGGCATTGACTTAGAATATACAGGAGGTATAAAATACAACAATATGTGTTGCAGTACAACTGATATTGATAATGCTCTTAAAATAAATAAACCGAAAGTTGCGTTTGTATGTGTGCATAACTCCTGCAGAAGCCAAATGGCAGAGGCATTGGGAAAGCATTTGGCGTCAGACGTTTTTGAAAGCTATTCTGCGGGAACTGAGATAAAATCACAGATAAATCCCGACGCTGTGCGTATAATGAAAGAGATATATCAAATTGATATGGAGAAAACACAGTACAATAAACTGCTGTCGGACATACCCGCTCCCGATGTGGTGATACTTATGGGGTGCAATGTAAGCTGTCCAAATTTAGCGGCGAAGTACACTGAAAACTGGGGGCTTGATGACCCGAGCGGAAAGTCGGACGATGAGTTTAAAAGGATTATTGCACAGATACGTGAAAACATTTTAAAATTAAAAGATAAACTGAGATAAAATAAAAAGGTATGAGATTATGTTTTAATAATCTCATACCTTTTTTGTAAATCTAGTTTTACATTTAGGACAGGTTATTTCAATTTTTCCTTTACCTTTAGGAACACGAAGTGTTTGGTTACAGGTAGGGCATTTAAAATATCTGTGGTATCTTGAATCCTTTATTCTGAACCATTTTTTACTTGTCCAGTTACGAAGATTAGCTGTGAGCTTTAAAAATTTCTGATTTTCAGCATATCTCTTTTGCGTTTGCCGTGACAGCGTTCTGTATATAACATACCATAGAGGAATATATGAGATAAGCACTAAAGCAATCTGTTGAGTCAACTGGCCGATGAGTGAGAGAAAGACAGCGGCAATCAAAATAGTTATAGACAGCATATCTATGCCGTATCGGCCGTACATAATTTTACTTAACCATCTGCGTATCATTAAAATACCTCTTTTACGTTTTATCTGTATATACTATATTCGCACAATTTATAAAACTGATTTGATATAAATTTTAAATTATCTTTTAATTTTTTTCTGTTTTTTTAATTGTCTTACATCGTTTCCGTAAAAGAACAATACGTCATAACTGCCTATAATTCTCGACACTATACGCTGAGAATACTTTTGCTCCATCTCAGACATTGAGAGGTTTGTATTGATAATGACAGGCTTTTTATTGCATATTCTCGTGTTTATAATGTTGTAAATTACAGATGTTGAGAATGAAGTGTCAAATTCTGCTCCGAGGTCATCGAGTACAAGCAGAGGACATTCCAGCAAATTGTCTAAAGTATCAGTCATATTACCCTGAGAGAATTTTTCACGCTCTATTTTATTCATCAAATTGAGAACAGAGCCGTAAATTACAGGTATGCCTTTTTTTATCACTTCATTTACAATGGCAAGGGAGAGGTGGGTTTTGCCGAGTCCTGTATTGCCTATCATAAGTATGCTCGGAGAATCCTCGCAGAAGCTTTTTGCGTATCTTACACAGTAATTGAAGTTGGCAAGCATTTTTGAACGCTCAGAGCCGCCCGGAATACTAGGGGAGAGGATATCGGAATAATATTCGAGGGAAAAGTTTTCAAAAGTGCTGTCCTCAAGTGAAGATACAGCGTTGAGCTCTTTATATGAATATTCCTGCAAATACTTTTGAGCGCATTTGCAGATTTTGCCGTTTACATATCCTGTATCGGAGCACAGCTCACATTTATGTTTAATTTTAAGATAATCGGCGGAATATCCGTTTTTCAAAAGCAGATTTTCCTTTTCAGCTTGAAGGGAGAGATTTTTTATCTTAAGCCCCTCTATAAGTAAATCAATATCCTCTGCTGAAGACACGGCCGCTTTAACAACAGCTGCACCTGTCTGAGCAAGCTCTGCGTCTATTTCCTTTATACGGCCTATTTTAGAGTAAATTTCATTTTTTCTGTATTCCAATGACTGTTCAGCGTCTTTATTATTGGCTGAAATTTTGTCGAATGCGTAGCTATATGCTTCTTTTGAATATTTCATTTTGACTTTCACCTCTGATTTCAGCTTGATTTTATATATCTATTTCCGGTGTGACGTTACGCATCATTTGCTCAAATTCGGATAAATTATATGATGTATTTGAAGCTGCAGCGGAATTTTGAGCGGGTTTTATCACTCCTGCAACATCTTCAGGTTTTTTGACACCTTGTTCATACCACGATTTGAGAATTGAATTTATATACGGAAATGAAAGTTTTTGTATACTTTCTATTGTTTTTTCATATGCTAATTTTATGAGCCTGATGTCAAACTTATATTCATAAAACCATGTGTGGATATATTCTCGCTCTTTTGTTATCAGCTTTCTGTCGTATATTCCGAACGCACTGCGTACAAGTTTTTCGTTATTTGAGATTTCTATTAACTCTGATATATATTTTTCGGCTTTTTCGTGCGAGTCAATGCCTTTTTCAAACCATGATAAAGCGGTTTTTTCTATATACCTGAGATGTGTCTTATCCTTGGATTTGCAGTACATCTCAACCATCAAAATTACGTCTACCGGTATGCCTGCCCAGTCGTATAATCCGACAATGGTTGAAACATCGCTTGCGGTGAGCGTTTTTGACAGAATTCTCTCGGACTCCACAAGCAAAAAGCTAACCTCTTCATTGTTTCTTTCAATGTTATTGACATCGCTGACAGTAAGCCTTGCTGTCGGTGGTTTTGAAGGCTTTTTAACACGTTCATGTTTGACAATACTGTCAATCAACGTACTTCCTGTTTTAACCGGGGTATCACTTAACGCTGATGATGCAGCTTCACCTGTTTTTATCAGTATTTTGTTATGTATCCAGTAGTCGACAGTGGATATTACAGCATCTTCAGTGATTGAAAAATATTCTGCTATTTGACTTGTCTGAGCTGTCTGTTCAGGCTGTCTTAATAAAAAAAGCAGTATTTTTATCTGCATTTCACTGCACTGTTTTATATGCTTGTCCACAACCGCCGAAGGTACGGCGAATATAGACGACACCGTATCTATATTGAGTTTATATTTCATTTTAATCCCTCTGTATATTGTTTTAAACGCAAAAGCTTTGAGAACATTGTAACATAAAAAGAGAAAAAACAAAGTTTTTTCGATTCACACAAAATACAAGTTTTTCGTTTCGCATAAGGCGAATGCCGCAATATTAAAGCGGCAAGAAAAACTTGGGCAAACAGCAGTTGCTGTTTGTCAGCATAAAAAGAGAAAAAACAAAGTTTTTTCGGTTCATACCAAATATAAGTTTTTCGTTTCGCATAAAGCGAATGCCGCAATGTTAAAGCGGCAAGAAAAACTAGGGCAAACAGCTGTTGCTGATTGATAGCATAAAAAGAGAAAAAACAAAGATTATTCAGATCACACAAAATATA
>CALXEM010000104.1 GCA_944387335.1 uncultured Clostridia bacterium | reverse complement strand
GGGGAGTCTGTCAGAGGTTTGAATGTTCCGTTCGGTGTGTCGCAGACAAGAATCTGTGTGCCGCGGCATTTGTCCTCCGACTTAAAGCTTGCGAACATATAAAATTTGCCGTTGTACAGATGAACTTCAGGCGCCCAGAAATGTCTGTCTGCCCAAAAATCTTCGCCTGCATCAAAAATCTCAAAAGGACCGTCAAAGTTTTCAAGATCCTCGCTTATATAGCAGTCAAAGCCTTTAGCTAAGCCCCAGCAGGTTTCACCGCGTGTACCGTATAAATAATATTTTCCGTCATACGGGAGTATAAATGGGTCTCTTACATGAATTTCAGAAATATGCATATCTATTAACTCCTTTTTTACAAGATTATATACTACATTTTAGCTACAAAATCTTCAAAGTCAGCAAGATTTGCCTTTAAAAGCTCAGGTGTATTCAAGTGATAAGGACATTTTGACATGCAGTGTCCACATCCTATGCAATCCTTTATTTTAGCCATTTTCTCTTTCCACTCGTCTGTTGTATAAACAGAAACAGGCGCACGTCTGAGCATAAGCGACATTCTTGCACAGTTGTTTATCTCAATACCCGCAGGACACGGCATGCAGTATCCGCAACCGCGGCAGAAATTAGATGAAAGCTCATTTTTTTCGTCCTCGATAAGCTTTTTCATCTTATCGTCAAGCGCTGGAGGATTTTTTTCATATGCTAAAAATTCGTCCAGCTCACTCTCACGCTGTACACCCCAAATAGGGATAACATTTCCGAAAGAACGCAAAAATGCGAATGTTGCCTCAGGATGTCTTATAAGTCCGCCTGCCATTGCCTTCATTGCAATTACACCGACGTCATTTTGTCTGCATACTTCAATAAGTTCAAGGTCTTTGTCGGACGAAATACAGCTCAATGGGAACTGTACTGTGTCATAAAGACCGCTTTTAGCGGCAATAAGGGCATTTTCAATGCTGTGCTGTGTAATGGAGATGTGTTTTATAAGTCCTTCTTCCTTAACTTTAAGCAGAGCTTTATATATTCCGTCCTTTTCATCAGGGTCAGGCAGAACTGACGGGTTGTGAAGCTGATATATGTCAATATAATCAGTTTTAAGATTGGTGAGACTTGTGTGAAGGTCTTTGAGCATACCGTCAGCGGTTGTAGCGCCTGTTTTAGTTGCTATGATTATATTTTTTCTGACGTCCGAGAGAGCCTGTCCGATTTTTTCTTCACTGTCGCTGTATGCTCTTGCCGTATCGAAAAAGTTTATACCATTATCATAAGCTTTTCGAAGAAGCTTTCCTGCATCTTCAAAGCTTATACGCTGTATTGGAAGCGCTCCGAAACCACTGCGTGTTACCATTAAATTTGTTTTGCCGAGTCGGAATTTTTCCATAAATTTTGCCTCCTTTTATATATTCAAACGATAACCTTTAAAAAAATTATACGTTTTAAAACCTTAAAAATCAATATAAAGATTAAAAGGCGTTTATCATTAACAATTTATTAAAGTGATTTAATATATGTGGTAAATGTGATAAATTTATGTTAAAGTAAGTATTGGCGATAAGCACAGCCATGAAAGGAATGAAAACGCAAATGAAAAAAGTAAAAATTACGGTTTTTTCTGTAATAACACTGCTTTTAATAGGCTTTATATTTGTAGAAACACCGTCGCTCAATCCACTGTATTTTGAGGGAGCGATATTGTATTGCTTTGCCATCACAGCATATATAGCGGCTTGGGCACTGATGAAATTCGGTGAATTCAGTCTAAGAGCTGTTAACAGTGCACAGTACAAAATAAATTATACACCTAAAAATAAGTTCCCGCTTATCGTAAAGATTATCTTAATTGCACCGTGGGTATTTTTAGGACTTATGATGATTTTCTCAAGTCCTATCGTGAGCTGGGGAGCTTATCGTGACCAGCTCGGAGAAGTGCAGGTAAAGACCTTTAACGAGGATATGCAGGCTGTGGAAGTTTCACAGGTGCCGATCGTTGACCAGGAGCTTGCACAGAAATTAGCGGATAAGAAACTAGGTGAAAAGCCGTCGCTTGGCAGCCAGGTTAAACTCGGCGAACCTACACTGCAAATGGTGGACGATAAGCTTATGTGGGTAGTACCGCTTGAGCATTCAGGACTGTTTAAATGGCTCAGCAACATGGACGGTACACCGGGATATATAACGGTATCTGCAACAAACCTCAAAGATGTAAATTATGTAGAGGGATACAAAATAAAATATCAGCCGAACTGTTATCTCTTTGATGACTTGACAAGATATGTTCGCTTTACATCCGCTATGTTCAACGGCATAGTTGACTATTCATTTGAGATAGACGACAGCGGAAAGCCTTACTGGGTTGTAACAACCTATAAAAATGAGCGCGGTTTTGCACTTCCGGAAGCTACCGGAGTTATAATTGTAGATGCTGCAACGGGTGAATCACACAAATATGATATAGACAGTGTACCGGAATGGGTAGACCGTGTTCAGCCGGAAGACTTCATAGTAAATCAGATAAACAACAGCGGAAGCTATGTACACGGAATATTCAATTTCTCAAACAAGGACAAATTTGCCACTTCTCAGGGAGAAATCATAGTTTACAACGACGGCAGATGCTATCTGTTTACAGGTCTTACAAGCGTCGGTTCTGATGAAAGCGCAATCGGATTTATGATGGTAGATATGGTTACAAAAGAGCCATTTATGTACCAGATAAGCGGTGCTACCGAGTATGCCGCTCAAAAATCCGCAGAGGGTAAAGTTCAGAACCTCAGATATACAGCTTCATTCCCGCTTATACTCAATGTCAACAGTATTCCGACATATTTCATGACATTGAAGGATGAAGAGGGACTTATTAAACAATACGCTTTGGTATCGGTTTCCGATTATTCTGTTGTAGGAACAGGTGAGACAATAGCGTCCGCTATGAACGACTATGACAGAGCAATGATAAACTCAGGCAAAACCGGCTCAATAGGTGTTACCGGTGAGAAAAACGAAATTGAGAGCACAATAGTCAGAATTGCCTCCGAATGGGACGGCTCAACTTTAACATATAAGTTTATCATTAAAGAAGATGATAAAAAACTGTTTACCGTAACATCTGTTATC
>CALXEM010000103.1 GCA_944387335.1 uncultured Clostridia bacterium | reverse complement strand
CCGACAGCCATTCCCTCGGGCAGATTGTGGAGCGCTACCGCAAGCGCAAGCATTGTACTCTTGCCGAAATTGCTCTTTACTCCCTCCGCCTGAGTACTGTTTTGGTGAAGATGAGGGATTATCTTATCCAATATAAGCAGGAATATTATACCTAACCAAAAGCCTACAAATGCGGGCACAAACGCAAATTTACCCATATGTACAGACTGATCCATTGCCGGAATAAGTAAGCTCCATATAGACGCCGCTGTCATAACACCTGCGGCAAATCCTGTAAGCGCACGCTGGAGTGATATTCCGAGCGATTTTTTCATAAAGAACACACAGCCCGCTCCTAAAGCTGTACCTAAAAAAGGTATCATAAGTCCCTGTAAAACCTCTATTTTCATATCGACAATTTTCCTCCTTTTTACGTAATTTAGCTAAATATATACACTTATTTTATAGCAAAAATTATCCGTTGCCGCAACTGTAAGTTAAATTTACTCTTTCGCTGTTTAAAGCTGATACGGAAAAAGACCGTTTTCGGTGAGCTGATACACTTTATCACACACTTCATGCAGATATTTTCTATCATGCGATATGCTTATCACAGCTCCGCCGAAATCAGAAAGCGCCTTTCTCACAACTGGAGCGGAAAGCGGGCTGAAATTTCTTGTCGGTTCATCGAGCAAAAGCACATTGGCTCTTTGCAGTACCATATCTAAAAACAGTATTTTAGCCTTTTGCCCTCCGCTTAAATTTCCAATTTTCCCTGTCATCTCATCATGTGTAAAGCGCATACTGCCCATATATGTGCGTGCTTTTGTAATTTCCTCTTTTGCATAATTTTCTGCTAAATGCTCTATCGGTGACTTTTCGTAATCCAGTACCTCCTCATAGTTCTGCGGCATATATGCAACCATTATATCATGTCTGTTCTTTAGCTTATCGCGGATAAGGGATAAAAGAGTTGATTTTCCCGCTCCGTTTTTACCTGTTATCCCTATATGCTCGTTTCCTGAAACAAATAAATGTATATTCTCCGATAAGCATTTTCCACAGATATTTAAGCTGTTAAGAGAAAAATCCAGCACCGTTTTCCCTGACGGAAGACTGATGTCATTATCAAATTTAGTTATAATAGCCTCTTCCTCCAGCGGATAGTCGATAAAGTTTTCCTTTTCACGTTCAAATCTCTTACCCATGGATAAAACAGTGTGCATTTTCTTTTTTAACAGTCGCCCTCCGCTTGGGTTTTGCCTTGTAATACTGCGCTGTTCGTGATCTACCTTATCATATATCTTTCTCCATTTTTCCATCTGACGCTTATAGTCCTCACGCTGTTTTTCTGCCACCTGCTCCTGATGTGCGAAATTTTCTCTCCTGTAAGACAGATAGTCACTGTACGGACAACGCGCAACAGAAATACGACACCTGCTCTTTCTGATAAGCTGTTCCATATGCAGTATGACATTGGCTGTATTTTCTATAAGCGTTTCATCGTGCGAGATATACAATATCGGTAAACTGCTTTCTGAGATAAACTTCTCAAGCCACCTTAACGTATCAATATCAAGGTCGTTTGTCGGCTCATCGAGCAAAAGTATATCGGGCTCGTCCATTAAGAGTGACGCTAATTGTATTTTTACTTTCTCTCCACCTGACATCGTTCCGAGTTTTTGCTCTGAAAGTATAAAATCAAGCGTCAACCCCAGCTTTGAGAGCACATCTGTGTATAAGTAGTACTCCTTATCCTCAAAAAATTCTGCCGCCGATTTATCATAGTTCTCTTTTTCAAGCATCTGCGGCAGATACGCCGTCCTGTATTTTGTTATGATATCGCCCTGACAGTCGCAGTAGCCGTCAACTAAGCTTTTATCATATATAAACTTTAACAGAGTTGATTTTCCGTTTCCTTCCTCACCGATTATGACCGCTTTATCGCCTCTTTTCAGTGTAAATGAAAAGTCCTCGACTATCTTTCTTGAATCATTTTTAAGACTTATATTTATATTTCTAAGCTCCAGCATAAAATACCTCCAAACAAAAAACTCCATTTACGACAGCAGATCACCGCTAATCGAAAATGGAGTTTATTTATTGTACTTAAAATAAAAATTGTCTTAAAATATTAAAGCACAACAAATGACAAGCCGAAGCAAAACGGCAAGTAATCCAAATTACGACAACAAACCAAACCCGATAAAATTTATATTTTCGGGCAAAGCGACCTGCTATCCTTTTAATCTGAATTACTTAATAATCATTGCTGCACCTCTCTTGATTTTTTATCATCGTAACATATGCTTATTTATTTGTCAAATATCCCTTGAAGCAAGTTTTGATTATTCTTCTGCCGAAAACGTTACATTTACCGTCGAGCCTGTGATAGCTTTTCTAAGACCGTCAACATCGTCTATTCTTCCGAGACGTGTATAGCTCCACGAATTTGAGCCATAGAAAATCACAATCTGATTGCTCTGATACAGCACTATGTCACCGGCGTCCGTTACAGTCTGCATATCACTTGACGGCAGAGTTACTCCGAGTGAGCCTACTTTTTCAAAGCCACCGTAATCGGACATTTTTATTGTTACAGGTTCTGTCTTTATCATCTCGAAAAAGGCGTTTGCTGCTTCGTTGTCATTCAATGTTGCGGTAAAGGTATAGTCATTAATTTTTACGTTTATCTTCATGCCTGTGTTCTCCTCTTCACTTTCGGAATTTTCATCATTCTGCTCATCTGACGTTGTATCAGAAGAAATATTTGAGTCAGACTGTGTATCGTCTGTATTTGCCTGCTCCTGCACCTGTGACGAATATGAGGATGCGTTTATCTGTTCATATAAAACATTTTCCTGCTGTTCGCTTTGGCAGGCACCGAGTAAAAGTGATAAGCTGAGAAACACACACAATATCAAAAATCGTTTTCGTTTCATTTTCGTCACCGCCTTTTCTAAGAAATTAAATTTATGTTTTATCATTTCCCATTAACGATAATTTCGCCTTTTGCCTGCGGAATATCGCGTATAATCTCGCCTACGGCAGGAACAGTAATGATACCGCACAGCGGATTTTTAATGCTGATTACTTCGCTAGTAATACTTGCCTGCACTTCGGAGCGTTCAAACGCCAAATCGCAGTCAATCATTTCGCAGTCTATAAGCTTGAGTCCCTTGCAGTAGCACAGCGGCTGTGTTCCGATAATTTTGCAGTTTTCAAATGTGACATTCTCGCAGTACCATGCCAGATACTCGCCTTTTACAACGCTGTTGCGTATCACAATATTTTTTGCGTGCCAAAAGGCGTCCTTAGTATCAAACTCACAGTTTTCAAATACGGAATTTTCAATATACTGAAACGAGTATTTACCTTTCATATGTACATTTTTAAAAGTCAAGTCACGCGAACGCATCATAAAATATTCGCTTTCAGCTGTGCAGTTCTCCATTTTTAATTCATTGACCGACCAGCCAAATTCCATAGAGATGATGTCACAGTTTTTCATACTCACCTGACTGCATTCGCGCAGTGCCTTTATGCCGTGAAGCTCTGTATTGAAAATCTCAATTTTATCGGAATACCACAGCGCCGCGCGGCAGAGCTCTGTCATTTTTGAATTTTTTATTGTAAGTCCGTGATCGTGCCAGAACGGATAACGCAGATTAAAAAGACAATTTTCTACGCTTATATCCGAACACTCTTTAAATGCACTTTCACCGTCAGCGGGACCGTCAAAAGCGCAGTTCTTTACCAGTACGCTTTTACTGCCGTAAAGGGCACGTTCCTCATCAAATGTTTTATTCTCAACTGTTGTCATAGTAACCCCTCCATTTTATTGAACATTTAAATTGACGACTTTCTTTTGCGGATATGATAAACCAAATAGTCCAAACAATCAATACGTCTCTCTTCCCTATGCACACGCTCTAAAAGCTTACATCTGTGTTTGGAAAGTAAATTGAGCTGTTCTTTCGTATCGCCCTGCTTTTCCAGTTCCATAAAACGCTCAACCGTTTTAAAACTGCATCCGGCATCTTTTAAATTTTGTATAACCGCATTAACAGAAGCTTTATTTTCCACTGTCTATCACCGTCTTTGCCGCATAAATTTGCTGTGTCAATCTGTAATTCAGTCAACCTTTAGTCTGTTTTCATTTTCAGTGTACCGCTCTTTTATTAAAATAGCAAATACTTATATATTATATATTTGTATAATTAAAAGTTATATGAAATTCATCTTTATTCAAAGCCGTTTATAAATGCTTTAATCATATGTAATATTTATCTATATTACTTTATCATAATTGTTTTTTATGGAATTTTGTGCTATGCTGAGCATATGGGGGACGATAATCATGGACTTAAGAGTACTGCATTATTTTTTGGCCGTAGCAAGGGAACAGAGTATTTCCGCGGCGGCAGAATCTCTGCATCTGTCTCAGCCTGCACTCTCAACGCAGATAAAGGCAATGGAGGACGAGCTCGGCAAAAAACTGCTTATACGCGGAACAAAGGGCTCGAGAAAGGTGCTTTTGACAGATGAGGGAATGATTTTGCGCAAACGTGCGGAGGAGATTTTGGATTTAGTCAAAAAAACCGAAAGCGAAATCATGCTTTCGGATGAATATATTGCAGGGGATGTCTATATCGGAGCAGGAGAAACGGATGTCATTCGTCTGCTGGCAAGAGCTGCCAATCAATTAAAGAACGATTATCCCGACATTCACTATCACATATCCAGCGGCAACTCCGCATATGTAATAGAGCGGCTTGATAAGGGGCTTATTGACTTCGGGCTTCTATACGGCACCATTGACCGCTCGAAATACGAGGCAATCGAAATTCCGATAAAGGATACTTTCGGTGTATTGATGCGCAAAGATTCTCCGCTCGCGCAAAAGGAGTTTATCTCACCTGAGGATTTGTGGGATAAACCGCTTATTATGTCACGACAGGATGAAAGGGACGGCTGGCCTGTCGCCGCACAGATAAGACGGGATTTTTCTAAATTGAATATTGTCGCCACTTATAATCTTCTCTTTAACGGTTCACTTTTAGTAGAGGAAGGGCTTGGATACGCCGTATGCTTTGATAAAATAATAAATACAACGGGCGACAGCGATTTATGTTTTCGCCCTATAAAGCCTGAAATCAAAACAGCGCCGTCTATTGTATGGAAAAAGTATCAGATATTTTCAAAAGCGGCGGAAAAATTTCTCCAACAGCTGCAAAAGCTTTTTGAAACGTTGTGATAATTATTACAGCTTTATATAAAACATTCTCATTAAAATAAAAGATATGCGGTAATTTGATTACCGCATATCTTTTATTTTCTTTGCTCTTACAACAATTATATCAGGCTTTTCCTTTTCGCCGTATTTTTCTTCATAAAATCCGTCGATTACAAAACCGTTTTTAAAGCAGGTATTAAATATATCCTGCATCGACCTGTGATAGTAGCACTGTTTTTTCGGCTGATTCGGTATAGCTATATCGTAATATGCGTGAGGAGTAAGGTATTTATCTGTCAGTGTAACAAAACACGGGTGCTGTGTTGCAAACACGAAAATTCCGTCATCGCACAAAAGTCTGTTTACACATTTAAAAAGTGTATCAATCTCAACAATGTCCATGACAGCCATATTACTGACAGCCTTTGTGTACTTTGAGTTCCTTTGCAAATTATTTAGCTGTTTCTCATTTGTTGCGTCGGCAACTACAAACTCTATTTTGTCTAAAAACTGAGCACGTCTTTTTTTAGCAAGCTCTATCATTTTGGGACTGTAATCAAAGGCTACTACCTTTGCTCCCCGCTGTGACATAAACGCGGAATAATTTCCGTTCCCGCATGATATGTCCAGTATAAAGTCGCCGTCTTTGATATCAAGAAGTTCCGTCACTTTAGGACAGACAACATATCTGTGAAAGTCGTTTGACTCATCCCCCATATAATCATCCCAATACTCGGCATTTGCCTCCCATATGCTAAGACTTTCTTTTAGTGAATAATCTCCCACAGCGTTTCCTCCGTATATATAATAATCAGTATCTGAAATCCAATCCCATTATTTTCTCAGTTTTTTCTCTATTGTTATCATACAATTCTTTTCTGATTGTAATCATGCTCAGAGTATCATAACCCAGTTTATAATACAACTTTAATGCTGCAATATTTCTTGGAACAACATCAAAACAAATAGATGTAAATCCTTTATGGGATTTTATTATTTCTTCTGCCAGAAAAATGGCCTTAGTAGCAATACCTTTATTTCGATAATCTCTATCTACATAAATGTCTTCTATCCAAGCCACATTTTCTCCTCGATATCCTATATGTAAAAAACCAACAATCGACTGATTAAGTTTAATCAAATACAATTCATTTGAAGGCTGCAACCAATTTTTTAAAGTTTCTTCTGACTGCTTATAGTCTGTTTCTGATAATTCTATTTTTTTATCTAAGAGAGAGGCATGAAATTGGTAAAAATCTGCTATCCATATAATTAAGTCTTTTTTTAATTCTGAGTTATATGGTATCAATTCAATCATTTTATTTTACCTCCGATTTATACAACTCAAAAGTTTTTTTAACCTTTCGCATGAATTCTTGTTGTAATTATACTAAATGTCAAAATAAATGAAAAGAGCATACATTATATATTTTCTAATCAGAGATACGTTTTAACTTAGCATATAAAAAGATAAATCATCAAATACCTAATGCGCCTCAGGTTCGATTTACACTTTTGCAAAAAATAAAAGCACCGCAAAAAGCGATGCTTTTATTTTGGCAGGGGTAGAAGGACTCGAACCCTCGGCACGCGGTTTTGGAGACCGCTGCTCTACCAACTGAGCTATGCCCCTATATCTATTAAAATCGACGTGTTTAATTATACCGTTATTTTTGCTCTTTGTCAACAACTTTTTTATATTTTAAAAGCGGCACCGCATATAAATTTTACGGTGCCGCTTTATATGTGTTAGATTAAGCTTTCGAGCATTGCCTTTGCCTTAAGTACATCTTCAAGCTGTTTTTCGCCTGAAATTTCACGCTCGATTGTGATTGCGCCGTCATATCCAACTTCTTTGAGCTTAGCTACAAATTTAGGGAAGTTTACACGTCCCTCGCCCATAGGCATCTCGCGTCCGAGCTCTTTTCCGTTTGT
>CALXEM010000102.1 GCA_944387335.1 uncultured Clostridia bacterium | reverse complement strand
ATCACATCTCGTTTCGTTTGTCAAGTGCTTTTTTTCAAAGTTTTTTCAAACTCTTTCGAGCTGTGCGCCGTCTTTTCAGACAGCCTATTTATTTTATCACCTCAAGCTCGGTTTGTCAAGCTTTTTTAAAAACTTTTTTGAACCGCTCTCTCGGCCGCCGCTCTCTCGAGTCAGCTTTATTATATTATCACACCCTCCCCCCCTTTGTCAACACCTTTTTTCATTATTTTTTCATTTTCTTCTCTTTTCCCTATATTTCGCCTTTATACCTCTTACCTGTATTCTTTTCAATTCATAAAAACTTTCTTCAAGCTGAATATTTTACCTATAATATATCAAACTAATTTTATCAAATAAAAAAGGAGGTATACTCTTGAACACTAAGGCAACAGTCTTTAAAAAGTTTTTACCTATTATATTATTAGGTATATTTGTTGTATCTGTCGTCTCCGTTATATTTATAAGAAATGCAAATTACAATGAGAGCGTTTCTGCTCTGTCAAAATTGGGTTCACGCGGAGATGAAGTAATACAGATACAGAAAAAGCTTAAAGAATACGACGTATATTCCGGAAATATAGATGGTATATACGGCACACTTACTGAAAAGGGTGTACGAGCAGTACAGAAATATAACGGTCTCACCGTTGATGGTATTGCCGGACCTCAGACACTCAGAGTAATGGGCATATCCTCAGGCAGCAACAGCGCCTCCACCTCTGTGTCTCAGAGCGATGTAAACCTTTTGGCACGTATAATCTCAGCTGAGGCACGAGGCGAACCATATGAAGGTCAGGTAGCAGTTGGCGCAGTAGTGCTCAACCGTGTAGAACACCCTTCCTTTCCTGACACATTTGCAGGCGTAATATATCAGGACGGAGCATTTACAGCAATAACCGACGGTCAGTTTCAGCAGCCCGTTGCAGATTCCGCCTATCGCGCCGCAAGAGATGCCCTAAACGGCTGGGACCCATCCGGCGGTGCAATCTACTACTATAACCCAGATAAAACCTCAAACCAGTGGATACGCTCACGTCCGGTTATAAAGCGTATAGGCAATCATCTGTTTGCGTCTTAACACCTACCTTATTATATAATAATGTCCCCCTCTCCCCCTGATGTTTCAAAAGAAATGTCAGGGGGCTTTTATGTAATATGTGTGTTTATTTATGTTCTGGATGTGTTTTTAAGGTATTTTTTGTTTATATTGCTATGTTTCAACAGCCTTTTTTCTTCTAATAGATGATACCTTTTAACACATTTTTGTGATAGAATAATAAAGCACGGCGTAGCTTTTGATAATTTTTAATCTTCATTTACAAATTCTTAAGATTATTGTGATATCATTGACACCGACACATTAAAATGTCGGCATCGTCGGCATTTATCCATACGAAGACATAATGCGTATGGAAATAGCTCTTCCATATACTTTCTCAGGAGGGATAAAAATGATAGAGGTAAAAAACCTCGTAAAGCAGTACGGTAAAAAGAGAGCCGTAGACGACGTAACCTTCACTGTAAATAAAGGCGAAATCCTAGGTTTTCTCGGACCGAACGGCGCAGGTAAATCCACAACAATGAACATAATCACCGGTTATCTTTCCGCAACATCCGGAACAGTAACCATCAACGGTCATGAGATACTCGACGATCCGGTAAACGCAAAAAAGAGTATCGGATATCTTCCGGAGCTCCCACCGCTCTACCTCGACATGACAGTTAAGGATTATCTTGACTTCGTGTACGATCTCAATAAGGCAAAGCTCCCAAGAAATCAGCATATACAGGAAATCTGTGAGCTTGTAAAGATTACCGATGTATATAACCGTCTTATAAAGAACCTCTCAAAAGGTTACCGTCAGCGTGTCGGAATTGCACAGGCACTCATAGGCAATCCTGAAGTACTTATCCTCGACGAGCCGACAGTAGGTCTTGACCCTAAGCAGATTATCGAGATAAGAAACCTCATTAAAGAGCTCGGTAAAAAACATACAGTAATCCTTTCATCCCATATCCTCTCCGAGGTACAGGCAGTATGTGAGCGAGTAATCGTTATCAATAACGGTAAGCTTGTAGCCGACGATACACCGGACAACCTCTCTAAAGATATGAGCACAGACCATACTCTTACCGTCCGTGTAGAAGGACCTGAGGATGAAATCTATAAACTCCTCACAAAGATACCTAACATGGTATCAGTACAGGCTCTCGGCGAAAAAGAAAACGGCGGAGTCTATGACTTTTCCGTGGAGGCTAAAAAAGGCGAGGATATCCGCAGAGAGGTATTCAAACGTCTTGCTGCCCGCAACTGGCCTATTCTCTCAATGCGTACAAATCAGCTTACACTTGAGGACATATTCCTGCAGCTGACCTCCGAAGACAAATCCAACGGAGGTGCAAAATAATGCTTACAATAATGCGCAGGGAGTTTAACTCCTACTTTTCTTCACCGATAGGCTTTATCTATCTGGCCGTGTTCTACATACTGTCGGGATTTTTCTTCTTCTCCACGACACTGATATATGACACAGCTGATATGAGCTATCTTTTCTCAAATCTCTATTCAATAATCATGTTCCTTATCCCTATCCTCACCATGAGACTTCTCAGTGAGGAGAAAAAACAGAAAACTGACCAACTTCTCATAACATCGCCAGTATCTCTGTTTTCTCTTATAATGGGAAAATACCTCTCAGCACTTTTGGTATTCTCAACAGGTGTAGCAGTAACAATACTCTATGCAATAGTACTTGCTTCCTTTACACCTATTGAATGGGCTGTATTTTTCGGACATCTCGTAGGTCTCTTCCTTCTCGGAATGGCTCTTATAGCAATCGGTATGTTCCTCTCAGCGCTTACAGAAAGCCAGGTAATCGCAGCTGTTTTAGGCTTTGCCGTAATGCTTCTTCTCATGATGATTGACCCGCTCGCACAGTATGTCAATACACCTATCTTATCTGATTTTCTCTCTGGACTTTCATTCAACACAAGATATAGCTCATTTACACTCGGCGTATTTGACTTTTCAAACGCACTGTTCTTTATAAGCGTAGCAGCCGTATTTATTTTCTTTACCATCAGAGTCTTCGAAAAGAGAAGATGGAGCTAAGCTAACTGGAGGAAATCAAAATGAAGAAAAAATTGTTCAATTCGCGTAGCTTTCGTTACGGAACATTGGCTACCGCATTGTCAGCAGGCTTCCTTGTAGTTATAATCCTGCTCAATGTAATAGCTTCTGTAATAACAGCTAAATATCCTATAAGCATAGACCTTACATCCGATAACCGTTTTGACATCACTCAGGAGAGTAAGGACTACATAAAAGGTCTTGAAAAAGACGTTGAAATCATTGTCCTCAATACAGAGGAGTCCTTTACTGCATCAAACGGATACTATGAGCAGGCAAACGAAATACTCAAGGCTTATAGCCAGAACTCAGATAAAATCACCCTTGAGTACATCGATATCGTTAAAAACCCTAACTTTGCAGCACAGTATCCTGAATATGAGTTTACCGCATCAGACGTACTTGTAAAATGCGGAGACAACATCCAGCAGATAGCAAGAAATGATCTTTTCGATGTACAGGAGTCCTCAACATCTACATCTACATCTTCTTCATCTTATCAGATATCATCTATTGCTGAGCAGGCTATAACATCTGCTATTGTAACAGTAACAAGCGATACAAGACCAAAGGTAGTATTCCTGTCAGGCTACGGTGAAATTGACTCCACAGCATTCCAGGAGCTTCTCACACGTAACAACTACGAAGTTGTAGTGCGCAATCCTGCAACAGAGGGTATCGACGAGGATGCTGAGATGGTAGTCAGCGTATCCCCTATGCGTGACTATGATAAAGAAGTAGTAGACAGCATTGAGGCATTCCTTTTGAACGGCGAAGAGCTCGGCAAAAACTTCCTTTACTTTGCAAGCCCTGACCAGGGTGAAACACCTAACATAGAGGCATTCCTCGAGGAAAACGGTATATCTGTCGGAGACGGTGCCGTATATGAGACAGATAATGCAAGAATTTATAACAACAACCCATTCTATGCAGTTGTAGACTACGTATCAAACGATTTCTATACAAATCTTAAAAATAAAACCATATTTGCAACAGTACCGAGATCTCGTCCTCTTTCAATCCTTTGGGAAGGACAGGGTTATGTTACAACAGCATCCATGCTCAACTTTGCAGATTCATGCGTTGTACGTCCTGCAGATGCAGATGAGGATTGGCAGCCTTCACAGTCAGATATTGCAAATGCAACAACAATCCCTGCAATGGTTCGCTCCTCCCGTATCAGATATTCCTCAACAGATACAATAGATTCAACAATAGTTGTAACAGGTTCTTCATCATTTATCGACTCATCACTTCTCAGCAAAACAAACCTTTCAAATGCAGATTATCTTATCAGCGTATGCAATACGCTCACAGAGCAAAAATCCGATATTTCCATTACTTCCAAATCTCTCGATCAGCAGACATTGGGTATAACAACAAGTCAGGTTATAACAATAGGCATAATATTTGCTATTGTTCTCCCACTTATAGTAATGGGTCTTGGTATAGCTGTATGGCTCATCAGGAGGCACAAGTAACAGATGAAAAAACAGATAAAATTATTGATAGTCGGAGCTGTCGTAATAGTTCTGCTCATAGCAGCACTCATATTCACAATGAAGTGGATAGGCCCGACAGACGACTCCTCCACATCCTCCTCTTCAGCTGATGTATCTGCACTCATGGGTGAATCAGTATACCTCAATGAAGGCAAAACATCAGCGGATCTCTCAAAGATAACATTTAAAAATACTTTAGGCACATATCAGGTAGATAAAGTTGACGACACCAACTTTATTATAGAAGAGATTAAGGATACACCTTATGATTCTTCTAAAGTAAACGGTATGGGAAGCTTTGCCGCTACCTTCTATGCTTCTGATACAGTAAGCAAGGAAGGCGAAGGCGCAGACCTCACCATGTACGGTTTAAATGAACCAAGATGTGAGATAACAGCAACATATTCCGATGGCTCAGAATTTACAATTCTTTTGGGAAATGATGCACCTTCAAACCGCGGAGTATACGGAAAAACTCCTGACAGCGACGCAGTTTATGTATTCAGCCATGCAAACGCTGACCCATTCTTAAATGACTTCACATATTTAATGCAGACAGAGCTTGCTCCAGATTATGAGGGCTATGCTTACGGATACTTTGAGTCAATGACTGTAAGCGGAAGCGATATAGGTACAGATAAGCCTATTGTTATAGGATTAAACGAGGACATCGAAGACAGCGACGATGTTACAGCTACCATAGGTGCATTTTCAATGTCATCACATGAAAATACAATCGTAAACTTCGAGTATGTTGCCGATATGCTCAACACAGTGTTCCCGACAACTGCAGAAGAAGTAATAGCTGTAAATCCTTCACAGGATCAATTAGCTGAATACGGTCTTGACGAACCTAGAGTTATCACAACAATAAATTACAGTGACGATAACGATGCCAAGTATTCGCTTACCCTCGCTGCCGGAAACTCAGTAGGCGGATATGTGTACGTTACAAACGAAAAGAGCAATGTTATATATAAGATTGCCGAGCCTGAATCAACAGATATGAGCTGGACAACAATGACTTACTTAAAGCTTCAGAATAAGCTCTTCTTATTCCCAATGCTCAAAAAACTCGACTATATCGAGGTTGTTGAAAACGGCACAAATTACACCTTCGACATCACTGCTACTGATTCCACAAATGACGCTGGAGAAACAACAACAACAATCTCAACAACATACGACGGTAAAACTCTCGATTCAGATAACTTCTCAAAATTCTATCAGGTTCTCATCGGTATGAGAAAAGACAGACTGACAACAGCTGAATCTACTCCTGAGGGAACACCTGAGGTAAAAATTACATATCACTATGTGGACGAATCTACTCCTGATGATGTAATTGAGTTCTATCCTGTATCAGACAGTGAAAGACACTATCACGTTGCAGTAAACGGAGAAGTTGAGTTTGATACGCTGACATACTATATGGATAAGCTCAAAGAAGATATTCAGAATCTCTTAAACGGAAAAGAAATAAATACAGATTTCTAATCCAAAACCAAATTAAAAAAGAGCCTCTTTAATAAAAGAGGCTCTTTTATTTTGCTGTTTTTAAAATACATACGGGAAAATAGGAATTTTATTTTCCCATATGTATTTTAATTTTGTCCAATATCCTTTACCATAACATAGTTTGTAAGTATCTTACCCCTGACAGGCTTTGACTGCTCCTTTATAACCTTATATCCCCTGCCCTCAAAAAATGGCTTTGCCGTTATTGATCCCTCTGTATATAGCTTATTTATGCCCTGCTCTTTTGCCTTATTTTCTACAACATCAGCTAAAGCCGAGGCAATCCCCATTCTCTGAAAATCTTTGTGTACATACATTAAATCCAGCTCATCTTTATACAAAGTGGAATACCCAACCAACTCACCGTCTTTAGTATATGCCGCCGCCACAAAGCTGTTTTCAAACTTTGTACATAGGTGATCTTTGTATACCTCTATATCATTCGGCGCCCATGCCTCAAGCTGTTCAGACGTGTAGTCCTTTGCATTGACAGTGTGTATGGTGTCGTGAAACAACCTTACAAATTCCTCAAGTTTATTCCTTTCAAATCCGCCTATACTTATGCTTATCTCTGTTTTAGTTTTCACAGCACTTATTCTCCCCTCTTTTAAATCTGACGCACTTTTTTACAGGTGTTATAGTCTCATCATAGCACCCCATATCAAAGCCGCATAAATCCATCACATTCTGCCTGTCAAGATTTCTTATATGATGTATCATTCTCGATTCATACACAGTGCGAAGCTTTACATCACATTTGCGGTCCATCTTCTGAATAATACTCTGCCTTAAGTCAACATACGCAATTTTATCCTTAGGTATTATAACCGTGTGTAAAAACATTCCCTTTGAATAACGCAAAGTATAATACTCACCGTCAAACGATATACCGCTTGTAAAGAAATCAATCAGTCTTACAGCTAAAAACCATATTGCAGGCATCATCAGCATTGCTCCAACAAATACGGCTACATCGCGCCATTCCTCAAAGAAGAAGCATATAAGCGCAGTTATAACAGGCACCAGAACACACGCCCATATAGGCTCTATAATGAATTTAAACACAGCTCCCGCATTGGGCTTAAGCTGTCTTTCATCGGCGTGATATTCAGGCAGTATTTTCTGCATATACCGTTTAAGCCCGCTATGTGTTGCCGCAGGCATAACAGCCGATAAATCGTCTTTTCTTTTTGAGAATCCAACAACATTTATAAATACGGAATACACGCCGAAAAGCCTGCTCATAAGCGTCTGGCGTATATCTATATAGCTTATGCACTTTACATCTATCAAATAATCCCTGTTTGTTATTACACCGCCCGAAATAAGCAGTGTATCGTCCTTTCTGGAAACGGCAAAATTCTGGTATCTTATCATATTTGTAAGTACCGAGTAAAGCCACCCGAAAAGAAGTATATACGCAAAAGCCGCCGCCGCAGGAGGAATACCGAATGCCAAAGTCTGAGCAAAATATTTAAAAGTACCCACAAGCCTTTCTGTAATAGTCGTGCTCAAAAGCTTTCCTGCCTGAGATATAAATGTACTCAAAAATAAGACGCCTGCCAGCGAGTTTGAAATCATAACAGACAGTATAGCTATATTTACCGTATTCGGCTTATATATCCTCATATTGCCGCCGTCAAAGCGACGCAATCTCTGAGTTGATATAATCCTCTCTGCAAGCGCACGGCTGACTGTCAAATCCATATCAGGGTTTCTGCTGTTTCCTGCAAGCGTATCCACCACAATGTGTACCGCCCTTATCGGCTTTAAATAAAACGGCTGAGTTATATTTGCTGCGCATACTCTCTTTAACTCTATACAGCGAACTTTTTTATAAAATATACCGCTTTTTACGCGGAGTTTTTCCTTGTCAAAATCTATTTCAAGACAATACCACTCAATCACAGCCATAATTACAATAGCCATAAGCGTCAGAATATCAAACCAAGCACCTCGCAGCCATTCGCTGAATCCGCCCTCAAATGCGGATATTAAACCTCTAAAAAGAGGAATAATGAGCAAAAACAAAAGCTTTCCCATGTTTTCCGCAATCATTATCGGGTGCGCTCTGTATACTTTTTTCAAAATATTATCTCCTTTCTACTTATTGTAATATCGGAAATATTATTTTGTGTCCGAAGCAGTGTATATAAGTATATCTGCGTCACTGTCCTTTAAATTTGGTATACTTATAAATCCTCCCGCCGCATGTACAACAACTGTTCTCAATCCGCATAAGCTTTGAAGAGGTGTTTTAAATGAAGTAATATACTGTATGTTATTTAAAAAAATACTTTTTCTTCTACGATAAATTACGCCACAGTTTACAATAAGTATATTATCATCTATATTATACGATAATTTTCTGTATTTTATGGGATAATACCACGCCGCCATTACAACATACGCGCACATCCAAATTAAAGATATAATATCGAATACAATACCGCCAAAGAGCAAAGCTGTAATAAAGGATACAATAGCTGCGATAATAGCCAGTCGTATCTCCCACAGTACAAGCCCTCTCTTATCAGTACGTCTATAATACATAACTCTTGTATTCTCCTCTCCAATTACAGCTGTCTTTATTTTAACCCGATAAATAAAATTATATTATAAGTATAAATCCTAACCAATATAATGTACAGTCGATAAATCAGAGCACCGTTAAAATAAAATAAAAAACCTGCGATAAAATTATCGCAGGTTTTTCTATGCTGGTGACCCGTACGGGAATCGAACCCGTGTTACTGCCGTGAAAGGGCGGTGTCTTAACCGCTTGACCAACGGGCCTCACATATATATAAATCCTTGTAAGGGGAAATTATATTCTCTTTACAAGGAGTTATAACAGTGGTAGCGGCAGTCGGATTTGAACCAACGACACTGCGGGTATGAACCGCATGCTCTAGCCAACTGAGCTATGCCGCCATATATAATAAACTCATATCGAGCGAGTTTTATTATATACTAATTTAAGCTTCATGTCAATAGATTTTTTATAATTTTTTTATTTTTACCGCAATAAATTACTTTACTTTATTATTTCCTAATAATATACTAATATAACAACAGAGAAAAATATAATAGGAAGTGATTTTGTTGACTAAAGTTACAGTAAATCCGGGAGTATGTTCTCTCATAACAAAAGTAAGCGCACATTCCGACGACCAAATGGACGTTACAGTAAAAGTTGAGTCAATGTGCGAAGCAATAACAAAAATGTTCCAGACACTCGGCGAAGAATTTGACGCATATGAAATCTGCCTTAAAAAACCTGGCGAAAACGAATTTTACGAATATGCAAAAGAGCATTTTCCGGGACATGCCTCCTGCCCTGCAATAGCCGGAATAGTAAAATGCATTGAAGCTGAGTGCAAACTTGCTCTTCCCCGTGACGCATCCATTACATTTGAAAAATAATTTAAATTAAATTTAAAACCCGTCAGGCTGTTGCCTGACGGGTTTTTTATGTAAAAATAATTTTTACTGTGGACTGATGGAGTAGTTAGGAGCCTCTTTAGTGATGTAAATATCGTGCGGATGGCTCTCTTTAAGTCCTGCGCCTGTAATGCGAACAAACTGAGCTTTTTCGTGGAGCTCCTCAAGAGTTCTGCAGCCTGTGTAACCCATACCTGCTTTAAGACCGCCCATAAGCTGATAAACAGTATCAGCGATAGGTCCCTTGTAAGGAACACGTCCCTCAACACCCTCTGGAACGAGCTTCTTGTTGTCCTCCTGGAAGTAACGGTCTTTAGAACCTTTAGCCATAGCGCCAAGGCTTCCCATTCCGCGGTAAACCTTAAAGCTTCTGCCCTGATAAATCTCTGTCTCACCCGGAGATTCCTCACAGCCTGCAAGCAGAGAACCAAGCATAACAACGTCAGCACCTGCTGCCAAAGCTTTTACTATATCACCTGAGTATTTGATACCGCCGTCAGCGATTACAGGTATGTTGTATTTGGAGGCAACGCATGCAACATCATAAACGGCAGTTATCTGAGGTACACCTATACCTGCAACTACACGTGTAGTACAGATAGAACCAGGACCTATACCTACTTTTACAGCATCAGCGCCTGCAAGGATGAGCTCCTCAGCAGCCTCAGCTGTTGCAATATTTCCTGCAATGAGGGCAACCTGCGGGAATGCAGCTTTTACTTTTTTAACGCACTCAATTATATTTTTGCTGTGTCCGTGAGCTGAGTCAAGTACCAATACATCAACCTGAGCATCAACAAGAGCTTTTGCACGGTCAAGTACATCGCTTGTAACACCGATAGCAGCACCGCAGAGAAGACGTCCGTTGTCATCTCTTGCAGAATTAGGATAACGAACAGCTTTTTCAATATCCTTAATTGTGATAAGTCCCTTGAGCATATAGTTTTCATCAACGATAGGGAGCTTTTCAATCTTATGTTTTCTCAAAATTTCCTGAGCCTGCTCAAGATTAGTTCCGACAGGAGCAGTTACAAGATTGTCCTTTGTCATAACCTCTTTGATTTTAACATTAAAATCAGTCATAAATCTGAGGTCACGGTTTGTAATAATACCTACAAGCTTGCCGTTTTCGCAAATCGGAACACCGCTTATCTTGTATTTACCCATGAGCTCGTCAGCATCAAATACAAAGTGCTCAGGTGACAGTGAGAACGGATTAACAATAACACCGTTTTCAGATCTCTTTACCTTGTCAACCTCATCAGCCTGACGCTCAATGGACATATTCTTGTGAATAATACCGATACCGCCCTCTCTTGCGATAGCAATAGCCATCTGAGCCTCTGTTACGGTATCCATAGCGGCAGTCATAATAGGAGTATTGAGTTTAACTTTTCCTGCAAGAGTAGTGTGAGTATCTACCTCTTTCGGAAGAACATCCGATTTTGCCGGAATTAGCAGGACATCATCAAAGGTAAGTCCCTCTTTTACAAATTTTTCGTTGAAATTTGTGTTTACCATGCGTTATCCTCCTTAAATTATTTTTACATACATTAAATCAGAAAAATTTCTGAGTTTATGGATTTTATACGTAAAATGCCCGTCTTTAACTTAAAAACGGACATTTTAAAACGAATAGAATATATGTTGTTATTTAATAATTTTAACACCTTACACTAACTTTACGCAATAGTATAGAAAATATAACATTATGGTGAATTTTGTCTGTTTTTTGTTTATTTTATGGTTTTACGCGGTAAATCGGTAAAAACATTTTCTGCTATTTCTTTGACGGATCGACATAAGTCGGTGCATATTTGCTCGAATGACCTTTTCTTACATCTCTGTAAAACTTGTAAGTCATTGGCTCGTCTGTGCTCTCAACGTTCTGTGCGTCGTCAACTCTGCAAACAAACAGTGTGTGTGTATCCATATCTATTGCCTTTTCAACAGTACAGCTTATCTGTGAAACAGCATTTACATCTATAAGCGGATTTCCATTTATATCCATATGATGTGGTACACCCTCAAACTTGTCCACATCTCTGGAGGAACGATAGCCGAAAGGTCCTAAAATGTGATAGTCAGCGCTCTCACCCATAACAGTCACGCCTATACTTCCCTTTTTAACTATCTCATCGTGTGTCATATTGCCCTTTGCAACACTTACGCCTATTCTTACAGGCTCAGCAGTCAGCTGAAAAACAGTGTTTACAAGACAACCTCTCCTTTTGCCCTCATTCTCAGTACAGATAAGGTAAATTCCGTATGACAGTTTAAACATTGCGCTAATATCCATTTTATAAGTCCTCCCTTTTTTAATTTTTTATTTAAAGCTCACCTGAGCCTCAAAGCATGTGTCATCGTTTTCCCTGACAGCAAAAATTTTAAACACTCTTTTGCCGTCACTTTCCTCCTCACAGCTTTTTATGTCTATAACATCTGAAAGCAGTGCCTCATGCTTAAAGCAAATTCTGAAAGTGTCTATCTCGCCGTTTTCGGCAAGCTCTAGCGGCATGCAGTCATATACAATATCGGCATATACTGCATTGTTCATGTGCCTGTTGCCGTCAATGTCAGAAAAACGTATCTCTCTTTTATTCTCCGACATATTTTTATCTTTGTCAATATCAAGCTTCCATGAGTTAAACTCATAGTCGGTGTCAGCGTCACACTCATACGGCATTGTAAACACCTTTGGTCTCAATACATTGTGCCTGTTTTCATGTGTATTTACAAGCACCCATGAGGTGTGTGCCTCTATTAAAAGCTGTGCGTTTTCGTCGTAAAAATTTATATCCCTGAAAAAGTATATACCCTTTGTCTTTTTCGGAGCAGTCTGCATAATCAGCTTTTGTCCCTCATACGGCATTTTATATACCGTAATATATATTTTAGAGAGTAAAAATGCCATTTCAAGCTCTGCCATCTTAGCTTTAGGATAACCCAAAGCCTCCAAGTGCAGATTACCTATCTCCTGCATTTCTCTGAGCACTGAGGAAAGACGCATACGTCCGCTCATGTCGCACTCAAAGCCCTCAACTTTAATTTCCCTTTTAAAAGTATTACTGTCGTCAAATCTCATTAAAAATATACCTCTTTTTATAATACCGCAAATAATTAAAAATAAACATAAAACCCGCAGTACATCTTAGATATTTAAAAAGATGTACCGCAGGCTTTAAATCAGGTTATTTAATAATGTCTACTCCCATATACGGACGCAGAACCTCAGGAACAGTTACTGTTCCGTCCTCGTTCTGATAGTTCTCCAAAATAGCCGCAACAGTTCTTCCAACAGCTACACCTGAGCCGTTGAGAGTGTGAACAAGTCTTGCCTTTTCTTTCGGGCTGTTCTTAAAGCGTATCTGAGCGCGTCTTGCCTGGAAGTCCTCAAAGTTAGAGCAGCTTGAAATCTCAACATATCTGCCGTAAGAAGGCATCCAAACCTCTATATCATATGTCTTAGCGCTGGAAAATCCGAGGTCGCCTGTGGAAAGCGCTACAACACGGTGAGGCAGTCCCAAAAACTGAAGAACTCTCTCTGCGTCGTTTGTCAGCTTTTCAAGCTCCTCGTAGGATTTATCAGGGTCAACAAATTTTACAAGCTCAACTTTGTTGAACTGGTGCTGTCTGATAAGACCTCTTGTGTCACGTCCTGCACTTCCTGCCTCAGCACGGAAGCATGCAGAGTATGCGCAGTATTTTATAGGAAGCTCCTGACCATTTAAGATTTCATCTCTGTGATAGTTTGTTACAGGAACCTCAGCAGTAGGAATTAAGAAATACTCAGTATTTTCAAGCTTAAACATATCCTCAGCAAATTTAGGAAGCTGGCCTGTACCTGTCATAGAAGCGCGGTTAGCCATAAACGGAGGCAGAACCTCAGTATATCCGTGCTGAGTATGTGTGTCTAGGAAGAAGTTAATTACAGCTCTCTCAAGTCTTGCACCGAGTCCTTTATAGAAGTGGAAGCGTGCACCTGTAACCTTTGCAGCTCTCTCAGGGTCAAGTATTCCAAGACCTGCTCCGATGTCCCAGTGTGCTTTTGGCTCAAAGCCAAACTCCTTAGGCTCGGAGAAGCGGCGTATCTCTTTGTTCTCGGTGTCGTCTTTACCTATCGGTACTGTTTCATGTGGAACATTTGGTATGCTGTAAAGTATTTCGCTCTGTCTTGCCTCAAGCTCAGAGAGCTCAGCAGCACATTTTTTAACTTCCTCAGAGATTTTCTTCATCTCTTCCATAATAGGAGCAACGTCCTTGCCCTCTTTCTTATATACAGGGATAAGCTTGCTTGCCTTGTTCTGCTCAGCCTTCATTGCGTCGGACTTAGAGCTAACTTCACGGCGTTTTTCATCTATCTGAAGTATCTCGTCTATTAAAGCGTCCATGTCCTTGTTTCTATTTTTCATGGCCTGCTTTACTTTGTCAGGATTTGTTCTAATAACCTTAATGTCAAGCATCGTATTGTTCCTCTTTCCTTATTATATTAAAATATAAGTTTTTACATTTTATTCTTCACACAGCTTGTTTGCAAGCTCTGTAAGCTCGTCCTTTGATAAAAACTCAATAGTAACGCTTCCCTTTGAGCCTCTGTGTGAAATTTTAATCTTTCTCTGAAGGTGCTCCTCAAGCGCGAGCTGCACCTCGTCAAAGAAAGTATCCCTTACAAACGGCTTTTCACCGTTTGCGGTGTCAGTTTTACCCTTTTGCTGAGCTATTTTTTCAATATCTCTAACTGTCAGGGAATCTGAAACTATTTTATCTGCAAGCTTTACAATTTCCTCTTCGTCATCCAGTGCAAGCAATGCCCTTGCGTGTCCGGAGGAAATCTGCGAGCTTCTGACCATATTTACAACGCTCTGCGGCAATTTTAAAAGTCTGAGCGAATTTGCAATAACAGGACGTGATTTGCCTACACTTGCGGCAACTTTCTCCTGTGTCATATCAAAGTTGTCCATCAGCGCACGATAACCCAAAGCCTCCTCGATTGGATTTAAGTCCTCTCTCTGGAGATTTTCTATCAGCGCCAGCTCCATAGTCTGTTCATCGGAGAGTTCACGGATGACAACCGGTACTTCTGTCAAACCCGCCATGCGGGAAGCGCGCCACCTGCGCTCACCTGCAACAAGCTGATATGTGCCGTCAGGCATAGGGCGTACCATAAGCGGCTGAATTACACCGTGCTGTCTTATCGAATCAGCAAGCTCCGCCAAAGCGTTTTCGTCAAAGTCCTTTCGCGGCTGTTCCCTGTTGGGCTCAATTTCCGATAATCTGAGTGTTGCAACAGGCTCTTCCGATATTGTGTTGTTGTCCTCAAAAAGGCTCGACAAGCCTTTTCCCAAGCCTGATTTTCTGTTTTTTGAAGCCAAGCAAATACCTCCCCTCTCCTCTATATTTTTATTGATTATTTTTTAAAAATTCCTCTGCAAGCTCCATATAGGCCTTTGCGCCCTTAGATGAAGCGTCAAAGTACATAACGGGCTGACCGAAGCTCGGTGCCTCGGAAAGTCTTACGTTTCTCGGTATAGATGTGCCGAACACCTTTTGCGGGAAATACTTTTTAACCTCGTTTACCACCTGAATAGTCAGGTTTAAACGACCGTCATACATCGTCAACAGTACGCCCTCGATGTCAATGGACTTGTTATAAAGCCTTTTAACCTGCTTTATCGTCGCCATAAGCTGTGAAAGTCCTTCCAGTGCATAGTATTCACACTGTATCGGCACAAGCACGGTGTCGCTTGCAGCAAATGCGTTGAGTGTAATAAGTCCCAAAGACGGCGGACAGTCTATAAATATGAAGTCATAACTGTCCTTAAGCTTATCCAATCCGTCCTTTACTCTCATAACACGGTTTTCCATAGCTACAATTTCAATTTCAGCGCCTGCAAGGTCCATACTTGCGGGAATTATGTCCAAATTTTCAAATTCACTTGTTAAAACTGTACTTGGAGCGTCATTAGGCTGAATAATCAGCTCATAGCTTGAGTTTTCAACACTGCGTTTGTTGATACCCACACCGCTTGTAGCGTTTCCCTGCGGATCCATATCAACAAGCAAAACCTTTTTGCCCAGCTTTGCAACAGCCGCAGCAAGGTTAACAGTCGTTGTAGTCTTGCCAACGCCGCCCTTTTGATTTGCAACAGATATAATTTTTCCCATTATTACCTTTATCCCTTTATCTTTTCCCAAAACAGCAGGTAAATTCCCTGCCGTATCATAAATATAAAGCTTACTCAACTTATTATAGCATACTGAGCATAAAATTCAATCAAATAACGCCTGTTTAACACTAAAAATGTTTCACATGAAACTAAATCAGTAAAATTCAAAGCAATGTTCCACGTGAAACAACAAAAACGAGTGTAAAACAAAAATGTTTTACACTCGTTTTTGAATTTTATCCTATTTTCTTTGTACTTTCGGAATTCTGCACCGTGTTCTTTTTTGTTCTTGCTCCGGCGCTGTAATGTATTTGACTTTTTGGCACGCGAACAATATATTCAACATATCCGTCGTGCTCCTCCTGATAGCTGTCCGCAGCTATTCCGGCGCCTTTCATTACCTCCACAGCCCTGTTTATGCTGTTTACAAATATTCTGAAGTCCTTTACAACAAAAATTCTTGCCCCGCCCAAAAGCGTAGTCTGCGCATTAGGTGTCTGGTTTATCTTTTTCTCTATGTAACTCTCCGCCTGCTGAACATTCAGCCCTCTGGCAACAATAGCTTTTGCACATTCCAAGGCAAGGTTGTCGTCCTCCACCTTTAAAAGTGCCCTTGCGTGACGTTCGCTTAAGTTGTTTTCCGATATAAACGCCTTTACTTCGTCGCTTAACTTCTCAAGTCTCAGCTTGTTTGCCACTGTGGACTGCGCTTTGCCCAATTTTGCCGCCACCTGCTCCTGTGTCATGGAGAAATTCTCTATAAGCTGGCGGTAAGCCTTAGCTTCCTCAAAAAAGTTAAGCTCTCTGCGCTGTATGTTTTCAATTAGCGCAAGCATTGCCGACTCATGCTCGGATATATCGCAGATTATTGCGTTTATCTCACTCATTCCGAGCATAACGCACGCGCGGTATCTCCTCTCCCCTGCAATCAGCTCATATTTATCCTCATTAACCTTTCTCAGTGATACAGGCTGCAAAAGTCCGTTTTCATAAATGCTGAGTGCGAGCTGTTTTATTTCTTCTTCGTCAAACTCACGCCTTGGCTGATTTGGATTAGGTATAATGTTTTCCACTGGTATTGCCACAACTTTATTAACCGTCTTTATCTTTTGAAAAATTCCCATTTTTAAACTGCGCCTCCTTAAGCTATTGTTAAAAACTAAAAACCGTCAAAACTGTATATATGTCAACTCATTTTCAACTGTTTAAAACTGAAAACGCTTTGCTTTTCGTCTTTATTATAGCAATTACGCGCTTAATTTTCCACTTTTTTACATCGCAAAAAAATACACCCTTCGACATGAAGAGTGTATTTTCAACAATCGTAATTTTTACTTTATCGGAGCTTTTGCAATTTTAGCAGACTGTCTGGGGTATTTTGTCGAGGTCTGCGATATTTTTTTTATCACTACAATAGAGCGTCTGCTCTCGTCAGGCAGAATGTACTTTTCAACTCGCTCTACCTCACCGCCCAAAAGAGATATCGCCTTTTTCGCCTCGTCAAGTTCCTGTTCTATCTCATAGCCCTTTAATGCTACAAAATATCCGCCAACCTTTACAAACGGCAGACAGTATTCGCTCAGCTCTCTCAAATGTGCAACGGCTCTTGCTGTGGCAATGTCGTATTGCTCACGGCTCTCCTTTTTGCGTCCCTGCTCCTCCGCTCTTGCGTGTATGCACTCGTTGTCCTGTCCTATCTGGCTTGAAACCTCTTTTAAAAAGTTTATGCGCTTGTTTAAGCTGTCAAGAAGCGTGATCTCAACTCCGCTCTTGTAAATCTTCAGCGGTATTCCCGGAAATCCCGCGCCCGTTCCAACATCAATAATTTTTTCATCTCCGGAAAGCTCAAACGCCTTTGTAAACAAAAGGCTGTCGGTAAAATGCTTTATCGCAACTGCCGCAGGCTCGGTTATAGCGGTAAGATTCATTTTCTCGTTCCACTCAACAAGTATCTCAGCATATTTACAGAAATCCTCTATCTGCGTGTCATTAAGCTCAATTTCAAATGCCTCACAGCCCTTTTTAAGTTCGGCTGTCAGTATTTCTCTGTCTATTCCCATATAAAAACTTTAAACTCCCTTTAAGATTATAAGGTTTTACAGCTTATGGCTCTCAAGATATATCAGCAGTACCGAAATATCCGCAGGGCTAACTCCCGAAATTCTCGAAGCCTGTCCTATGTTCAGTGGTCTTACTCTCTGAAGCTTCTCCCTCGCCTCAAGCCTTAATCCTGTTATGCTCGCGTAATCTATGTTCTCCGGCAAAAGCTTTTGCTCCATTTTTCTCATCTGCTCTACCTGTGCAAGCTGTTTTTTGATGTATCCCTCATACTTTATAGCAATCTCAGCCTGCTGTGCCACATCGGACGGTATCTCAGGCCTTGATACATCAAACTCGGTCAAATCGTCATAGCTTATCTGCGGACGTCTTATTAAATCCGCAAGCTTGGCTCCGGTAGTCATCGGCGCTGTTCCACGTGAAACAAGCATCTCGTTTAATTTTTCACTTGGCGAAACGCTCGTCTTTTCAAGACGCTCTATCTCGCTGTTTTTAAGCTCCTGCTTTTTTAGGAAGTCCTCAAATATCTCGTCGGATATAAGTCCTATCTCATGGCCTTTCGGCGTCAGTCTCTCGTCGGCGTTGTCCTGCCTTAAAATAAGTCTGTACTCCGAGCGCGAGGTCATCATTCTGTACGGGTCGGAACAGCCCTTTGTAACAAGGTCGTCTATCAGCGTACCTATGTAACTGCTCGCACGGTCGAGTATAAACGGAGCTTTACCCAAAATGAGATGAGCCGCATTTATTCCGGCAATAAGTCCCTGAGCGGCGGCCTCTTCATATCCAGACGTACCGTTAAACTGTCCCGCTCCGAAAAGTCCTTTCACTGCTTTAAACTCCAAGCTTGCCTTTAAGTCAAGCGGGTCACAGCAGTCGTATTCTATCGCGTATGCGTTTCGCATAAGCTCTACGTGTTCCAGTCCCTTTATAGTTCTGTACATGTCTATCTGTACGTCCTCCGGCAGAGATGTGGAGATACCCTGTAAATATATCTCCTCTGTCTCAAGTCCCATCGGCTCAACAAATATCTGATGTCTCGGCTTGTCTGCAAAACGCCTTACCTTGTCCTCAATGGACGGGCAGTATCTCGGACCTACACCCTCTATTTCGCCTGAGTACATCGCCGAACGGTGCATATTCTCCCTTATCAGCTCATGTGTCTTTTCATTTGTGTAAGCCACAAAGCAAGTGCTTCTATTTTCCAGTTTTTCCTTTGTCTGAAAAGAAAACGGTACAACAGGCTCATCTCCCGGCTGTTCCTCCAAAACGGAGAAGTCAATGCTTCTGCGGTGAACTCTTGCAGGAGTACCCGTCTTAAAGCGGCGAAGCTTTATTCCGTTTTTCTCAAGCTCGTCAGACAAACGCATAGCCGCGTGCATTCCGTCAGGGCCGCTCATGTAGTTTATATCTCCTACAAATATCTTTCCCTTTAAGAATGTACCCGAACAGATTATAGCCGCCTTTACCTTGTGTACAGCGCCCAGATGCGTCACAACCGCCTCAATTTTGCCGTCGTCTGTCAGTATGTCAATTATCTCAGCCTGTTTTACATCGAGGTTTTCCTGTCTTTCAAGGGCCCTCTTCATATATACATGATAGCGCTCCCTGTCCGCCTGAACTCTAAGCGAATGTACAGCAGGTCCTTTTCCTTTGTTGAGCATACGGCTCTGAATAAACGTGGCGTCCGCCGCCTTGCCCATTTCGCCGCCCAAAGCGTCAATCTCCCTTACAAGGTGACCTTTAGCCGTTCCGCCTATCGACGGATTACACGGCATATTTCCTATCGCGTCAAGCGACATTGTAAAGATAACGGTTTTAACTCCAAGCCTTGCACATGCCAAAGCCGCCTCTATACCTGCATGACCTGCACCTATTACGGCAACGTCATACTCCTGAGCTTCATAACCCTTAATACCGTTTTTCTGATACAAATTCAAAACCAAAAACTCCCCTTTATAAAATATAAAGCGATAAAGCGTAAAAAACCGTTTTATTTTCCAACACAGAACTTTGAGAATACTTCGTCAATTACAGACTCAGCCGCACTCTCACCCGTAAGCTCTCCCAGACACTCAATGGCGTCTGTTATACATACGGTAACGGCGTCGAGCGTAAAGCCAGATTCAAGACATTCAATCGCCTGACTGCACGCCGTTAAAGCCGTGTCTGCACACTTTTTCTGCCTCTCGTTTGCAAGCATTGCGGCATTTGGGTCAGCAAAGTTAAATCCCATCGCCTCGGTTATAGTCTCAGTCAGCGCCTCTAAACTGTCCTTTGAATTGGCGGAAATCTGCACAACATATTTAAAGTGCTGTTTTAAGTAGTCCACATCTATCTTCTGCTCTAAATCTATCTTGTTTATAATAGCGACGGCAGTCCTGTCCTTTAACTCGTCTATCAGCGAATACTCAAAGTCATTGAGCGTATCCGATGAGTCAAACACCGCCAGAACAAGCTGGCTCTGCTCCATTTTCTTTCTTGCAAGCTCAACGCCTATCTTCTCTACAACGTCGTCTGTCTCCCTCAATCCCGCCGTGTCGGCTACATTGAGTATAAGATCACCGAGCCTTACAACTTCCTCTACAACGTCCCTTGTAGTACCCTCTATCTGAGTTACAATACTTCTCTGAGCTCCCGCCATAAGGTTCATCAGCGTGGATTTTCCCGCATTCGGCCTTCCGACTATCGCAGTATCCACGCCCTCTCGCATCATCTTTCCGCTGTCAAACGAGCCAATAAGCTTTGAAAGCCTGTCTTTTGCCATGTAGAGTGTGTCCGAAATCTCGTCTAATGAGATCTCCTCTATCTCCTCGTCGGGATAGTCAACCCACGCACACAGATGTCCCGAAATCTCCACAAGCTTATTTTTAACCTCGGATATCTCCTTAAACAGCACGCCGTCGTGCAAACTCAGCGCCGCCCTTGCCGCATAGTCACTCTGAACTTTGAGCATATCTCCGACAGCCTCAGCCTGTGTGAGCGAGATTTTACCGTTCAAAAACGCCCTCTTTGTAAACTCGCCTGCGCCCGCAGGATATGCTCCGTTATCCAAAACAGCCCTTAAAAGTCTCTTTACAAGATATACTCCGCCGTGGCACGAAATCTCCGCAACGTCCTCACCGGTATAGCTTTTTGGTGCTCTGAACACGGTTAAAACAGCCTCGTCAAATTCACCTGAAGAGTCAAAAACTCTGCCAAAACATGCCGTGTAGCCCTTCATCTCGGATATATCTCTGCCCGAAACACTCTTAAAAACCTTGGCCGCTATATTTACAGCGTCATCGCCTGAAATTCTGACAACGCCTATTCCTCCCACAGCCAGCGGTGTAGAAACCGCCGCCACAGTCCTGTTTGACATAATCCCAATTCCCTTCGTATCAATATAAACCGTAATTAAGCATTTATATAATCAAGTTTTTATACTATTAGTATATTAAATTGCTTTATATCCATATATGCGTATGAATAACCGTACATCTAAATATTATACCAAAATACACGCCTTTTTTAAAGTAAAACGTCATAAAAAACAGCTTTTCTCGGGCGTATATATTTATCTGAGCACGCTTTAAACAGAGTCTAAATTGCTTCAGACAAGCCTTTTATTTCCCCTGCTAAAAAAGTCAAAGCGTCAGCACAACTCAGACCATAAAACTAAATATAAACACTATTTTTTTTAGCAATAAAAAATAAGGTGCCAAAACGGCACCTTATTTTAGTTAAATTTTTAAATTAAAGCTCTATCTTTGAGTAAAGTGATGTCTGCGGAGAATCGTTGTTATCAACTACCGGTACAGACTCGTGCTCAGAATACTCATCGTTATAGCTTTCAGCTTCTCTTTTTGTGTTTGCCTCGCTGTTGTCATCAAAGCTTCTGCGCTTTGCTCCTCTGTTAAAGGAGTTTTTTCTGTAACCGCCTCTTCTGTTATCGCGGTCAGAACGTCTGCGGTCATTGTGCTTTTTCGGATTAGTAGGAGAAACAACAACGCATCTGTGCGGCTCCTCGCCCTTAGATGTGCTTACAACGCCCTCTATCTCCTGTACAGCTGAGTGAATTATTCTTCTCTCATATGGGTTCATAGGCTCAAGAGTAACGCTTCTGCCTGTTCTGAGAGCCTGAGCTGAAATTTTAGCCGCAAGATTTTTAAGAGTAGCCTCTCTCTTTTCACGAAAGTTTCCGCTGTCTATTGTGATGCGGAAATAGTCGCCCTCACTGCGGTTTGCAACAAGGCTTGCAAGGTACTGCAAAGCGTCGAGAGTTTCGCCTCTGCGTCCGATTATAACACCCAAATCATCGCCCTCAAGCTTTATAAGAGCACCGTCATCGGTATTCTCCACCTCAATCTGAGCAGATATACCCATAGCTGTGAGAATTTCCTCAATATACTCAGCAGCCATATCTCCCTTAGTTTTCTCAAAAGTAACCTTAACCTTTGCAGGAGTAACCTTTAAACCGAAAAATGCTTTTTTGGACATCTCCAGAATTTCAACATTTACGTTTTCTCTTGCAACTTCAAGCTCTTTACAAGCGAGCTCAACAGCCTCATCAACAGTTCTTCCTGTCATAATGATTTCCTTTTTCAAAATTACACCTCCCCTGTGATGTCATTTATTTTAAATCGTCATCTGTGACTTCAACATATTCTTCGCCGTATTTTTCAGCGTCGCGTTTTCTTGCCTGAGCAAGCTTTAATCTGTTAAGTTCCTTTTCGGTCATTCCCTTAACCGCCTCTTTAGAAGCCTTATCCTTACCGGCAACAGCTTTACGCTTAGCCTCTATACGCTCCTGCCGCTCTAACTGCTTTGCCTCTTCCTCTGCCTGTTTTCTTGCCTCGGCAATCTTTCTCGGGTCATACATCTTGTTGAGCAATGCGGATTGTCCGATGGAAACAACGTTTGAAACTATCCAGTAGAAACCTACACCTGCAGGAACTGAGAAAGCAAAGAAAACGGAGAACAAAGGCATAATGTACATCATGCTCTTCATCATACCGCCGCCAGCCTGATCCTGCTGCTGTATCTTCATGTTATGCATTGACTGAAGTGAAAGCAAAAATGAAGTTAAACCTGAGATTATAGGTATAAGCACGATCAAATTGAGTCCCCAGTGAGGAGTCTGTGCAAAATTAAGACCGAAGAAAGTCAAATCAAAGTTTGCAAGTCTATCCAAAAGGTCCTGTCCAAACTCTGTGCCAAGCACGCTGAATGCACCCGGGTCAGCCTGATATGCAGAGATAACTCCCAGCTGCTGAGAAGAAACATGTGCTCCTCCGGTTGTACCCAAAACCGAATTAGATATTTCAACTGCCTTTGTAATAGCCTCGGAAGGGAATCTGAGCATGTGCTTTAATGGGTTATATATAACGTCTATCAAACCAAAGAGAATTGGAAACTGTATAAACAGCGGAAGGCAGCCGCTCATCGGGTTATAGCCCTCTTTCTGATACAGCTTGTTCATCTCTTCGCTCAATTTTTCCTTATTGTTTGCGTATCTTTTCTGAATGGCCTGAAGCTTTGGCTGAAAGCTTGCCATTTTAACACTATTTTTCTGCTGTTTTATCGACAGCGGGAAAAGGATTGCTTTAGTAATAATAGTAAACAAAATAATGGCTAAACCGTAATTCTTTACAACGGAATAGCACAGCCACATAATCCACCCCAAGGGTGTACCGATTATTGCACTTATTATATTCATCTGCAACAGTCCTCCAAAAGTCACCGTTTTTTAATAGTAGGTCACAATAAACAATAAATAAAATCAGAAAATCAAATAATTAAAATTTAAACTATTTTTTGTCCGGCTTGTCCGGAACAGGGTCATAACCGCCCTTAAAAAGCGGGTTACATTTTAAAATCCGCTTAAATGACAATAGCCCGCCTCTGATTACGCCGAATTTTGAAATCGCTTCCATTGCGTAAGCAGAGCAGGTCGGATAATACCTACAGCAAGCAGGTTTATATGGCGAAATAGCCAGCTGATAAAATCTAATCAGCGAAAGACAAAATTTTTTAATCATCTAAAAATCTTCAATCAACAAAAATCACGGCTGCTCAAATCAAATAAAAGTACGCAGTAAAAAAATCATCTGTCAGAGTTTTTCTGTTTTGGCTTTGAATTTGACTTCGGTTTTGTTAAGGCTTCAATTTGTTTTTTTAAAACTTCAATCAATTCCGTACTTTTGCACACAGCCGTTCTAGATCTTGCCACAATGACAAAATCCCATCCTGTGGTGATGTTCGGACAAGCATCTCTCAATGCCGCCTTTAAAACTCTCCTGGCACGGTTGCGTTTAACGGCGTTTCCAACTTTTTTGCTGGCAGTAACGCCCACTCTGTTTACACCTAATCTGTTTTTGACGGCATATACAACACACAGCGAATGAACCGACGATTTTCCTATACGGTAAATACGTCTGAAATCTCTGTTTTCGTTAAGTGTTATAAATTCAAACATAAAACCGTCCTTTCTGTCTGAAAAATAATTCACAAGACAGACAAGCTAAACACAATCCGCATTACCTAAAAAAGAAGGCCACAAATAACTTGTGGCCAAAAACTAATGAGTCAGTCTCTTTCTTCCTTTTGCTCTTCTGCGAGCAAGAACTTTACGGCCGTTTTTTGTTGCCATTCTCTTGCGGAAGCCATGCTCTTTCTTTCTATGCAGCTTCTTTGGCTGGTATGTTCTCAGCATACTAAAAAACCCTCCTTTCGAGGTGAAACCTTGCAAGAATTTAGTATATCTTAAAACATACCGAAATGTCAAGTTTTTTTTGCTGTTTTATAGCCTCCTACATTATTATATATAAATTTATTATTTTTTAATTTATATCGACGGTCGCAGCGTACACTTAAGTGCACAAAGATGCACAGAGGTTTTAAAAAACGAGAAAATTATTTTCATTTTTTCCCCTTAAAATATCTCAAAAAGTCTTATTTTAGTTGTTGAAAACCTTGAGTGAGTACAAAATTTATGATAGAATACCATTGTGTAATATTATGTTGAAATATATATTTTCAATACATGCTTAACAGTATTTTAACATGAAATATAATGCGGTCAACAACTTTTCCACTTTATACGGAGGGCTTTTAAACTATGGAATCATTCAGGGAAGTGTTCAGTCTTGTGAGCAGCTACTGTAAAGAGCAGATATCAGAAGTAGCTCACACGCTTTGGATAAAGGATATTGAACCCGTTAAATTTGAGGACGGTACAGCCTACCTTTACGTAAAAAGCGAATTTAAGAAAAACATAATCGAGGAGAAATACCTCGATTTATTAAAGCGCGCGTTTGAATCAGTACTGGGGTTTGATGTAAACATCAAGGTTATGTGCGACGACCCATCTGAGAGTAAACCTGCTTTTTCACAGGCAGCTCAGCCGAATACCGCTCAGCCTTCAGCGCCGGTATATACCTCTAATCAGTCATACAGCCGCCCGCCTCAGAATACAGCTTCATACGGCTTTTCTCCAAACGAGACTGCAAAAACAGGCGAATATGAGTACACCTTCTCAACATTTATCGTAGGCTCATCAAACAAGTTTGCCCATGCGGCATCCTTGGCAGTTGCTACAAATCCAGCTGAGGCATACAACCCGCTGTTTATATACGGCGGCTCAGGACTCGGAAAAACTCACCTTTTGTATGCTATATGCAATGAGATAAAGCAGAACCGTCCGGGTACAAACATCATATATGTAAAGGGCGAGGAATTTACAAACGAGCTTATCGAGGCAATCACAACAGCAAGAAATAATGAGCTTGCAAAGAACTTCCACGATAAATATAGAAACGCCGACGTTCTTTTGGTGGACGATATCCAGTTCATCGCAGGAAAAGAGCAGACACAGGAGGAGTTCTTCCACACCTTCAATACGCTCTATCAGGCAGGAAAACAGATAGTGCTTACATCGGACCGTCCGCCTAAGGAGATTAAAACACTCGAGGACCGTCTGCGCACAAGATTTGAATGGGGACTTCTCGCCGACATTCAGCCGCCGGATTTCGAGACAAGAATTGCAATTATCCGCCGCAAGGCAGAGCTTCTAAACATTGAAATCAACGACGAGGTAGCGGAGTACATAGCCAACAGGCTTAAAAACAATATCCGTCAGCTCGAGGGGGCAGTAAAGAAGATAAACGCCTATAAAATGCTCGCAGGCTCACTGCCGTCCATCTCAATAGCTCAAAATGCAATCAGAGATATATTAAACGACAATCAGCCTGTACCGGTAACAGTCGAGCGCATAATCTCCGAGGTCGGCAGAACCTACGGAGTTTCACCTCAGGATATACGAAGCAACAAGAGAGTGGCTTCAATCTCGTCCGCGCGCCAGATATCAATGTACATCGTCCGCGAGATAACACAGATGTCCATGTCGTTGATAGGCGAGGAATTCGGTGGACGCGACCACTCCACGGTAGTTTATGCAATTCAGCAGGTTGCAAAGAATATGGCAACCGACTCAAGGTACAGAGAAACAGTAGAGGATATCCTCAAAAACATCAGAGACAGCTGATTTTTCAACCATTCAACATTCCACTATTCCAACACACACTTTTCTGCTACTTTTAAACACATCACCTTATCAACCAATTTACCAACAAAACTTAACATTCAACAAGTTATATTTAACAGCATTCTTCACGCTCTCCAACCGTCTCAACTTTTAAACATTTTCACAACAAGTTTAAAACAGTTAGATTTTATGTTTAAATCTGCTCTACAAAAAGCCTTGTTCCACTTTTAAACTTTTCAACTGTCCCTACTACTACTACTAAATAAAATAAATATTATATTATCTATATTATTTATAAAAACACCCCTCCCCTTTTTTCGGACAGGCACATTATGTTGAACTTTAAAACCCTCACTATAAAAACAGGAGATAATCTATTATGAAAATAATATGCGATAAATCAAAACTCACCGAAGCATTGTCTACGGTTTCAAGAGCCGTTTCCTCCAAATCGGCAATACCTGTTTTGGATGGTATCCTTATAAAAGCCTACGGCTCATCAGTAACCTTTTCAGGCTATGACCTTGAAATGGGTATTACAACCTCAATTCCGGCAGATGTCAGAGAAGAGGGCGAAATCATATTAAACGCTCGCCTTTTAGTAGATATGGTAAGAAAGATGCCGTCTGAGGAAGTAACCATAATTTCCGACGACAAATGTATCTCCCAGATAATCGGAGGTGTAACCGAGTTTACAATTCTCGGCATAAATGCTTCCGAATATCCTGAAATGCCGTCACTCACAGATTCAGTCAGCGTATCGCTCTCAAGAGCAATGCTCAAGAGCATGATTACTCAGACTCTCTTTGCAATATCTGTATCAGACGCAAAGCCGATACTCACAGGCTCACTCTTTGAAATATCAGAAAACGACATTACAGTCGTTTCAGTAGACGGCTACCGCATGGCTATCCGCCGCGAAAAGGTAAAGGCAGGACAGCCTGTAAAATTCGTAGTACCGGGAAAAACTCTTCAGGAGATTGCAAAACTGCTTGACGACTCCGAGGAGGCCGTTACACTTCACGTTTCAAGAAAGCACATCACAGTAAATATCGGAGAGTATTCAGTTATCTCCAGACTTTTGGAGGGCGATTTCCTCGAATACCGCTCAGCTATCCCGAGTGACGACAAAATGTCCGTTACTGTCTCAGTAAGGGATTTCATACAGTCACTGGAGAGAACCTCCCTGCTCATCTCCGACAGACTTAAAAACCCGCTCAAAATTAAATTTGAGGGTTCTCTTGTAAAAATCTCATGCTCTACCGCAATGGGAAAAGCTTACGATGAATTTACAGCCGAGGGCATTACAGAGCCGCTTGAGATAGGCTTTAACAGCAAATATCTGCTCGACGCGCTCCGCTCCTGCGAGTGTGACAGAGTAAAACTTCTCATGAACACCTCCCGCTCACCTGTCAAGATAGTGCCTATGGAGTCCGACGACTTTTTGTTCCTCGTTCTCCCTGTAAGACTCAAATCTGAATAATCTTATCCTTTATAAAAAAATATCCGCACGGCAAGCAAAACGCCGTGCGGATATTTAATGCTTTGCTTTGTATTGTGAGAAACAAAAATATCTAATATAATAAATACTGCGGTTATATGAATTTTCCGAAAGGAGATGTATTTTAAGATGAGCGTCAAAGAAGAAAAAGTATATATAAACACCGAATATATAAAGCTGGACCAGTTTTTAAAATTCTGCGGAATTGCCGAAACAGGCGGACACGCAAAGGAAATAGTAGCCGAAGGCGTAGTATATGTAAACTCGGAGCAGTGCTTAATGCGAGGAAAAAAGATATATCCGGGAGATATAATCGAGATAGACGATTACAGAATAGAAGTTCTGTCGGAGAACTGATATATTATGAAGATAGATCAGCTCTCGATAAAGGATTTCAGAAATATACCGTCACTCGAATACACCCCGTGTGAAAACGTAAACATAATTTACGGACAAAACGCGCAGGGCAAGACTAATCTTATTGAGGCAATATGGCTTTTAACAGGCGCAAAGAGTTTTCGACGCGTTAAAAACGACAGGGAGTTTGTCCGCTTCTCCGCTCCAAAGAGCATTGTAGAGGCAAAGTTCTCAAACGAATTAAGACAGCAGACAGTCACACTCGAGATAGACGACAGGCGCACTGCGTTTTTAAACGATATAAAGACAGACTCTGTCTCAGCGCTCGCGCCTGAGTTTCCCGCTGTGGTGTTCTCCCCTTCCCATATGTCGCTTATACGCTCGGGCCCGTCTGAGCGCCGCCGCTTTATTGACTCATGCCTTTGCCGAATAAGCCCTAAATTTATAAAGACGCTAAACGACTACACAAGAGCGCTTTCACAGAGAAACGCACTTTTAAAGGATGTAAGACACTCCTCATATCTGCTCGACACACTCGATATTTGGGATCAGAGCATAGCGCAGATGTCATCGCTTATCATAAAAATGCGCACAAAGCTCACAGAACGCCTGAATGATAAGGCGTGCAGGATATATGAGGGCATATCAATGGGCAACGAAAAGCTCAGCCTTTCATATATAAGCTCGCTCGGTGTCGATTACAACGCCGACGCGCCGCTTTCACAGATGTGCTCTGACTTTTACAACAGCTTAAAGTACAGGCTGTCAGACGACATAAAATACGGTGTCACAACGCTCGGAGCTCACCGTGACGACATAGGCATACAGCTCGACTCATCTGACGCGAGAAGCTTTGCCTCACAGGGACAGAGCCGCAGTATAGTACTCGCCTTAAAGCTTGCTGAAAGCGAGCTTTTGCAGGAGGCGTTCGGCACCTCCCCTGTCATACTTTTGGACGACGTTATGAGCGAGCTCGACTCTAAAAGACGCGAATATCTTCTGAATCATATAGGAGAAAATCAGGTTTTTGTCACCTGCTGTGAAAAGGCATATTTTGAAAATCTCAAAAATGGCAGCATAAAGGAAATGAATGGCGGAAACTTGCTTTAAAGCGTGATAATTAAACGATTTTACAGCACTTTTCCCATCAAAAAAACTTTCAATTTAACACTTATTGTGGTATAATAGGACTGATAGAGCCGAGAGCGGCTTTGTCGGTCCTTACAATTTTTATAAAGAGAGAGGGGTGTCCTATTGTATCTTCATTTGGGGCAGGACACAGTCGTCCGTACAAGGGATATAATCGCCATATTTGACCTTGAGAACGCATCGATTGCCAAAAGTACAAAGAGCTATCTGTCGCAGGCTCAGAAAAACGGATATGTTGTAAACGTAACTATGGAAATGCCAAAAACTTTTGTTGTGTGTCAAATAGATTCAAAGACTGTTGTTTACATATCCCAAATATCGTCCGCAACGCTTAAAAAGCGGACAGGATTTATAGAGGATATCTCTAATGTCTGATTAAATTCAGACATATATTTTTTATTGTCAAAAAACACATCAAATCCTGAGTTTTGCTTTTATGCAAAACCGGAAAGGAATGATTATTCAGTGCAAAACACACCGCAGAATCAAACATATGATGAAAATCAAATACAGGTTCTCGAAGGTCTTGAAGCGGTAAGAAAACGTCCGGGAATGTATATAGGCTCTACCGGAACAAGAGGTCTGCACCACCTTGTTTATGAGATAGTAGATAACTCAATAGACGAAGCTTTGGCAGGCTACTGCTCCGAGATAACAGTTGACATACTTCCGGGAGATGTTATCCGAGTACAGGATAACGGACGAGGAATACCTGTCGGAATACAGTCCCAGACAGGACTCCCTGCCGTAACGGTAGTATTTACAGTGCTCCACGCCGGAGGAAAATTCGGCGGAAGCGGCTACAAGGTTTCCGGAGGACTTCACGGCGTAGGTGCATCTGTTGTAAACGCATTGTCTGAATGGCTCGAGGTACAGGTGTGCGACGGACGCCACATCTATTCACAGAGCTTTAAAAGAGGCGACGCCACAGGTGATTTGGAGATTGTGGGCGATACCGACAAAACAGGAACCTGCGTAACCTTTAAGCCTGACGGAGAGATTTTTGAAGACTTAATCTATGATTACGATACGCTTTTGACACGTCTGCGCGAACAGGCGTTTTTAAATGCGGGAGTAAACATATTGCTCACCGACAAGCGCGAGGAAAACGGCAGAAGCGACAGGCTCTGCTACGAGGGCGGTATAAAGAGCTTTGTAGAGCATATACACAAGAAAAGAGCCTATGAGGTGCTCCACGACGAGGTAATCCACCTCACAGCAGTATCAGGCGATTCAACTGCCGAGGTAGCTTTGCAGTACAACGACAGCTACAACAAAATAGTTCTCAGCTTTGCAAACAATATCCACACAGTTGACGGAGGAACACACGAGTCCGGCTTCCAGAGAGGTCTTACAAAGGTGCTCAACGATTACGGCAAGCGCGCAAATATCCTCAAAGAGGGCGATAAACTCAGCTCTGAGGACGTATGCGAGGGACTTACAGCCATAATCTCCGTAAAGATTACAAACGCACAGTTTGAAGGACAGACAAAGGCCAAGCTCGGAAATACCGAGGTAACACCGCTTGTCTACGGTCTTATGACAGACAAGCTCATGACATACTTTGAGGAAAATCCGGCGGTTGCAAGGGCAATTCTCGATAAGGCAACAACTGCGGCAAAGGCAAGAGAGGCTGCTAAGCGCGCAAGAGATTTAACAAGAAGAAAATCAGCTCTTGAGACAGCTTCCCTTCCGGGTAAGCTTGCAGACTGCTCTGACAGAGATATGCAGAACACCGAAATATACATCGTAGAGGGAGACTCTGCGGGCGGTTCTGCTAAATCAGGACGTGACAGACGTTTTCAGGCAATACTTCCTCTTTGGGGTAAAATGCTCAACGTAGAGAAGGCAAGACTTGAAAAGGTTTACGGCAACGAAAAGCTCATGCCTGTTGTAACAGCTTTGGGTACAGGTATCGGAGAGGACTTTGACCTTTCAAAGCTCAGATACGGCAAGGTTATAATAATGGCCGATGCCGATGTCGACGGCTCGCACATCAGAACTCTCCTGCTCACCTTTTTCTTCCGCTTCATGCGTCCGCTCATATCCGAAGGACATGTATATCTCGCACAGCCTCCGCTGTTTAAACTCAGCCGCGGAAAACAGGTAAGATATGCGTATTCCGACGCTCAGAGAGATATGTACAGTAAAGAGCTTTCCGGAGAATCAGGTGCCAAGGTGGACATTCAGCGATACAAAGGTCTAGGTGAGATGGACCCTGAGCAGCTCTGGGAGACAACAATGAACCCGGAAAACAGAACCATGATAAAGGTTGAAATGGAGGACGCTGCTGCAGCCGATGAGATATTCACAATCTTAATGGGCGACAAGGTAGCTCCGAGACGTGAATTTATAGAGCAAAACGCAAAATATGTAGAAAATCTTGACATCTAAAAAAGCGTGAGGATAAAGGAAAGGTAACAAAAATGGAACAAAAACCGATATATGACCTTTTGTACCGCATAACCGAAGATGAATATGAAAAATTCAACTTTATACTGGTTAGAGACCAGATAAAAAAATATAAAAAACGCTCAAAGGTACTCGGAACACTTGAAGTTGCAGTAGGTGTGCTCATGCTCATATCAATGCTCACCTCAATGGCAAACAGCGAACCGCTTTACTATGTGCTCGACATTATCTTTATAGCACTGGGTATATATTCGCTATCGTTTTATACCTTTCTTTTCCCGAAAAAGCTCAAAAAAGCTTCTGCAAAAAGCTATGCTTCAAATCAGTATCTTAATAACGACATACACGTGTTGATATTTGACGACTGCGTACACGAGCATTCCTTTGAGGTGGACAATATAGTTGAATGGGACGGCTTTGCAAGGCTTCACCTCACAAAGGAATTACTCTTAATGGTGTTAAAGGATAATAAATGTATCATTGTACCGCTTAGAGAGATAGATGACGTATCAAAGCTGGACAGCTTCCTTACAGGCGTGCACGATACATGGGGTGTCAAATATATAAAGGACTAGTTAGGTGAATTAAATATGAGCAGAGTTTATGTAAAATACAAACTTATTTACGACGATATACTCAGAGCGTTCCAGTTTGATATGCGCCACCGCGGAAACCGCAAAAAAATAATCCAGTCGATATGTGCAGGTGTGCTTTCGATAGGCTGTTTTATATACTATCTCATAACACAGCAGACACCTATGCTTGTAATGGCACTGTTTTGGCTTGCACTTATCGGAGTTGTCTGGGAGATGCCGTTTTTCACAGTAAAACAGACAGCCAAAAACATAGAGCGCCAGAACGCCACATTTTCCATGGACTTTTTGGAGGATAAGCTGATAATCGGCTACAACGAGAGCAAAATGGAGGTTCCGTATACATATCCGTACTTTCACGTATATGAGGACGAGCTTTTATTTATAGTTTATCCTGAACCGAAAAAGATGTTCTGCCTGCCGAAAAGAAAGCTCACAAGAGAGCTTAGAGAAACTCTCAGCACAGGTATGCGTGATATTTTAAAGGACAGATACCACGACATAACACTGGAGCAGCAGAATAAGGAAAAAGCTGCCGCTTTAAAGACAGGAAAGGTAAAACAGCCTAAAATAAGAGACAAAAAGTAAGTTCACAAAAAATCTGCTTGATAGATAAGGGTGAAAACATATAATGAATACAGAAGGCTCAAATGTCATTTCAATGGACATTGAAAAAGAAATGCGAAAATCGTTCTTGGAGTATTCCATGTCGGTTATCGTATCGCGTGCATTGCCTGATGTCCGCGACGGCTTAAAGCCCGTACACAGAAGAATATTGTACACAATGTTTGAAAACGGACTGTACCCTGAAAAGGCGTACCGTAAATCGGCTGATACAGTCGGTTCCGTTCTCGGACGTTACCATCCACACGGCGACGCTTCGGTATACGATGCTCTTGTACGTCTTGCGCAGGATTTCTCGCTCAGATATCCTCTCATAGACGGTCACGGAAACTTCGGTTCCATAGACGGAGACCCGCCTGCTGCTTACCGTTATACAGAGGCTAAGATGAGCAAAATCTCCATGAGAATGCTCTCCGATATAGATAAAGAGACGGTAGATTTCCAGTGGAACTACGATGAGCGTTTGAAAGAACCTACTGTTCTCCCCTGCCGTTTTCCTAACCTGCTTGTAAACGGCTCTACGGGTATCGCAGTAGGTATGGCGACAAATATCCCTCCGCACAACTTAAAAGAGGTTGTAGACGGCGCCTGCTGCCTTATAGACAATCCAGAAGCTTCACTTGAGGAGCTCATGGAGCACATAAAGGGACCGGACTTCCCTACCGGCGGAATAATCATGGGCAGAGCGGGCATGCGTGCCGCTTATGCAACAGGTAAAGGCAAGATAATTTTAAGAGGCCGCGCCGAGATAGAGGAAGGCAAAAACGGACGTGAACGTATCGGTATAACAGGGCTTCCGTATATGGTAAATAAGGCAAGACTTATTGAAAGCATTGCCGACATGGTAAAGGAAAAGCGCATTGAGGGCATTTCCGATATCATGGACCACTCCGACAGAGACGGTATGTGCGTTGTTATCGACTTAAAGCGTGACGCAAACGCACAGATAGTATTAAATACACTGTATAAGCATACACAGCTTCAGGAAACAGTCGGCGTAAACATGCTCGCACTTGAGGACGGTAAAGTGCCTAAGGTAATGCCTCTCAAGGAGATGCTCGAGCAGTACATCAAATTCCAGTTTGACGTAATAACAAGAAGAACACAGTTTGATTTAAGAAAAGCCAAAGAGAGAGCACATATCTTAGAGGGACTTAAAATAGCGCTCGACTTCATCGACGAGGTTATAGCAATCCTCAGAGCTTCAAAGAGCATACCTGAGGGACGCGAGGCCTTGATGGAGCGTTTCGGTCTCACAGAGATACAGGCAAATGCCATTGTACAGATGCGCTTAGGACAGCTTACAGGCCTTGAGAGAGAAAAAATCGAAGAAGAGCTTACAGGACTTATGGCTAAAATTGCAGAGCTTGAGGGCATTTTGGCAGATGACACCAAGGTATACGCAATAGTAAAGGACGAAATGCGCGAGATATGCGATAAGTATAAGGACGAGCGCAGAACAGCAATAGAGTCTGTCAGCGGCGAAATGGACATTGAGGACCTCATTCCTGTTGAGGAATGTGTACTCACCCTCACCCACTACGGATATATCAAGCGTCAGCCAATGGATGTGTATAAGACACAGCGCAGAGGCGGAAGAGGTATATCCGGCATGACAAGACGCGAGGAGGACTTCGTAGAAGAGCTGTTCATCTGCTCCACCCACGACTATGTAATGTTCTTTACAAACAAAGGACGCGTCTATAAGCTCAAGGGATATGAGATTCCTGAGTGCTCAAGAACTTCAAGGGGCGTGAATATAGTAAATCTCCTGCCGCTTGAATCCGACGAAAAAGTAAACTCCATGATAAGAATAAACGAGTTTAACGACGACGAGTATTTCTGCATGGTTACACGTAACGGTATAATTAAGCGTACAGAGCTCTCTGCATATAAGAACGTCAGAAAGGGCGGACTTATAGCTATAACTCTCGACGAGGACGATGAGCTCGCTTGGGTAAGACTCACCGACGGCACAAACGACCTTGTAGTCGCTACAAAGAACGGTATGGCAATCCGCTTTAACGAGACAGACGCAAGACCGATAGGAAGAACAGCGCGAGGCGTAAAGGCAATATCTCTCGACGATGACGACAGCGTTGTCGGCATGGCTAAGGTCAGAGAGGGCGCTACACTTCTCACCGTAACCGAAAAGGGACTCGGCAGACGAAGCAATCTTGACGAGTACCGCGTACAGTCCAGAGGCGGTAAAGGACTTATCAACTATAAAGTCAGCGATGAAAAGGGACTTGTAGCGGGCATTAAGTCAGTTGACGACGACGATGACGTTATCCTCATCACAGACGAGGGCGTTATAATCAGAATACCTGTATCTCAGATAAACGTACAGTCACGTTATGCGGGCGGCGTGCGTGTAATGAGAGTATCCGATTCAGGCAGAATAGTAACCCTTGCAAGGGCTAAAAAAGAGGATATAGACGAGGACGAGGATTCTGAGGATATTCAGACTTCTATAGAAACTCAGGATGCGCAGACACTTGAAGAAAACACCTCACCTGCCGACGCAGAAGAATAATAACTGAATAATAAATAAAAGCTCAGCGGAGAAATTTCTCCGCTGAGCTTTTTATATAAAATGTTTCATTAAATACAAAAAAGTAAATTATATTATTAAAACTATATAAAATTATTGACTAACAATTAACTTTATTGTATTATAAAAATATAAATATTATGGGAGATGATACCAATGATGTAATATAACTTCAAGGCGTTAGCAAAATTAAATACTTTTGACGCCTGAGAGAACATTGAAACACGGAAACTAAAAAAATAAACTTTAAATTATAAGTCCACCACCCTTATTTGTAAACAGAGAGGTGAACATTATGTATATAAACAAATTTAAGAAAAAATCTGTTGCCATAATTTTAATGAGCGCAGTGCTTATATTATCTTCACTGGCTTTTACAGCATGCAGTAATTCCGATGTTGCCTTGTCTTCACTTAAAACTGACGGCATATTTCAGTATAGCGATGCAAAATGGGGAGTAAGTCCCGATGAGGCAAATAAGACACTTGAAAATCAAATTGTAAAAGACGATGATAGAACTTCGTCAGATGATAGCTATGTAACATATAAAACGGAGCAAAAACTAAAAATAAACGGATACGATGTATTTGCCACATATGAATTTGCCGACAATAAGCTAAGACAAATCATGTTTTCGGTTTATTCCGAAAAAGACGATTACCAAAAGTGTTTTGAAACTCTTTCTGCTGAGCTCGAAAAACTCTACGGTGACGGAAAAGATGTGCTTGGCGTAACAGAAAACAGAAATATTTTCTGGCTTTTGGAAAATACAAAACTTGATATTTCAGAAGTAACAATAACTTCTGACCCTTTTGTCTTAATCAGCATAGGCGATATGTCACAATTCCCTGATATCTCTATTGACGATCTGTATGATATATTTAATCAGGAAGGCGTCTACGAAGTGGAGCCTGCTGAAAATAACGCTGAATAATAAACAACAAAAAAGCTTACGCAAATTATGCGTAAGCTTTTTTTAATCGGCTTTACCAGCCGTATTTTTCATAGTGAGGCTCAATAACGGTTTTGTTGTAGTCGTTTCCGCCAGGGAAATTTGCGCTCTTCAAAATTCCGGGAGTATATCCGTTTTCAAATCTTCTTCAAAATGCTTGTAAAATATAGATCCGCCGCCCCATAAGAATAATAACTGAACAATAAATAAAAGCTCAGCGGAGAAATTTCTCCGCTGAGTTTTTTTATATAAAATGTTTCTTTAAATACAAAAAAGTAAATTATATTATTAAAACTATATAAAATTATTGACTAATAATTAACTTTATTGTAATATAAAAATATAAATATTATGGGAGATGATACCAATGGTGTTATAATTTTTGAAACATGTAAAAATAAGAGGAATGTATTAAATGAAAAGAGGTAGAGGTTATGAAAAAATTAAAATCTTTAGTATTTTTAATGTTATTTACTTTTTTAATGTCTAGTTTATTTATATGTTCAGCATCAGAAGAACATAACATTGATTGGGAAAGTTTGAGTCAAAGAACTCAAATTTCAGTAGAAGAACTTAAAAAATCATATGAAATGATGGATTATGAATCTTTTATTTCTAGTGTTGAAGGAATAGAAAATACACTTAATAATACACTATATTTTAATAGTGAAAAAAATGTAGAAATAATACCATATCAAATGACTCAGTATAACTGGGAACGTGTATGCAATAACTCTATTGTTGGTTCAATATGGATAACTAAAGATTTTTCTTCTATAGGCATAGATCATGGACATGCAGCAATAGTATCTAGGTATTTGAATAGTGGAGATTCAAGGATAATATACACAACTGAGCATTTAGGTAAAAAATCTGGAGAAACATATAGTAAAGAATATAATAACTCTGTGTATGATCATTGGAGAAAAAGAAACTCTATAAGAGTTTATGAGGTTAAGGGAAGTTCCTCTTCAACAAGTCCAGATAAAGATAAAATGTTTCAAGCCGGAAAATATGCTAGAGAGAATCTATTAAATAGAACTTATGTTACTTTAGCATCAAAATTAAGTACATCTGTAAATTGCGCTACGTTAGTGTATAAAGCATACCGTTCACAGGGAATATATCTTGAAAATCCGATGAGCGGTACTGTAATTCCTAAAGATATTGTAAATGACTCAGATGTAATATTAAAAATAGGTTTTGACTGGCCTGGAGGGTCACATACATGGTAAAAACTAGCTCTAAAATATGTAACTATAAAAAAATAAAGATAATCAGTCTTGCAGTCATTGCGGTGTTGATTACCTCAGTTTTAGTGTTGTTCTTAACTTTTAAGTATAAAACCCCCATAAAAATAACTCAGACAACAGGCTCTATCCCCTCGTCTCTTACGGTAGAATTTATAGTAAATACACACTTCGAATCTCACTTCGGAGAGGTAAAAAAATATTCTGTACGTGATGGCAGCATACACACCGAAGAAAAAATAATTCCCGTAACCCATGGATATGTAGAAGAATCGCCTATATCTCGTTTAAAAAAAGAAAATAACATTCACTCTGCCGAGGAGGTTATGTCTAAATTCGGAAGTATGCTCAGTCTGTACAGTAAAGACGGCAGGGATTGGTTTGTGTTCGACCGTGACGGCAAAATAATAATGCTGTCGGATAACAAGGAATACGAGATACCTTATATCAAATCAGGGGCGCTGGTGCACTGGTCTGACAAGTATTGCCTCATACGTGATGAAACAAAACAATGCGTTGTAGATATTTCCTCAATGGATATAAAAGTATATGACGCCGCAGATTTTGACTACTCTGAGTATGACGTAATGGGCATCAGCCTAAAACACCCTGTAATAATAGATGAAAACAGATATATTACAGTTAGTTCTGACGCAGATAAAAGTGTGCTGTTTGTCCATTTTCTAGGCGAAAAGACAGTCAAAACAATAGAGGTTCAGGGCAGAGTCGCTTCCTTGACGTTAAATGACAGCGGCGAGGATTTGACTATACTTACATCAAACGCAAATTTAAATGATGTTTTTGATACTGTAAGTATATTTGAAGCCAAATTGCCTAATGCAGACGATGAGACAGACGCAGAAGCAGTGCTCAAAGGCAGTACGGACCTGCAGGAAAAACGCACAATGCTTTACAGAGACGACAACGGCATAAGATTAGGAGATACTGTCTTTTTTGCATCGGATATCTATGACAACGGCAAATACTGGGTCAGCGTAACAGGAATAAATGTAAATACACTCACTGTTGAATGTAATCAGATAATTGAAGAACTGGATGACGCGAAGATATATACATGTCAATTTAATATTGATTGATGTTTATATTTATATTACAGAGCGGAGAAGTTTCTCAGACAAGATATTTATATTTTATATAAACATTACGGGATAGAATACAAACGGTATTATAGATGATATTAAATTAAAATCCTATAAAAAAAGCTTACGCAAATTATGCGTAAGCTTTTTTAATCGGCTTTACCAGCCGTATTTTTCATAGTGAGGTTCAATTACAGTTTTGTTGTAGTCGTTTCCTCCTGGGAAATTTGCACTCTTTAAAATTCCAGGTGTATAGCCTTTTTCGAGCATCTTCTCAACCACATTGCAGGTGATACACCACATTATGTAGTCCGACGCAATACCGGAGGAAGCGGCAAACGGGGCTTCTATTCCGTCAACGTGCAGCATTGCCTCAGCGGCAGGAGCACAGTTGTCAATAGTCAGTGTAGCCATTTCATACAGCTTTTTGCCCGACTCGTGTACAGGGTCAACCACAACAGCGTACTCCATGCTTGTGAAGGCAATTACCTTTGTACCCTTATTTACTGCCTCCCATGTGTAGTCAACAATTTCCTTTGTGCGTCCGGAAACTGAGCTTACAATAAGTACGTCTTTGTCAGTGAGCTTTGACATATCCTTTTTCAAATCCTCTTCAAAGTGCTTGTAAAAGATAGGTCCTCCTCCCCTGTACAGTAAATCCTTTTCAATTCCGTGGCAAATTCTGTACATGTATATCTTTCCGCCGTTCATTACGGCATTTGCAATTATATCGGCGGCTTCAATGATATTTTTTGTCTGTGTATTTCTTATTTTTGCAAATAAATCGTCTACTGCTTTCTGATAACGCTGCATTAACATGATAAAAATTCCCCTTTTTATTTAATTTTAAAAGTGTATTTGTCATACATTTTCAGAAATTCTTTTTTATCAGCTGAGTCAAATTTTCCGTGCACCTTCAGGTAATGCCGAATAATTATACCCACAATCGGCTCAAACGACGGTATGATTATATCTCCTGTAAATCCTCTGTACCTGATAGTGCGGCAGAATGTGTCAAACAGTACATCATGGGCTTTCCATGCACTTCCCGCAATGGCAACAGGCAAATTTTTAGGTATATTTTTTCTGTCTGAAAGCGCTATGAGCTGTTTCCCTATAATTTTTCCTGTCTCCTCCAAAATGTTATATGCCACTTCATCTCCCGCATATGCGGCTTTAGAGACAATGGGAGCACAGGACGCCACAAACGTAACCGGCGACATCTGATTTTGAGAATATATCGACGGTATCGCCTTTTCAAGCTCTGCCCTTGTTTTGCCGAAATGCTCGGCAATAAGCTCGGTCAGCATAGTTTTAGGACCTATTCCGTCGTAGTCCTCTATTGCCGCCATAAAAGCTCTTCTGCCTATACCGTAGCCGCAGCCCTCGTCGTAAACAGCGGCTCCGTAGCCACCGTTGTGGTACTTTTCGCCGTTGTATTTGGCAAAAAGTGTGCCGCCTGTTCCCGCCAGAGCCAGATATCCGTCTGAAAATATCTCTGCGGCATACAGTCCCGAGTCTATTTCCCCGCACAAATCAAGCTTCGAGAATGTGCAGTAATCGGAGAGCTTTTCTATCAGATTTTCATACGCATTTCCGTGGAGCTCATCAAAAGACGTTATGTTTTCCTTTGAGAGTCCGAATGCGTCTGCAAGAGCCTTAAAATTTTGTTTTATCATATCTTCGGAGGTGGTGTTGTCGCGCAGACTCCCGGTTTTACACGCGGCAATAGGACGAAAATTCTCGTCGTACATCACAGCGAGCACCTTTGTACCTCCGCAGTCAACGGCAAGATATCTTTTCATATCAATCAACTCTCTGTGTTACATATAGAAAATGTTGTCTTTGTATTCTTCGAATATTTTTGCGTTGTGATCGTCTCCGCCGTCAAGGTTGGCGCTCATAAATACAGGCGGAACAATGCCGTCAGCAATCATCTTTTCTACGGCATCTATAATTATTGCGTTTAAAAGAGCCGTTCCGACAGCTGTTGATGTAGGACCGATTTTCTCAGCGAGTCCGTCAAGCTTTATTGCGGCGTCTCCCTTTTCTCCGCAGTTGTCTATCACTATTTCACATACCTCAAACAGTCTTTTTCCATCAGGGTGGCGCGAGGATACACTCTTTGAATACTCAAGGTTTGTTATGCACACAGTGTGCACGCCGAGCTTCGCAGCTTCCATAGCCATCTCAACGGGAACAGTATTTCTGCCAGATACAGAGTGGATTATAAGCACATCTCCTGCCTTTACATGGTTTTGTAAAAGCAGAGTTTTGCCTATTCCGGGAATTCTCTCGAGTGAGCTTGTCATAGTGACAGGACGGGTGTTCAGCATAAATCCGGGGAACATAATAGGATTTATAACGGCAAGCCCGCCTGTGCGGTAAAAGACCTCCTCAGCTAAAATTCCTGCATGTGAACAGCCGAAAACAAAGATATTTTGCTTTTTTTCAATGGATTCGGCAATCAGACAAACGGCTTTTGAGATAGAGTCAGTTTGTGAAGACCATGCCTTGTTGATACAATCAATTACAATTTTGATGTAGTCATTGCCTTTCAAAACGATAACCTCCTTTGTTAAATATATTAAAATAATAAACCGACCTCACAATTCGTGCACATTATAATAAATTTATATTTGGTTTTCAATAAAAAATATGAAATTTGCTTAAAAATACAAAGAAATTAAAATATTTTTATAATATAGTATAAAAAGAAATTCGTCGGGTTTTACATGTGTAATTTAAAGTTTTTTAAACAGGCATAAAAAAATAAGGTGACAGCAGTATTGATGTCACCTTATATAAAGTTTAGTTTAATTATTTTTTCTCATTATCAAGCATGGCCTTGACTTTAAGTATTGCTATCTGAGTTTTTGCGTCGTAGATTTCATCGTTCATAACCATTTGGAAAGCTTTTTCGAGAGGGATTTTCTCAACCGATAAAAATTCGCCCTCGTCGAGCTTCTGCTCGGATTTTATAAGTCCTGACGCAAAATATACATGTATTATCTCTCCTACATATGCAGGCGACGGATAAATTGTCGCAATATGGCGGTACTCTGAGCAAAGATAGCCTGTCTCCTCCTCAAGTTCCCTTTTTCCGCACTCGTAGTGGTCCTCACCCGGGTTTAATTTTCCGGCAGGTATCTCCAAAATTACGCTGTTGTTGGGATATCTGAACTGGCGTACAAACAGTATGTTTTTATCCTCATCCAAAGCTATTACACATACGCCTCCCGAGTGCTCAACCACCTCTCGAGACGCCTTTCGTCCGTCCTGAAGCTCAACTGTGTCCTTTCTTACACCTATTATTTTTCCGTCATAAATCCGCTGACTGGAAATCGTCTTTTCAAAAAAATCCATATTACAAGTATCTCCCTTTAAATAGTTTGAGTATCTGAGTGTATTATAACGGCGCTGTACGGTTCAATTATTTTTTCGTGCCTGTTATATACGCCCATTAAAACTGTTCCGCGGTTAAATTTGTCAGGCATATCTATTCTGACAGGCTCGCTTGACCTGTTTACAGCCAAAAGTACTGCGTCATCACCCAATTCCCTTATGAACATGCACACGTTGTTCCAGAACATTACAGGCGTAAATTCAGCGTGGGCAATCCACGTTAAATCATGCCTTATTTTGCCGAGCTCTCTTACAAATTCGAGTATTTCCCCGTTTTCATATCCCCATGGATAAGTACAGCGGTTAAACGGGTCACGGTAGCCTGCAAGCCCTGCCTCGTCGCCGTAATATATGCACGGCACACCCGGCAGAAAATACTGAAGCGCCATGGCAAGCTTTAATCGCTTTATACCTGTCTGCAAAAGCTCCGGCGGTATATTGTGGTGGTCTGCCTGCCAGCGTCTGTCATTTACATTCTCAAACGTGGACAAAAGCGTCAGCGCCCTTTCGGTGTCATGCGTTGAGATGGAGTTCATCAAATTATCCCTTACATGCTTCGGGTAATTTTCGAGCACGGTCATAACTGTCTCGTAAAAATCACTGCCGACACCGTCTGAAATATATCTGAGTATAGCGTTCTTAAACGGATAGTTCATAACGCTGTCGAGCTGTTTTCCCAAAAGGTATCGTCTGCGTATGCCGTAGCTCACCTTGTTTGACGCGTCCTCCCATACCTCACCTATCACAATGGCGTCAGGCTTTACCGATTTTACTTTCTGCGTCAGCATATCTAAAAACGAATCGGGAAGCTCGTCCGCCACATCGAGCCTGAATCCATGAGCGCCGAGCTTGAGCCAATGCTCTATAACGCCGTCCTTGCCGAAGATGTATTCGCGGTAGCTCTCGTTTGACTCGTTTACCTCGGGCAGAGTTTTAAATCCCCACCAGCACTTATATTTATCGGGAAATTCCTCAAAACTGTACCAGCTGTAATACTGGCTGTCACGGCTCTGATAAGCTCCGAGAGTGTCATATCGTCCTTTGCGGTTAAAATATACGCTGTCGTCACCTGTGTGGCTGAATACACCGTCTAAAATAACCTTTATTCCCCGCTCGTCCGCCAAAGAGCACAGAAGCTTAAAGTCCTCCTCGTCGCCTATAAACGGGTCTATCTTCATGTAGTTTGCCGTATTGTAGCGGTGGTTTGAGTGCGCTTCAAAAATAGGGTTTAGGTATATGCAGGATACGCTCAGAGACTGCAAATAGTCAAGCTTTTCTATAATTCCCTCTAAGTTTCCGCCGAAATAGTCGCTGTTTGTAATCTCTCCCTGCTCATTTGGAAGATAGTCGGGCATATCGGTCCAGTTTTCGTGGATTTTTCTGTCGGGAAAGATGTTCGGGTCGGGCATTTTGGAGCGGTTAAACCTGTCGGGAAAAATCTGATAAAACACACCGCTGCCCAAAAACTGCGGTGTTTCATATTCCTTTTCATAGACTGATAACTGCCACATTGGGTTAATGTCGTTTGAGAGGTAGCCTATATTGTTTTCGCCATTTACAAGATTTATATTTCCGTTCGGCGTGCATATTGAAAAGTGGTAGAACATAAGCGACGGGTGCTCAAACAAAACTGTACAGCGGTAGCAGTTTGAATCCTCCTCGCTCTTTATAAAGTCCATACCGTAAACGTGCGGAGCGTCCCAGTTGTCGGCGTGGTATATTACAAGGCTCGGCGCATAGTAAGCCGGAGTATGCGGAAGAAATATGTTAAATTCAATCTCCTGTCCCACGCTTGCCGGTCCGAACGGTTTTTTGTGCTTTAAGCTTCTGCTGTCAAACATAAGCGGCATTAAAAAAGCCTCCCTAAAAAAGAGATAATAATTAAAATCACCGGAGCAAAACATCAAAACAGTCCTGCTCCGGCAAAAGAATGTCAAAAAGCCAGATTAAAGTCCCCAAATATCCCTTGCGTAATCCTGAATTGAACGGTCGGCACAGAAATAACCTGAACCGGCAATGTTGATGAGGGACATCTTATTCCATTTTTCTTTGTCTGCATACAGCATATCGGCTTTGTTGTGTGCAAGCTTGTAGGAGTTAAAGTCAGCAAGCACCATATACTGGTCAATGTTTTTAAGCGAGTTGCCTATATCCTCAAATCTGTTTCCGCCTATGCCGGAGAACAGCATGTCTATACAGCCCTTTATTTCAGCATTGGAGTTGTAAATATCTATCGGGCGGTAACCCTCAGCTTTTTTCTTTTCGACCTCCGGCGTGCTCATACCGAATATTATAATGTTGTCAGGACCTACAGCGTTGTATATCTCAACATTAGCTCCGTCCATTGTACCGAGAGTTATAGCGCCGTTTAACATGAGCTTCATGTTGCCCGTACCGGAAGCCTCAGTACCGGCCAGTGAAATCTGCTCGGAAATTTCGCTTGCAGGTGTGAGTATTTCGGAGAGTGTAACTCTGTAATCCTCAAGAAAAACTATATTTATCATTTCGCTTATACGCTTGTTCTGCTTAATCTCCTTTGACATAGTGCACAGAAGCTTGATTATCTGTTTCGCGAGATAATATCCCGGAGCCGCTTTAGCGCCGAAAATAAATGTTTTAGGAGTTATTGCAGCGTTTGGATTTTCCAAAAGGTAGCGGTAAAGTGAGAGTATGTGCAGAGCGTTTAAATGCTGGCGTTTATACTCATGCAGACGTTTTACCTGAACATCAAAAATAGCGTTAGGGTCAACTGATATACCGTAATTTTTATTTACATAGTTTGAAAAACGCTCTTTGTTTTTGTATTTAACTTCACTGAGCTGCTTTAAAACCTCTTTGTCGTTTGCATAAGGCTTTAACAGCTCAAGCTTAGACATATCCTTAATAAATCCGTCGCCGATAAGCGAGGAGATGAGCTTTGTAAGCTCAGGGTTGGACTGATACAGCCATCTTCTTGAAGCTATACCGTTTGTAACGTTTTTGAATTTCGCGGGTTCGATGTTGTAAAAATCATGGAACAGCTCTTCTTTTATAATTTCCGAATGGAGCTGTGAAACACCGTTTACACTGTGGCATGCCCATACGCAGAGATTAGCCATTTTTATCTGATGATTGTCTATTATGGACATACGGTTTATGGTGTTTACATCGAGGTGATATTTTTCAAATAACTCCTTGCAGAAACGTCTGTTTATCTCGACTACAATCTGATAAATTCTCGGAAGCAGAGATTTAAACAAATCCTCGTTCCATTTTTCCAGAGCTTCGCTCATAACAGTGTGGTTTGTGTAACCGAAAGTCTTTGTTACAATATCCCAGGCCTGATCCCAGCCGTAGCCGCAGTCGTCGAGCAGTATTCTCATAAGCTCAGGTATAGCCAGTGTCGGATGTGTGTCGTTTATATGGATTGCCACTTTATCGGCAAAGTTGTCAAGTGTGCCGTAAACTGCCATATGGTTGTTTACAATGTCTCCTACAGATGCGCATACAAGGAAATACTGCTGTTTTAATCTGAGCTCCTTGCCCTCCATATGGCTGTCGTTAGGATAAAGCACCTTGCTTATAACCTCAGCCATGGAGTTCTGTCTGAGAGCGTCCTCGTAGTCGCCGCGGTTGAATAAATCCATATCCATGCCGGAGCTCTGGGCTTTCCAAAGTCTCAGCAGGCTGACGCCCTCGCAGTCGTAGCCTGATATATACATATCGTACGGCACAGCCATAACTGTCTGATAGCCGCTGTAATTTACGTGATGATAGTTGTTGTCCCAGAATTCGTCCACACGTCCGCCGAAGTGAACAGGTACGGCTAAATCATATTTAGGTGTAAGCCATACGTCGCCGCCCGGAAGCCAGTTGTCGGGAAGCTCTGTCTGCCAGCCGTCGAGAAGCTTTTGTTTAAAAATACCGAACTCATAGAGAATCGAGTAGCCTGTTGCGGGATAATCCAACGAAGCCAAAGCGTCCATAAAGCACGCGGCAAGACGACCCAGACCGCCGTTTCCCAAGCCTGCGTCAGGCTCACACTCATAGAGATTCTCAAGCTTTACGCCGAAATCACTCAAAGCGGCTGAAAGCTCTTTTACAACTTTAAGATTATATGCGCTGTTTTTAAGCGAACGGCCGAGCAAAAACTCCATGCACAGATAATTTATCTGTTTTTTGCCGTTGGAATGGCATTTTGCCATAAAGTTTTTGCGCTTTTCCATGAGAATATCTCTCATAGTCATAGCGGCAGCCTTATAAAACATCTCATCAGAAGCGTTTTCCGGTTTAATATCAAAGGATGATAATAAATTTTCAGTTAATCTTTGTTTAAAAAATTCCTTGGTGTATAAAGATTGCATGATAAAAAATCCTCCGCAATAAAAATTAGGATTGGTTATAAAAAATAAATAAAAGATGAAAAACTATACATCAATTCATGTTTATTATACACAAACCAAAAATAGCGTTCAATACTTTTTTATGATTTAACATAAAAAATATGCGTATTGTAACAAAAGTTAAAAAGATGACTTAAAGTATTGTTGAAGCTGTTGCAAAGGGCAAAAGACAGTGTGTATAATATATATTGTATGTTAATTGTAATTTTAAGCGTTTTAGGGATAATAATTTAAAAATTTTTAAAAAAGTGCGGGGGTTATGTTATGAATAAGTTAAAAATAAATATTTTAGGTTTAAATTACAGCATAAACACGCAGGAGGACGAGGATGAAGTCCAAAAGATAGTTGACGAAATAAACAGTCAGGCAAAAAACCTTGTAGACGATTCAAGAATATCCGTATACGATGCGATAGTGCTGTGTCTTTTGGAATATGCGGACAGATACCGCAAAGCTGAGGAAAGCGCAGATAATCTCAGAAATCAGCTTGCAACATATATTGAGGACGCCTCACGTGCCCGCATAGAGGTCGACGAGTGCCACCGCGAGCTTGAAAGATTAAACCGAGAAGTTGCGATACTGCAAAAGCTCACCAGCAAAACGCCTGACACATTCCGCGAGGACGAAAACGGTGAAGCAGAAGAGAAAAAAGCTCAGGAATAGTTTTTCAGCTTTCATTTTACGGCTTTGCTTTACCGCGGAATGAATTTTTATCTGTAAAATTGCTCACAACGCCTAAAGAAAGGGTTATAAAATAATGGGAATAGAAATACTTGCGCCTGCCGGCGGATATGACGCCGCAGTGGCGGCAATAAGGACAGGTGCAAACGCCGTATATCTCGGCTCAAAATATCTAAACGCCAGAAGAAACGCTCAGAACTTTGACGACGAGACTCTCTCTCAGATAACGGCATATGCCCACGAGCACTCCGCAAAGGTTTATCTGACTTTAAATATAATGGTGCTGGAAAACGAAAAGGAGCTCGCAAAGCAGGCAGTAAAAACTGCGTGCAGAGCGGGCGTTGATGCGCTCATAGTGCAGGATTTGGCGCTTGTCAAAATAGTAAAGGAGTGTGCGCCGCAAATGCGGCTTCACGCCTCAACACAGATGAGCGTGCACAATATAAGCGGCGTAAAACAGCTTGAAAAGCTCGGATTTGCAAGAGTTGTTCTCTCAAGAGAGCTTTCAAAGGACGAGATAGCCCGCATTGCCGCACAGACCGACATGGAACTTGAGGTGTTTGTGCACGGAGCGCTGTGTATGTGCGTTTCGGGACAGTGCTATATGAGCTCTGTTATAGGTGAGCGAAGCGGAAACAGAGGACTTTGTGCTCAGCCGTGCCGACTTCCCTTTTATGTAAAGGATAAGGGCAGATATAATTTGTCATTAAAGGATTTGTCGATAGTAAGTCATATAAAGGAGCTTGAAAAAATAGGAGTTACGTCCGTCAAAATAGAGGGCAGAATGAAGCGCCCGGAGTACACAGCGGCGGCTGTAACTGCGTGCAGAGAGGCGGCAAGCGGCAAAAATCCAGATACAAGGCTTTTGCGCGCCGTTTTCTCACGAAGCGGCTTTACCGATGGGTACTATACCTCACACCTCGGCAGAGATATGTTCGGAACACGCCAGAAAGAGGACGTAACAGCGGCGGACAGCAAGGTGCTAAAAGAATTAGCGTCGCTTTACAGAAAAGAAAACCCGCTCATATCCCTAAAGGCTTCATTTACCGCTAAAAAGGACGAGCCGATAGTCTTTGAGCTGTCCGACGATATGGGAAATACCGTCAAAACCGAGGGCGAAGTGCCGCAGATAGCCATAAATGCGCCTACCACTGCCGAAAAGGCGTATAAAAACCTATCCAAAACGGGAGACACACCGTACTATATCGCCGAGGAAAGCTTTACCGCAGATATAGAAGACGGACTGATGATACCCGCGGGAGCACTCAACGCCGTAAGGCGCGACGCACTCGAGGAGTTAAGCTATCTGAGAATGAAAAAAATACCGCCTAAGTTTACGGACTGCCCCGACAATCTGCTTGAGGATAAGCCTTATAAGAGTTCAACCCACTCCCCTGCTCTGCGAGTTCGCTTTGACAACTTAAATCAGATGCAGTACTGCGATTTGTCCAAAGTTCAGAGAATAATTTTGCCGATACAGGAGCTTCTCAGAATAGAAAATCTCTCCTCCCACCCACTTGTTTCAAAGTTTGCCGCTCAAATAGACAGAGCGGTGTTTGACGGCGAGGATGAGATTGTAAAAAAACTCAGAATACTAAAAAAACAGGGAGTAAACTACGCAGTTTGCCCGAATATCGGGGCTGTAACAATGGCTCAGAACGCAGGAATGACGCCTTGCGGAGATTTTGGCCTTAATATAGCAAATTCAATAGCCGCGTCGGCTTATGCTCAGCTTGGGCTCTCTGACATTACACTGTCTTTTGAGCCGCCGTTTGTAAAGCTCAATGCGGTAAACTCACCTGTGCCAAAGGGAATACTCGCTTACGGACACCTCCCGCTCATGCTGACAAGAAACTGCCCTGTTAAAAACGAGATAGGCTGTAAGCAATGTGGCAGAAAGAGCGGCATAACTGACAGAAAGGGCATATTCTTCCCTGTCAGATGTACACGTCAGGCGTCCGAGGTGTTAAACTCAAAGCCGCTGTATCTAGCTGACAGATTAAACGAGCTGTGTGAGTTTGACTTTATAACGCTGTACTTTACTGTGGAATCCTCATCCGACGCCGCGAAGATTTTAAAGGAATACATCTCCGGCGGCAAGAGAGACGATATAACGAGAGGACTTTATTACAGAAACCTGATGTAAAAAATAAGGAGTGTTTTTTTGATAAAGATAAAATTTAAAAAGCTCAAAGACAGCGCAGTAACACCGAAAAGGGCGACTGCCGCTGCGGCGGGATATGATTTATATGCCTGTTTTGACAGAGAATACACAGACATAAAGCCAAATGAAACTCAGATGATAGGCACAGGTATTGCAATAGAACTACCTCAGGACGATTTGGCGGCGTTTATATACGCGAGAAGCGGACTTGCCGTAAAGCACTCGATAGCGCCTGCAAACTGCGTGGGCGTGGTAGACGCCGACTACCGCGGCGAGATATGCGTCGGGCTCAAAAACACATCGGACAAGGTGTTCAGAGTACAAAACGGCGACAGAATAGCGCAGATGGTAATAGCACCTGTTGTGTACGCCGAGTTTGAGGAAGTATCTGAACTTTCCGACACTGTCAGGGGCGAGGGCGGCTTCGGCTCAACCGGAGTAAGCATGGACAAGGAGAATAAGGAGAGATAAAACCCGATATGAGGATAATTTTAGCTTCGGCGTCCCCGAGAAGGCGCGAGCTTATGGAGAATATAACGGATAACTTTGAGATAATCGTGTCGGACGCAGACGAGAGTGCTGTAAAATGTGATGATATACTTAAAACTGCACAGACGCTCGCCGCTGTCAAGGCAAAGAGTGTTGCTGAGAAAAACGCCGACGCCGTTGTGATAGGAGCTGACACTGTCGTCAGATGTGACGGCGAAATACTCGGAAAACCAAAGGATAAATTTGACGCATACAGAATGTTAAGGCTGTTATCTGGCAAAACTCATTTTGTGGATACAGGCGTGTGCATTGTGTACGGCTCAAAATCCGAGGAGTTTACTGTCACCACAAAGGTTAATTTTAAGGAACTTGACGACAGCGAAATCGAAAAATATATATCTACAAACGAGCCGTTTGACAAAGCGGGAGCATATGGAATACAGGGCAGAGCGAGCATATTTGTAAGCGGCATTGACGGGGACTATTTTAACGTTGTGGGACTGCCTGTATGTGAACTTTATGAGCGCCTGAAGGCTTATATATAGCCATAAATAAGATTAATTTAAGATGAAATATTTAAATTTTTATTAAAATTTAAAAAGTTGGCTGTTTTCATAAAAAAATTAACAAAAATTTGTTGTGCTCAATTGTGTGAGAGGTTATAATATTATAGTCAGGTATAACCTTAGATAAAACAGCCCCAAAAGGCGTTTAATACACTGTTTGATGAATTTTTTTAATGACGGATTTATAAATGTGTGACGGGGACGAAAGATTATCGATTAAAAATATTTATAAAAAAGGAAAGGGGAAAGCACCGATGGTTTTTTCCAAAGATATAGGCGTGGATCTCGGTACGGCAAATACACTTATTTTCATGAAAGGTAAAGGCATAATCATGCGTGAGCCTTCAGTTGTTGCAGTTGATACAAGAACTGAAACAGTTCGCTATGTAGGCCAGGAGGCAAAGGACGTTATAGGAAGAACACCTGGTTCAATAGTTGCTGTAAGACCGCTTAAAGACGGCGTTATAGCTGATTTTGACATAACAGCAAGCATGCTTCAGATATTTATAAAAAAGGTTTTCAATAACTCTATGTTTGTAAAACCGAGAGCAATAATCTGCATACCGTCAGGTGTAACTGCTGTTGAGCGCCGTGCAGTAAAAGAGGCTGCGCTCAAAGCAGGTTGTAAGCACGTTGCAATAATTGAGGAGCCAATGGCAGCTGCAATCGGAGCGGGACTCCCTGTTGCAGAGCCTACCGGAAGCATGGTAGTAGATATCGGCGGCGGTACAAGCGAGGTAGCCGTAATTTCTCTCGGTGGTATCGTTTCAGCTAAGAGCGTAAGAGTCGGCGGAGACGAGTTTGACGCTTCCATCATCGCATATATCAAGAAAAAATATAACCTGCTCATCGGTGAAAGAACAGCCGAGGATATAAAGGTTACAATAGGCTCAGCTTATCCTTACGAGGACGAGGAGCCAATGACAATCAAGGGACGTAACCTTGTAGACGGTCTGCCTAAGAATATTGAAATTACACCTGAGGAGATAAGAGAAGCTCTTGCAGATCCGCTGTCCATGATAGTTGATGCTATTAAGACAACTCTTGAGAAAACACCTCCGGAGCTTTCAGCAGATATTATTGACCGCGGAATTACTCTCACAGGAGGCGGCGCTCTCTTAAAGGGACTTGACTCCCTTATCTCAAAGGAAACAGGCATGCCTGTATTTGTTGCGGAAAATCCGCTTGACTGCGTAGCTCAGGGAAGCGGACTTGTACTGGATAATCTCGACAAGCTCGGAGATGTTCTGTGCGAGGATGACAGATAATTTTTAAGTATAATTAGGTTTTTAAAGTAAGGTGCTGTGGGGTGAAATAGTGTTATTTTGCCTTACAGCACCTTAATGAGCATATCAGCATATCATCACATAACAAAATATCAGAGAAAAATAATATATTGAAAAAAGTATTTTTTTGATACATCTCTTTTGAAAAAGGCTGTAAATTAAGTACAGCCCTAAATACAGAAAGGGGAAATTCGGTTGCAGGAATTTTTCAGAAGCTGGCGGTTTAAGGTTTTGGCAGCAGTGTGTATAGTGCTTTTGGCGTTTATGCTGCGCGCGGCATACACCGGAGGAATGGGCACCATACTTTCAAATACATTCGGTTTTATAACAACTCCCCTGCAAAAAATATCGGCGTCAATTTCCGATGCCGCAACAGGCTTTTTTGAGACCTACCTCATGGCAGGTGCTATAAAGGAAGAAAACGAAGAACTGAAGGAAGAAGTAAGAGAGCTGAAAAAACAGCTTGTAGATTACGATGAATTAAAGCAGAAAAACGATCAGTATAAGGAATTTTTGGAGATAAAGGAGCGCAATCAGGACTTTGAGTTTCAGCCTGCGTCTGTAATAGGACGAGACCCAAATGCCAGATTTTATTCTTTTACGATAGATGTGGGAACACTCGACGGAATAGCTCTGTATGACCCTGTAATAACCTCTGACGGACTTGTCGGAATAGTCTATGAAACAGCGGCGAGTTTTTCTAAGGTAAGGACAATTTTGGACGTCTCGATAGATGTCGGAGTGTATAATCCGAGAACAATGGATACAGGCATTGTAACGGGAGACATATCCCTGTTTGAAGACGGACTTTGCCGTATGACATATGTTTCCAGAGAGAGTACAATGCAGCCAGGAGATTTAATAGTTACATCGGGTATCAGCGGAATATTCCCTAAAGAGATAGCTGTCGGCGAGGTAAAGAGCGTAAATCCGGAAAATAACGGAATGAGCCTTTACTGTGTTATAGAGCCTGCCGTAGACGTTAAAGATATAAAGGATGTGTTTGTAATAACATCATTCTCAGGTCAGGGCAGCGAGCTCAATTCTGACGGGGAGGAGACGCAATGACGCGTAATACAGGTGTGCACGTGTTAAAATATACGGTATATGTGCTGTTTATTTTAATATGCTTTGTTTTACAGCAGACCCCTTCCCTATTCTCCGTTTTCGGAGTAAAACCTGTCTTGATAGTTTCGGCTGCTGTATGTATCGCCGTATTTGAGGGGGAATTTGCAGGCGCTCTTTTAGGTGCCTTTGCAGGAGTTCTGTGTGATATGGGCTCCATAACTATTTTCGGTTTTAACGGAATACTTATGCTTGTCTTTTGTGCGGCATGCGGACTTTTAATACTGTTTTTGTTAAGACCTAATTTTTTAAGCTCACTTATGCTGTGTGCAGCAGTACTGTTTTTAAGAGGCACGCTGGAATATTTGTCGTGCCTTGCAATTTGGGGATATGAAAGCGTTGGAATGTATTATCTGCGCTACACTCTGCCATGTATAGTTTATTCAGTGGCAGTATCTCCAATTATTTTTATTATGGTGAAGAAGATTCACTTTGCGTTTGAAGAAAGACTAAAGGATTGACAGTGCGTTTTTGAAAGGGAATTTTTAATTTTACGGGGGTAAACATGAAGTTCAATACCAGACGAATAAGAGCAGGAATGCTTATAGTGCTTGTTTTGAGTGTGTTTGTACTTTACTCAGTGCGTCTTATGAAGATGCAGATAGTCGACGGAGAGGAATATCTCAACCTTGCAAATTCGGGATATACCCAAACTCAGACTGTCGCCGCCGCCAGAGGAGAAATAACCGACAGAAACGGAGTGCTTTTGGCAAAGAATAAAACGGTTTATAACGTAGTTTTGGATAAGGCTTACTTCCCTACCGGAAAAACTGACGAAGAGACCCAAAAGTTGATGAACGATATTATTTTGGATACGGTGCAGATATTAAAAGAACAAAATGAGGACTGGATAGACAATCTTCCAATATCAAAATCTGCGCCATTTTCGTTTGACGAAAACAATGAATCAGCTGTCAACACGCTTAAATCCTTTTTAAATATAGGCTCATATGCATCTGTTGACGATGCTATACACTGGCTAAAGGACAGATACTGCCTGGGAGATTATACAGACGAGGAATTCAGAATACTTGCAGGTATACGCTATGAGATGGAGCAGACAGGCTTCTCTGTTAAAAACAGATATACTTTGGCTGAAGATATTACAATGGAGACCGTGACAAAAATAAAGGAGAGTTCAATACGTCTTCCGGGAGTTGACACAGACGTCTCCACAACAAGAGAATACGTAAACGGCGACGTACTCCCTCACCTTTTGGGCGGAGTAGGTCCAATATATGCTGAAAATAAGGACTATTACCTTGAAAAAGGTTATGATTTGGACGACATAGTAGGTACAAGCGGTATAGAGGCTCTCATGGAGGACTATCTCAAGGGAACTGACGGCGAAAGAGCGCTTACAATGGACGCTGACGGAAATGTGATAAGCTCTGAGGAGACAAAAGCGCCTATACCGGGAAATAGTGTCAGACTTACAATAGATTCCGAAATGCAGAGAGTAGCTCTCGACGCGTTAAAGCTAGAGATAGACTATCTTAATAAATATGCACCTGCCGGTGAAGGTAGAGAGGCGTGCGCCGGAGCGGTGGTTGCAATGGATGTAAAGACAGGAGAAATACTCACAATGGCGTCGTACCCAAGCTATAACCTAGAGACATACCAAGAGGATTACGAAGAGCTTGCTGCTGATGAGTTAAAGCCACTTTACAACAGGGCACTCAAGGGAACATATACACCTGGTTCAATTTTTAAACCTGTAACATCTACGGCAGCTTTAGAATCAGGTTTGATAGATGAATATTCTACTGTTACCTGTCAAAAGGTGTATACCTATTTTGACAGCTATCAACCTAAGTGCTTGAGCTACCACGGAACGCTAAATGTTATAGACGCACTCAGACAAAGCTGTAATATATTCTTCTATGACGTCGGCAGACGTGTGGGAATAGAGAAAATAGCATATTATGCTGAGATGTACGGACTTGGTCAGTACACAGGAATAGAGTTTGAGGACACTGACTATCCTCCGGCAGGCGTAATAGCCAGCCCTGAGGAGCGTGAGGCTGCAGGCGGAACATGGTATGCCGGTGACGTTTTGCAGGCTGCAATAGGACAGTCTGACAACAAGTTTACACCTCTCCAGTTAGCATCATACTGTGCCACTATTGCAAATCAGGGTGTACGCTACAATGCGCACATCATAAAGGATATACAGGACTACAATACAGGAGAAGTTATAGAGGAAACAGAGACAAGGGTCATGTCCGATATGAATATGAGTGATTATACGTATGAGACGATTCTAAAGGGACTTAAGGCCGCTGCCGGACCGACAGGTACATCATACGGATTGTTTAATAACTATCCTGTAACAGTTGCTGCAAAAACAGGTACACCTGAGACAGCCGAGTTTCCTAACTCAACATATATAGCATTTGCTCCGGCAGATGACCCGCAGATTGCAGTATGTGTCGTAATAGAAAAAGGTTGGCACGGATATACAGGCGCGCCTGTTGCAAAATATATATTTAACCAGTATTTCGGTATAGATCAGGACGTAAAACTGATTGCATAGTATAAAAAAAAGTTTTTTGGTTTAAATACACAAAGACTAACTGTAAAATTTATCTCGGAAAATGTAGTTTTATACATGATTTTGAATTGTTATTGAGATTATTTTGTGATAAAATTTAGTGTAAAGGTGTTTTGATTATGTCGTATGTAACGATGGTTACCTCCGGAAAAGGAGGCGTTGGCAAATCGGGATGCTGTGTTATGCTCGGGTCTGCTTTGAGCAGACTTGGCAAAAAAGTGCTTGTAATAGAGCTGGACAGCGGACTGAGAAGCCTTGATATAATGATGGGGCTTGACGACCGCGTGATATATGATATATGCGATGTACTGGACGGCAACTGTGAACCTATAAAGGCTATATATAAATATGACCACGCACCGTCTTTGTACCTTATGCCTGCAACCTCAAGAATTTCACCGTATATAAAGGCCGAGGATATATCAAGACTCTGCAAGGGCTTGGCGGGATATTTTGACTATGTTCTGCTTGATACACCTGCCGGAATAGGCAGTGCGTTTGACGCGGCGGCAAATGCGGCAGATTCTGCCATTATAGTAGTGACGCCGGACGCAGTTTCCGTGCGTGACGGAGCGCTTGTGTCCCGTCTTTTATACTCGCAGGGAATTGAAAACATGAGGCTTATAATAAATAAGGTGCGCACCGATACCGTGAAGAGCGGTATGGTGGAAAATTTGGACAAGGTTATCGACGATGTTGCAGTACAGCTTATCGGAGTTGTTCCGGACGATGCCGAATTTTTAAAGTCTATGGCAAAGGGTCGCGCATTGTCTGAAAAAAACACTGTGTATATGGTTTACGACAGAATAGCAAGGCGTCTGTGCTCAGAGTATGTTCCGCTTTTAATATGCTAATCTAAAATGGAAAAGAAAAGCGGATAACAATATAAAATACAACAAAAACAAGGAGGGCGTTTCATGAACATAGCAATTACAGCGCATGACAGTAAAAAAGAACTTATGGTACAGTTCTGTATTGCCTATTGCGGAATTTTAAGCAGACATAACCTATGTGCAACAGGCACAACAGGCAGACTTGTCTCAGAGGCAACAGGACTGAATATTCTGAAATATCTCAGCGGCTCACAGGGCGGAGATCAGCAGATTGCTGCAAGAATTTCATGCGAGGAAATAGACTTACTTTTATTCTTCAGAGATCCTTTAACTTCAAACCCAACAGATATGGACGTATCTCACCTGCTGCGTCTTTGTGACGTGCACAATATACCTGTGGCTACAAATATAGCTACTGCCGAAGCTCTTATACATGCACTTGAGCGCGGAGACCTTGACTGGAGAGATATTTTAAACGACAGATAACAGCTCTCTTTACATTTGACAAAAGTACATAGGTGCTTTAAAATTATATAGAATACAATAACAATATAAATAAAGAAAACAACTGTGATATGGGAGAAAACCGTTTATTGACCGTGGACAGAGAGAAAGTTCCGTAGGCTGTAAGGGCTTTTGCACAATGGCAAAACGGTTTTGACGCCCGTTATGTTGATGAAATGAACATTGCACTGAACATAAAACTCAGAAAAGCAAAAGAGTAGTTTTGTCCGTTTTCCGCGTTAAGGATTTTAAAGCCGAAAAATTTTTTTCGGGAAAAAGGGTGGCAACACGGGGTAAGAATTATTAAACTCTCCTCGTCCCTCGCTTTGCTTTTAAATATTTTTAAGCAAGACAGGGACGGAGAGTTTTTTGTTTTGTATTTTACTTTTTATTATAAATTTGAAAGGATAGGATATTAAAATGGCTGTTTTAACAAAAGCGCCCAGAGGAACACAGGATATACTTCCCTCTGAGAGCTATAAGTGGAACTATATAGAGCAGACAATACTTGAGCTTGCCTCACAGTATGGCTTTAATGAGGTTCGTGTGCCGACATTTGAGCACACCGAGCTGTTTAACCGCTCTGTCGGCGACACAACCGACGTTGTTCAGAAGGAGATGTACACCTTTGAGGACAAGGGCGGACGTTCGATAACCTTAAGACCTGAGGGCACAGCGGGTACAGTTCGCTGTATGATAGAGCACGGCTTGTTCAATGAGGCTATGCCGCTTCGCGCAAGCTACGTTACAAGCTGCTTCCGCTACGAAAAGCCGCAGGCAGGCAGACTCAGAGAGTTCCACCAGTTCGGCGTGGAGATGTTCGGTTCATCTAGCGCCGCAGCTGACGCTGAGGTTATTTCCCTCGCCTCTCAGATATTCGACACACTCGGAATATCGGATATTTCTCTGGAAATCAACTCGATAGGCTGTCCTGAATGCCGCAAAAAATACCACGAGGCATTAAAGGCTTACTTTAAGTCAAACGAGGAGAGCCTCTGTGAGACCTGCAAGGGCAGACTTGATAAAAATCCGATGAGAATTTTGGACTGCAAGAGCCCTGTCTGCAAGGAAATTTCAAAGGACGCACCTATAATCCTCGACTACCTGTGCGACGACTGTAAGGAGCACTTTGAGAGCTTAAAGGCAAGACTTGACGCACTCGGCATAGAATATACCGTAAACGGCAGAATAGTAAGAGGACTTGACTACTACACACGCACCGTATTTGAGTTCATATCAAACAATATAGGCGCTCAGGGTACAGTTTGCGGCGGCGGAAGATACGACGGTCTTGTCGAAATGCTCGGAGGTCCAAAAACACCTGCGCTCGGATTCGGCATGGGACTGGAAAGACTTCTGCTCGTTATGGAGAAATCGGGCTGTCCGTTCCCTGAAAGAGCAGGCTGTAACATATATATCGGTAGTATGGGCGAAAAAGCTTCAATCAAAGCCGCTCAGCTCACCGCTATGCTCCGCCGCGAGGGCTTTAACGCACAGAGCGACGTTGTGGGACGTTCCGTTAAGGCTCAGATGAAGTATGCCGACAAAATAGCAGCTGAATACTCCTGCATTATAGGCGACAACGAGCTTGACGAGGGCGTTGTAAAGGTCAAGAAAATGGCTACCGGTGAGGAGTTTAAAGTATCTCTTAACGAGAGTGTCGGTGATATACCGGACATGCTTTCATTTGTATACGATTCCGTAATGCACACCGCAATGCTCAACATGAACAGCGCTGTGGAGAGCTTTGGAAATATAGAGTAAAGAAAAAGATAAATAAGAGTAAAACCGAAAGGACGTGCTTTTTAAAATGGCTGATACAATGAAGGGCTTAAAGCGCACGCATTACTGCGGCGAGGTAAGCGAAAAAGATATAGGCACACAGGTAACTGTGGGCGGATATGTTCAGAAAATAAGGGATAAGGGAAGCCTTGTATTTATAGACCTGCGTGACCGTACAGGCATAGTACAGCTTACATTCAACGATAAGAGTGCCGAGGGTCTGCTTGAGAAAGCCTCCACCTGCCGCAGTGAGTACGTGCTGATGGCAAAGGGCGAGGTTATCGCAAGAGAGAGCGTAAACAAGGACATCAAGACAGGTGCCGTTGAGATATTCGTAAACGATCTTCGCATACTCTCCAAAGCTCAGACACCTCCGTTTGAGATTACAGACAACACAAACGTAAACGAGGAGCTACGCTTAAAATACCGCTACCTTGACCTGAGAAGACAGTCCTTGCAGAAAAACCTTATGATGAGACATAAGATTGCTAAGGTTGCAAGGGATTATTTCTATGAAAACGGATTTCTCGAGATAGAAACTCCTATGATGATCAAATCTACTCCTGAGGGCGCAAGGGACTACCTTGTTCCGTCACGTATCCACAAGGGCGAATTCTATGCTCTGCCGCAGTCCCCTCAGATTTACAAACAGCTTTTGATGATTGCAGGATATGACAGATATATTCAGCTTGCAAGATGCTTCAGAGACGAGGACCTCAGAGCTGACCGTCAGCCTGAGTTTACACAGATAGACCTTGAGATGTCGTTTGTTGACATAGACGATATACTCGAGATGATTGAGGGCTTTGTACACAGACTTATGTCCGAGGTTAAGGGTATAGATACAGCTATACCGCTCCCACGTCTCACCTACCGTGACGCAATGAACAGATACGGCTCTGATAAGCCTGATACACGCTTTGACATGGAGATATGCGACTTCTCCGACCTCGTCAAGGACTGCTCATTCTCAGTATTCTCCTCCGCAGTTGCAGACGGCGGAAGCGTTCGTGCAATCGTTGCTAAAAACGCCGCTTCAACATATACACGTAAAGAGATAGATAAGCTCACAGAGCAGGCTAAGGGTATTGGTGCAAAAGGTCTTGCGTTTATCCGCTATGCCGACGAAAAACCGAACTGCTCATTTGCCAAGTTCTTCACAGAGGAAGAGCTCAATGCAATAATGGAGCGTATCGGATGTGAGAAAGGCGACGTTGCCCTCATAGTTGCCGATAAGGATAAGGTAGTCCTCCCTGTTCTCGGACAGCTCAGAGTAACCGTTGCAAAACGCCTCGGACTCATTGACGAGAGCAAGTTCAATTTCCTTTGGATTACAGAGTTCCCGTTCTTCGAGTGGGACGACGAGAGCGGCACATGGGTTGCAATGCACCACCCGTTCACAATGCCTATGGACGAGTGCATACCTGCGCTTGACAGCGACCCGGGTTCAGTAAGAGCTAAAGCTTACGACCTTGTATTAAACGGCACAGAGCTTTGCTCGGGTTCTATCAGAATTACAGACTACGAGCTCCAGCAGCGCATGTTTAAGGCTCTCGGACTTACCGAGGAGGAGATTGAAAAGAAATTCGGCTTCCTCGTAGATGCCTATAAATACGGAGCAGCACCACACGGCGGCGTTGGTATCGGTCTTGACAGACTTGCAATGATTCTATGCGGATGTGATTCCTTAAGAGATGTAACTGCATTTCCGAAAGTACAGAACGCAAGCGAGCTCATGTCAGGCTGTCCGTCAACTGTTGACGAGGTTTCCCTGCGTGACCTCGGAATAAAGATAGATACAGCTGAATAATTTTAAATATAAACAATAAAAAGACGGCGGAGTTTTCCGCCGTCTTTTTGCGTCAAAAAACTATTGAAGCGCTTTGACAATCTTTAAAATTTGCTCTTTTGTCTGAGTTGTGCACAGGCTCAATTCTTTCATAATTTCTCTCTCCAATGAAGAATCAGCACAGTTGTACTCATTGGACAGTGCATAGTCAACTGTGATGTCTAAAGCATTGCACACTAAAACCAAGGTTTGCAGAGATATTTTAACACGGTTATTTTCAATATTGCTTATATGGCTTGTGTTTACGTTTGCTACAGTCGCGACATACTCCTGTGTAAGTCCGCGGCTTACTCTTATCTCTCTCAGCTTTATCCCAAGTGCCTTAAAATCAATGTTTTTCACAATATCACACCTTTTCATTTTCCTATTGTAATATTTATGTAGTTGTGGTATTATGACTTATAGCTATAAAATATATAGTTATAGCACATATAAATGGAGGGTGAAATATGGACAATCAAATGAAAAAATGCAAGTATTGCAGAGTAGATATACCTAAGGAGGCAAAGATTTGTCCTAATTGCAGAAAGAAACAAGGGGTAAAAATCTGGCTTATAGTTTTAATAGTCATAGCCGCAATGATTATAATAGGTGCAATAATTCCCGATAATTTAAGTAGTACAGACAATACACCGTCATCGGTTGGACAATCGTCTCAAAATGACGGAGCAAATTCTCAAACAAGCACAAACGAAGATTCACAGAGTGAAAAAACTGAGTTTAAACAGAGTGAAACTGTCTCTTATCAGGGTGTAGAATACACAGTTACAGATGTTCAAAAAACAACTGGAGACGAGTTTGACCAACCACGTGACGGATATGAATACGTTATAGTTTCCGTTAAAATTGAGAATAAATCAGAAGAAAAAATTTCATATAATCCGCTCGATTGGAAGATGGAAAACAGCAACGGTCAGGAAGAGAGCCAAACATTTACTATTATTGATTCAAATACAGCACTGAGTTCGGGTGATTTAAACCCGGGAGGTAATGTTGAGGGTACAATAGCATTTGAACAGCCAAAGGGAGATACTGGGCTTAAATTAAACTATTACGGAAACATATTTAACGAAAATGCCTCATTTAAAATAAAGATAGACTAAAAAAGACGGCGGAATTTTCCGCCGTCTTTTTTTATAAATTATATATTACCAAATTTTTAAATAATCTCAACAAAAAACTTAAATTAAAACAGTATAAATATAACTCGATTGACAAAATTATAATGGAGAGTATAATTAGTGTATAGCTTAGCTTAAAAATATTGTTTATTACAATTTATCACAGGAGGGAAAAAACATGGATTTTTTTGATAGACTTTCTGAAATTATTTCAACAACAGGCAAAGATGTTTCAAACAAGGCAAAGGGCTTTACCGAGATAGTAAAACTCAACTCACAGATTACGTCAGAAGAGGCAAAACGCCGTGAGAGCTACACCCTTCTGGGCAAAATGTATTATGATACAATAAAGGATAACCCACCGGAGGACTTTGCCGAAATAGCTGCCATAATCGAAAAGACATTCGAGGACGAGCAAGAGCTCAGAGAGCGTCTGCGCATACTCAAGGGAATGGCTAAATGTACAGGCTGCGGCAGAGATATTCCGATAGAGAATGCTTATTGCTCTTTCTGCGGCACAAAGAACGAGTCAAAACCTGCTGAAGAGCCGGTTCAGGAGTGTTGCTGCGGCTGCGCTGAGCCTGAGGATACAGCTGAGTGCTGCTGTTCCTGCGAAGAAGAAAAAACAGAATGCACATGCTCTTGTGACTGCGAGGAAGAAACTAAAACCGACGCTGAGTAATGTGTAAACAAAAATAATTTAAGGGTATCTTTCACACAGAAAGATACCCTTTTGTTATGCCCGTCTTACAGGACGGATTATTTTTTTGTGTCAAATCTGGTTACAATCATATGGATTATATACGGAATAAGAATGACAGGTATAGCGAGATATGCCAAGAAACTATATGCTTTTTGAATCAGAGTTAAAAGTCCGAACTGTGCTATTGCAAAGTCAACTATACAGCAAATAAGCGCGGCAATTACCTCTTTGCCTGTTATATTAAATTTAACTGACAGGCGTTTGAAAAGTCCTGTATTTTCAGATTGAACGGCAACGTCGGCTTTGATAACTTCCCTGTCGCCGCAAATTCGCTTGACCATAGCGGCTACCATGTTTACTGCTGTCGATACACAGCCGAGTATTATAAGAACGGAAATCATCGGCATCATAAACGAAGCACCTGCGCCGTTTTTAACCATGAGTAGTGTCGGCACGCTCTGTGTGGCTATTTCAGGATTAGAGTAAACTGTAAGTAAGCCTATAACTACCATTAACATCATAAGAGAGTTTACGACAAATCCTACACCCATGCTCTTTACTGCGTCTTTCGGCTTTTCAAAGGATTTTGCATGCTGAACAAATACAGCTATATTTGAAAGCTGAAATGTACCGTACAAAAACGCCGAGTAAAGAGCATCGGTAAACGATATATCCTCGCCTTTCATTGCGGTTACAGCGTTCGATATGTTTAGAAGCTGAGTAAAGATATTCGGAATATATACTATAAACAGTCCTGCTATAATGCAGATTGAAATAATCCATGCAACTTTTCTCACAAGGTTTGTGCCGAAAATTGCGATAATAAATATAAATACGCCTATCAGCAGTGTGCACAGCATATACGGCAGTCCCGTCAGTGCGTTTAAGGCTGCGCCGCCTGTCGCAAAGGCAACCGCAGGAGCGGCGCACATTACACAGATGTACAGCACCTCGAACAGATTGGAGAAAATCGGAGCAAATCTGCCGTAAAAGGCGTTGTTGTATGAGCGGTAGTCATAGACATTGTGCCTTTTTGCAAAGCGCAGGCTGTATGCGAAAAATACGGCGTTGTACAGCATGGCGAGCACAGGCATTATAAGGCACCAGATACCGAATCTCACAAAATAGCTGTATATCTGAGCGCCTGAAGCAAATCCGCCGCCGAAATGAGTGGTGAACCATACAAATGATACTCCTAAAATTATCATGCTGTTTTTAGATGCCTTAGTTTTCATCTCTCTTTCTCCTTTCATAAAGCTTGTTCATTGCGTCGCTTAACATTTGCGGTGTTACCTTATACGGATAATGTGCAACGTCGGACATCTGCGGTATACGGCTTATACATTCCTCCCACTGCTCTTTAGTTATCTCTATCTCCTCAAGCGATGTCGGAAGTGAAACCGACTTATTTAAAGTGTAAATCCTTTCAAATTCGTCGTACTGTCCATCAACTAAAAGCGCTATCAAAACGCCGAAGCCCACTACCTCGCCGTGCAGGTGTTTTTCCTCAATGACAGGGTATGAAGTCATAGCGTAAAATACGGCGTGTGCTAAACCGCTGTTGTAGTCTGGCGTGCAGTCCTTTGTCAAAAAGATAGATGCTATCGCCGTTGTGACAACTATTGCAAGTACAACCTGCTCCAAATCATATGTGCACAGTCCCTTTTTGTTATCGCTCAGCGCCTTTTTGCCGTGTTTTATAAGCGGTGTGTGGCACATGGTGCTCACAGCCACGCCGAGTGCCGTAAAATGCTCTAACTGCTCTCCCCTTGATGAGATTGCCGCCTCATAATACTTGGCGTATGTGTCGCCTATTCCCGCCCACATATACTGCGACGGAGCTTTTGAGATTATCTCGGTATCAATAAATGAGTGCATTACAGGTCTGACAAAAAAGTGAGGCTTTAAAAATGTGCCGTCGTCGTTGTACATGATTGAAACAGATGTGCACGCCGCACAGTTTGAAGCAATCGTCGGAAACGCGAATACAGGCTTGTCGTCCTCAATGCACAGGCATTTTACTGTATCCAGAGCCTTTCCGCCGCCTATGCCGAACACCATGTCAGCCTCTTTGTACACCGGCAGGCTTCTAAGCCTTTCGACAGCGGAGTATGTGCAGTTCTCTCCGTATATCTCCGTGCCGATGATTGTAAGGTTTGTCTTGTCTACATAGGCTTTTATTTTGTCATATGCGGCGTTCAGCGCCTTTTTACCGCCTATAACAAGCACTGTTTTGCCGTACGACTCACATACAGGACCTATTTTTTCATAAATTTTGTCCCCTATCGAATAGTTAGGCAGATAGACCTCATAGTTTTCCAGCTTCATAATAAAAAACTCCCTTCGTCTTTTTGGGACTAAAGGGAATTTTATATAAAATAAAAAGCCCTTGTCCCTTACAAAATAATTGCAGGGACAAGAGCTGTAATTTTAAAAAGCTCCTGCGGTGCCACCCGGCTTGATGTAATTATAATACATCCACTCTTGCATACTGACATATGCTTTCTTTGTTAACGGAGTATGTTCTCCGGCTCGTCTACTTAAAATATTGTTCAACTCGCCCTCGGAAGTCCATTCACAATACATTCTTCCTATCGCAATCCCACCGCCTGCGACTCTCTGTGAAGCGCCCTGTAAAGTTACTTACCCTTCTTCATTGGTTTAGAGCTATTCTATCACTTTGATTTTATAATTTCAATACCGAAAATTTATTTTTTAAAAATTTTTTTAAAGTATATAAAAGCTCTCAGTTATTATATATGACTCAAACAGAGAATTTGTGATTAAAGTAATTTCGTCAGCTTTACGAGAGAAAAAATATATATTAACAAAAATAACAGCCGCCGCAGTTTTTAAACTGCGGCGGCTGTTTTAACCGTTAACGGTTTATTTTTATAAGCTTAGAACTTATTTCTCTGCCAATTTTACGAGGTGCTCGTATTTAGCAGCAGCGTTCTTCTCAGCTTTCTCGAAGAGAGCCTCTGCTCTGTCAGGGAATGCTCTCATAAGTGAGCTGTAACGTACCTCATTCTTGATGAAGTCCTGATAGTTAGCAGATGGAGCCTTAGAGTCGAGCTGGAATGGGTTCTTGCCCTCAAGAGCAAGACGTGGGTCGTAACGGAATGTATGCCAGTAACCGGACAATACAGCGTTCTTCTCCTCAGTCTGAGCAATGCTCATACCGCCCTTGATACCATGGTTGATACATGGAGCGTAAGCGATGATGATAGAAGGTCCTTTGTAAGCCTCAGCCTCTGTGATAGCTTTAATGCACTGGTTGTAATCAGCACCCATAGCTACCTGAGCAACGTATACATAACCGTAGCTCATAGCGATAGCAGCGAGGTCCTTCTTCTTAACCTCTTTACCAGCAGCAGCGAACTGAGCAACAGCACCTGTCTGTGTGGATTTAGAGGACTGACCACCTGTGTTGGAGTAAACCTCTGTATCGAATACGAGGATATTTACGTCCTCACCGGAAGCGATAACATGGTCAAGACCACCGAAACCGATATCGTAAGCCCAACCGTCACCACCGAAGATCCAAACGGATTTCTTAGCGAGGAAGTCTTTATCTTTAAGGATCTCTTTAGCAGCGTCACATCCGCAAGCCTCAAGAGCGCTTACAAGAGCAGCTGTAGCAGGTTTGTTTGCAGCAGCGTCATCTTTAGTAGCAAGATAGTTGTCGCAAGCAGCCTTAACGTCGCCAGTAGCTGTCTCAGCAAGAGCCTCTACCTTAGCGATGAGAGCTTTTCTGAGTGTATCCTGAGCCATGAAGATACCATAGCCGTACTCAGCGTTGTCCTCGAACAGGGAGTTACCCCAAGCAGGACCGTGACCCTCTTTGTTTACTGTGTATGGTGTAGATGGTGCAGAACCGCCCCAGATAGAAGAACAACCTGTTGCGTTAGCAAGATACATCTTGTCACCGTAAAGCTGTGTAACGAGTTTAGCATAAGGTGTCTCGCCGCAGCCTGCGCAAGCGCCGGAGAATTCAAGCAATGGCTGTTTGAACTGGCTGCCTTTAACTGTTGTCTCTTTGAATTTCTCAGAAACCTCAGGTTTAACATCGAGCTCTCTAGCGTAGTTGAATACATCCTGCTCTTTGAGCTGTGAATCAAGTTTCTGCATTGTAAGAGCTTTAACGCCTTTCTTACCTGGGCAAACATTAGCACAAGAGCCGCAGCCTGTGCAGTCCAGAGCGGAAACTGTCATAGCGAACTTGTAACCAGGCATACCTGTTGCATCAGCTGTCTTTGTACCCTCAGGAGCGTTAGCTGCTTCCTCAGCTGTCATGATAACAGGACGGATTACAGCGTGAGGACATACATAAGAACAGAAGTTACACTGGATACAGTTATCAGGATTCCAGGAAGGAACGTCAACAGCGATACCACGTTTCTCATATGCAGCGGAACCTACAGGGAGAGTACCGTCAACATAATCCATAAATGCAGAAACAGGGAGGCTGTCACCTTTCTGGTCATTTACAGGGTTCTGAATATCTCTTACATATACAGCAAGCTCGGAATCGCCCTCAACACCGTGGCAGCAGCAAGCATCGTCAGAAGCATTTGCCCAAGATGCAGGAACGTCGATCTTAACCATACCCTCCATACCTCTATCGATAGCGGCATGGTTCATAGCAACTACTTTCTCACCTTTCTTACCGTAAGAAGCAGTAGCAGCGTCTTTCATATATTTAACAGCATCCTCAGCAGGGATAACGTTAGCAAGTTTAAAGAATGCAGACTGAAGAATTGTGTTGATTCTTCCGCCGAGTCCGATTTCACGAGCGATGCTTACACCGTCGATTGTGTAGAACTTGATGTCGTTAGCAGCGATGTAGCGTTTAACGTCAGCAGGGAGTCTACGCTCAATCTCAGCCATATCCCAACCGCAGTTGAGCAGGAATGTGCCGCCTTTCTTAAGATCCTGAACCATATCGTATTTACCGATGTAGGAAGGATTGTGGCAAGCAACAAAGTCAGCTTTGTTTACAAGATATGTGGACTTGATTGGGCTCTTACCAAATCTCAGGTGAGAGATTGTAACACCGCCTGATTTTTTGGAGTCATATGCAAAGTAAGCCTGAGCATACATATCTGTATGGTCACCGATAATCTTGATGGAGTTCTTGTTAGCACCAACTGTACCATCGGAACCAAGACCCCAGAACTTACAGCTTGTTGTACCAGCAGGTACTGTATCAGCAATGTCTTTCTCCTCGATAGAGAGGTTAGTAACATCATCTACGATACCAACTGTAAAGTGTTTTTTACCGTTTGGATCAACAGCGTTGTCATAGATAGCTGCGATATGACCAGGTCTTGTATCTTTGCAAGCAAGACCGTAACGGCCAGCGATGATGTCAACATTTGCAAATTTAGAATTCTGAAGAGCAGCAACAACATCGAGGTACAGAGGCTCGCCGATAGAACCTGCCTCTTTAGTTCTGTCGATAACAGTGATGTGTTTAACTGTCTCAGGGATAGCATCGATGAGGTGTTTAGCGGAGAATGGTCTATAAAGACGAACTTTAACAAGACCGAGTTTAGCGCCGTTAGCGTTGAGGTAATCAATTGTCTCCTCAATTGTGTCGCATACAGAACCCATAGCAATGATGATGTTCTCAGCGTCAGCAGCACCGTGGTAGTTAAAGAGCTTGTAATCTGTACCGATCTTCTCGTTAACTTTGTTCATATACTCCTCAACGATCTCAGGAACGTTGTTGTAGTATGTGTTGCAAGCCTCACGAGCCTGGAAGAAGATATCAGAGTTCTGAGCAGTACCGCGGAGTGTTGGGTGCTCAGGATTCATAGCACGTCTTCTGAATGCGTCAACAGCATCCATATCAACCATTTCTTTGAGGTCTTCGTAATCCCAAGTCTCGATCTTCTGAATCTCGTGGGATGTTCTGAATCCGTCAAAGAAGTTGAGGAAAGGAACTCTGCCTTTGATTGCAGCAAGATGAGCAACAGCGGAAAGGTCCATAACCTCCTGAACGCTTCCCTCACAGAGCATAGCAAAGCCTGTCTGACGGCAAGCGTAAACGTCAGAGTGATCTCCAAATATCGAAAGAGCGTGAGCAGCTATTGTACGAGCAGAAACGTGGATAACGCCCGGAAGAAGCTCACCTGCGATTTTGTACATGTTTGGGATCATCAAAAGAAGACCCTGAGAAGCTGTAAAAGTAGATGTAAGAGCACCTGCTGTAAGAGCGCCGTGAACAGCACCTGCTGCACCAGCCTCAGACTGCATCTCAACAACTTTTACGCGCTGACCGAAAATGTTTTTGCGGCCCTCAGCACTCCACTTATCGGCAACTTCTGCCATTGTGGAAGACGGAGTAATAGGATAAATTGCAGCCATGTCGGAAAAAGCATACGCTACGTGAGCGGCAGCGTTGTTACCGTCCATGGTTTTCATTTTTCTTGCCATTTTGTCTCCTCCTTATAATACTTGAAAATAAGACATAAAATTAAAAGTAAAACCTGAAAGCAGGTTTTCACCCTATTAAATAGTAGCACTTTTAAGGTTGCGTGTAAATATGATATGCAGATAAATTTATAGTTTGTTTAGTAAAAAGTAATATTAAAAGCATAATATGTTGTTAAAAATATATCAAAAAAATGGAACATATGGAAAAACACCATGGAAATTCAGGATTTCAGCTAAAATTTGATATAAAAACGCCACTGCCATTATTACAGTCAGAGATAATATAAAGAAATTTTTGGCATCCTTATATTTTGCCGCCGATTCAGCGTAATTTTTAACCTGCTTTTGATTTCCGCCCTTTTGCAGTCGGGCGGTCTTTTTTAGCTGAACGGCATTTTCTTTTGCATATGCCATGTTCTCAAAAAATATTTTTGCAATGGCAGGCAAAAGAACTATATAGCTTATTGAAAAATACTCCGCAAATCTCTCTAAAATAAAGTGCTTTGTCATGAGTATGTGCAGTATCAGCGAGTACAGGCTGTAATTTAAAAGTATTGTATCAGTCCTCTTTCTGAGCAAAAATGCTGCCGCAAATACAATAGCAGGTATTATCACGTAAATATTGCCCGTTGACTGCAAAAATACGCCCGAGTCAACGTCGTAATAGCTGTAAACAAATTCGGTCACAAATTTTAAAATCGGCTCAGAGAATATATACGCTAAAAGTCCTGCAACCGAGTAAATAATCAGCATTTTTTTACTGAGCTTTATGTTGGCTAAGAAATATACGGGTATCAGAATTAAAGCTGATATGTGAAACAGTGAAGCTATAATAACCACGGCAAAAAATTTGACGGGCTTTCTCTGACTTATAAATTTAATAGCAAAGAGAGAAACAGCTAAGGCGATGTACTGCCTTATAAGATTCATTGAGCCGTAGAAAAAGCCGAGCGTCATGTAAAGATACATAGCCAGTCCCGCAAATCTCGCGTCACACTGCGTGTATATAAATACTGCGACAAGCGCCGTTATTACAAGGCTTGCCGCGCAAAAAAAGAATACGGGACTTGTGCTTATAAAACTGCACAGCTTCATAAAAAGACAAAAGCCTATTTCAAAGCGGCTTTCTGAGACAAACGTCAAAAACGGCGTTTCTGAGATTTTCGTATATTGTTCGGCGTATGTCGCATAATCAAAGCCTATTCCGTATCTTACAGACGATACGACAATCATGCACAGCGCTGAAACTGTTAAAAATACAGCCGCAGTGCGCTTTGAGGGTTTAAAATAGCACAGAAAAACCCCAGCGGCAAGGATAAGCGTAATTATATAGTAAACGGCGGTAAAACTCATAGGCGATTTCCTTTCCTATTTTATTATTACTTTTATTTAATCTTCAGAATTTATAGCTTTGTGTATATTGAGCGCGGTGTCAAAAATGCTCTCATCACATCCCAAAAGCCATATGCCGTGCGCTTTGGCTTCGGTTACGGCGATTTCGTCGACAGGCTGCACTGAGTGCGCCAGTACAATACAAGGACATTCGCAACGGTAAGCCACAGCGACGGAGTTTACATTTCCTATAACGCTCATCCAAATTTTATCTTTTTCAAGCTTTGAAAGAGCAAGGCTGGGCACATCACAGCAGAATACACCGTCTGCAAATGCATCCTTGTTGCCCTCTGCAAAAACGGTTAAATTCAGCTTTTCAATTATATCGCATATTTTCATATAAATTTTCCCCTTTATACGTAAAAATTAAAAAATATTTTCAAAAAATCATTTTGACATTATTTTGTCAAAGAGTACACAAGATGAAGAAAAAAATTGTTGATTTTAACGCTTTTTTGTCATAAATTGCATTTTATTTGTAATATACTCACAAAAAAATACGCTTAATTTCGCCTTTAGCTAATAGATTTTTTAAAAATGCCATGATATAATTGAAGTTAATGTTGCATATTAAGCAAAAATCGCAAAACAAACTAACACAGGAGGTAAAGAACGCAAATGGCAAACAAAATATCGTCAGTTAAGTTTTCAGGAACGGCTCAGCAGCAGGCTGAATTAAATAAGCTGATAGAAAGCCTTAAAGATCAAAAAGGCGCATTGATGCCGATACTTCAGGGCGCACAGGAAATATACGGTTATCTGCCGATAGAGGTACAGACAATGATAGCCGAGGGACTCTCAATACCGCTTGAGGAGGTTTACGGAGTATCCACATTCTATTCCCAGTTTTCACTCAACCCGAAAGGACAGTACAAAATTTCTGTATGTCTCGGAACAGCGTGCTATGTAAAGGGTTCAGGAGAGATTTACAACAAGCTTGAAAAGCTCTTGGGAATAAAGGGCGGCGAGTGCACACCTGACGGCAAGTTCTCACTTGAGGCTTGCAGATGTATAGGCGCGTGCGGACTGGCTCCGGTAATAACCATAAACGACGAGGTTTACGGCAGACTTACCACAGATGAGCTCGAGTCCATACTCGCAAAATACAACTGAGTATATAAGTGTATGATATATGCTTGAAATTTCTCTGCACATACTTGATATAGTACAAAATTCAATGACTGCAAATGCCGACAAGGTACATATTTCGGTTACGGCGGATACGGGTTTTGATACTTTAAACGTTAAAATTACCGACAACGGCGTATCTATGACCGAAGACGATGCGCAAAAAGCCCTCTCCCCTTTTTATACTACAAAAACGGGGAAAAAAACAGGCTTTGGGCTCGCTTTTTTTAAAGAGTCAGCCGAGCGTACGGGCGGATATTTGAAATTAAACGTAAAAAAGGGCGTATCCACTCAGGTAGAAGCACAGTTTAAGCTGTCGCATATTGACAGACCGCCGCTCGGAGATATGGCAAAGACGTTTATCTGTCTTATAAGCCTTTATCCCGACAGAGATTTTTCATACACCGTTCAGGTTGATAACAGAGCTTTTTGTATTTCAACGGAAGAGATAAGGAAAGCTCTCGGCTCAATACCGATAACGTCACCCGAGGTAACGAAGTATATATGCAGTCAGATTACTCAAAACACCGCAAAAATAACAGGAAAAACATATATTTAACTAAAACTTAAAGAGCAAAAACGTATCATATTATAGGGGAAAATAAAACATAAACAGAAAAAAGGAGAGTGTATTCGATGAAGAGCTTTGCAGAGTTGGAAGCTTTGAGAGAAAAAATGAAGTCGAATATCGGAATACGTTCCGATGACAGCTCGAATATAAAGATAAGCGTTGGAATGGCTACATGCGGAATCTCAGCCGGTGCGCGCGACACAGTGGCTCAGCTGAGCGAAAGCATTGAGAAAAACGGGCTTACAAATGTAGCTTTAATGCAGACAGGCTGTATAGGTCTTTGCATGTATGAGCCTATCGTTACAGTAGAAATTCCGGGACAGGAAAAGACAGTATATGTAAAGGTAAACCGTCAAAAGGCAGACAGAATTATAACTGAGCATATTGTCGGCGGAAAAGTTGTAGAAGAATATACAATAGGCGCTATTGCCGGATAGGAGGAAAACACAAATGTATCGTGCTCATGTTTTGGTCTGCGGCGGTACCGGATGTACTTCCAGCAAAAGCCCGCAGATTGTAGAAGCTTTGGAAAAAGAGATTAAAAAATCAGGACTTGAAAATGAGGTTAAAGTTGTAAAGACAGGCTGTTTCGGCCTGTGTGCTCTCGGACCTATCATGATAGTTTATCCTGAGGGTGCCTTTTACTCAATGGTAAAGGTTGAGGATATTCCGGAAATCGTGTCCGAGCACCTTGTAAAGGGACGCGTTGTAAAACGCCTTCTCTATTCCGAGACAGTTCACGGCGATGAGATAACCTCATTAAACCATACATCATTCTACGGAAAACAGCACCGTGTTGCACTCAGAAACTGCGGTGTAATAAACCCTGAGGACATTAACGAGTACATAGCTTACGACGGTTATCAGGCACTTGCCAAGGTACTGCGCGAGATGACACCGGACGATGTAATACAGTGCATTAAGGATTCAGGACTCAGAGGACGCGGCGGCGGCGGCTTCCCGACAGGACTTAAATGGACATTCGCAAAAAATCAGCCTGAGGGACAGAAATACGTTGCCTGCAACGCTGACGAGGGAGATCCGGGCGCATTTATGGACCGTTCTGTTCTCGAGGGCGACCCGCATGTTGTAATTGAGGCTATGGCAATAGCCGGATATGCAATAGGCGCAAATCAGGGTTATGTATATGTCCGTGCAGAATATCCGATAGCTGTACACAGACTTCAGGTTGCTATAAATCAGGCAAGAGAGCAGGGACTGCTCGGCAAAAACATACTCGGAAGCGGATTTGACTTTGACGTTGATATAAGGCTTGGAGCGGGCGCATTTGTATGCGGCGAGGAAACAGCTCTTATGACATCTATCGAGGGACACCGCGGCGAGCCGAGAGTACGTCCTCCGTTCCCAGCTGTAAAGGGACTTTTCGGACGTCCTACCGTTCTCAACAACGTTGAGACATATGCAAATATTCCGCAGATAATCTTAAAGGGAGCAGATTGGTTTGCCTCAATGGGTACCGAGAAATCAAAGGGTACAAAGGTATTCGCACTCGGCGGAAAGATACACAACACGGGACTTGTAGAGGTTCCTATGGGAACTACACTGCGTGAGATAGTCGAGGAGATAGGCGGCGGTATTCCTAACGGCAAGAAGTTCAAAGCCGCTCAGACAGGCGGACCTTCCGGTGGATGTATCCCTGCTGAACACCTCGATGTTCCGATAGATTACGATAACCTTATTGCAATAGGCTCAATGATGGGCTCAGGTGGACTTATCGTAATGGACGAAGACACCTG